>CAYPLR010000001.1:0-83071 GCA_964411675.1 uncultured Bacteroidales bacterium
AATTTTATGTAATCTTTTTGGTAAATTAATTGAAGATGGAGAATACCCTAACGATCTTAAATTAGTAGGAAAAATTATTCAAGATATTTGCTATAATAATGCTCTAAATTATTTTGGCATTGGAGATAAAAAATGAAAATCATTATATCTTTTTGATGCACTAAATACATTAGTACCAAGCTTAGCAACTGCAGCTAAGATATTATTGAATATCGTTTTGATGTTAATGACATTTCTTGCGATTGAAAAATGTAAGAAATATTCAAAAGAATATTCCATAGTACTAATTGCATTTGGAATTGTTTCTTTATTGCGATTACTGTACGTTCCTTTACAAATTTATCAAAGTTATGATTTAGTTGATGAAACAGGTTCCCTTGTGAGCAATGTCATAAAAACAATCGTTCCAACAAAAGATTTAATTAGAATGGTTATCTATTTAATAATGATGTCTACTTGCTTTTTAACATCTGGAATCTTTTGTTATGTTCGTAGTGTTAGGCTAGAAAAATATGTTGCCTCTTTAGAAAAAAAGGAAACGAAGTGAGAGGTACGATATGGGAAAATTGATTTTACAAAATTTAAGTAAAACCTATCCAAATGGAGTACAAGCTGTTAGAAATTTCAATCTAGAAATCGAAGATGGTGAGTTTATTGTTTTTGTTGGTCCTTCTGGTTGTGGTAAAACGACAACATTAAGAATGATAGCTGGATTAGAAACGATTACTTCTGGTGAACTAACCTTAGTAAAAAATACTCTAAAGGATGGAATCATTAAAACAGAAACCGAAGTATTAAATAATAAGGCTCCAAAGGATCGCGATATGGCGATGGTTTTTCAGAATTACGCTCTATATGCCCATATGAGTGTTTATCATAACATGGCTTTTAGTTTAACTTTGAGAAAAGAAAAACCCGACATCATTCATGAACGAGTTATGGAAGCAGCGCGAATCCTAGAACTCATTCCTTATTTGAATCGTAAACCACGAGCTTTATCAGGCGGTCAGCGACAACGAGTGGCTCTAGGAAGAGCCATTGTAAGAAAACCTGAGTGTTTTCTTCTTGATGAACCTTTATCAAATCTAGATGCAAAATTACGGGGTTCTATGAGAAAAGAACTAACGGCTCTTCATCGTTTATTGAAGGTAACGATGATTTATGTCACTCATGATCAAGTAGAAGCCATGACCTTAGCAGATCGAATCGTTGTCATGAAAGATGGAGACATCCAACAAATAGGTACAGCAAAAGAAATTTATGATAATCCAATTAATATTTTTGTTGGTAGTTTTATTGGTACTCCACCTATGAACTTTATTGAAGGAATATTGGCTGAGGATGGATACTTTCATTTTTGCGATCAAAAAGTTAAGGTAGCATCGGATATGTTTGAAAATCTAAAATTAAAAAACTATCTTGGAAAACCATTAATCATGGGAGTAAGACCAGAACAATTTTTAGTTGGTGAAAGTAGTTTCAAGAAATATCCAAATGCTATCGTTCATTTACATGCAGAGGTAGTAGAGTTATTAGGAGCGGAATTGTTAATTCATTCAAGTATACAAGGCCGTGATATCATGGCAAAGGTCAGTGTTTCTGATGATATTAAATCACACAATGATTATCAAGTGGCCATTGATATGAAGTATGTTCATTTCTTTGATAAAGAAACTACAATGAGAGTAAGTGAGTTGTAAAGTATGGATAAATTAGATAAGAATAAGAATAATTTTAATACGTGGATTAAGGAGATTTGGCGAGGAATCAAACAATTTTTTCGCTTTTGTTATGAGGAAATCACAGTTACTTTGCTTTTCTTAGCAATGTTAGTTTATACATTAGCAACAGAATTCCATGCTAATTTAATTGTTACCTTACAAAGTCAATCAGTTGGCTTTCCCATGTTTATTTTTTGTTTCTTTTCGGTTGTGAATTTTATTGCCGCCATTGGTTTTATGAAAACTCGTTCTTTAATCACTACAATCATCTTAACGGGTGTTTCTGGTATTGTCATTTGGGCATCCATCAGTTATATATCCATTGCAATATCTGATCCGATTTTCACCTTTTCAGGAAATGCCTTGATTTCGTTTGCCATTGTTGTTACTGGAACAATTCTAACCGCATTGGGTTTATTACTAGGAATTGTTTTAAGTTTCGTGGTTGGTAAGAAGGATGAAACAAAACGAATCATTTTGAAGAAGCAAAAAGAAGAAGAATAAGGAGGCAAAATCATGAATAGTAATGATTTTAGATTGGATAATAAAATAGCATTAATTACTGGTGCAAGCTATGGAATTGGTTTTGCTATTGCCAAGGGATTTGCTAGTGTGGGCGCAACGATTGTCTTCAATGATATCAAGCAGGAGCTAGTAGATAAAGGGCTTGAAAGTTACGCGAAAGAAGGAATTAAAGCTTATGGATTTGTATGCGACGTTACCAATGAAGCAGCTGTTGATAAGATGGTTTCAGAAATCGAAGCAACGATTGGAGTTATTGATATTTTAGTGAATAATGCAGGAATTATTAAAAGAATTCCCATGATTGAAATGAGTGCTGATGAGTTTCGTCAAGTAATCGATGTTGATTTGAATGCTCCATTTATTGTGGCAAAAGCAGTTATTCCATCGATGATTAAAAAAGGACATGGGAAAATTATTAATATTTGTTCCATGATGAGTGAATTGGGACGAGAAACTGTTTCTGCTTATGCATCTGCCAAAGGTGGACTAAAAATGTTAACAAAGAATATTGCTAGCGAGTATGGCGAATATAATATTCAATGTAATGGTATTGGACCAGGTTACATTGCCACTCCTCAAACGGCACCATTAAGACAACCTGGAGTTCCTTTTAATGAATTTATTATTTCTAAAACTCCTGCAGGTCGCTGGGGTGAAGTAGAAGATTTAATGGGACCTGCAATCTTTTTAGCAAGTAATGCTTCAAATTTTGTTAATGGTCATATTTTATATGTTGATGGTGGTATTCTAGCATACATTGGAAAACAGCCTAAATAATAAAGTGCTATGAAAGTTAAAAGCAATCTTTTAACTTTTTTTTACTGAAATTCAAATAATGTCATATATTTATTTATTTTTTATTGAAGTACAAGATTGCAAATGATATAATGGTTCGAGTAAACGAGAGGTGTAACATGACGGGAAAGTTTTCAAAATATTTAAAGTCAAAGAAGAAAGTCATTTATAAATTAATCGAACTTCTTCAAAAGAAATATGATTATGTTAGTGTCTTAGGCACTGATGTTAGTGGAGTTGGTATTTCAGTTGATCATCGTTCTACTTCAGTGATTCCAAGTCCCACAACAGAATGTGGTTTTGTTATTAAGGTTTATCATGATGGTATTTATAGTGAATACGCAACCAATGAGGTATCTGAAAACAATTTAGATAAGATCGTTACCGATATAGAAACATTAGCAAAACAAACTTTTGGTGGGAAAATGATTCAAGTTCCCGTATTAAAAGAAGAAAAACTAGTAAAGAGTTTTTGCCGTAAACCAAAAGGAAAAAGTTATACAACAGAGGAAATCATTGGTATTTTAAAGTCTTATGTTTTAGAAGCCATGGATAATATCCAATATGCAGTCAATGTAAGAGCAGCCATTGAAAACCTTGAAATATCAAAGATGTTTATTTCTTCTGATAAGGATTTGGAACAATACTATACATGGAGTAACCCACGAACATTTATATTGGTTCGTCGGGAAGGAAACACAAAATATGCCTATGATGGTTTTGGTAGTAATAATATTCATCAAAATTTACTAGATTTATATAAATCAATTCAAGAAACAGGAAAGTTAGCAGTAGAATTATTAGATTCTACTTTACCAACTCCAGGATTTTATGATGTGATAACCGATCCATCTATTAGTGGCTTGATTGCTCATGAAGCATTTGGACACGGAGTAGAAATGGATATGTTTGTAAAGGAGAGAGCGCTAGCAAAAGAGTATGTTGGTAAACAAGTAGCGTCACCTTTCGTTAACATGCATGATGGTGCACTAGCAACCTATAGTGTTGCTTCTTATTTCTTTGATGATGATGGGATTTTAGGGCAAGATACTAAGATTATTGATCAAGGTATTTTAAAAAGAGGAATTTCTGATGCGCTAAGTGCTTTAGAATTAAATACAGAACCAACGGGAAATGGACGTAGAGAATCTTATAAACGGAAAGCCTATACTCGTATGACCAATACTTTCTTTGAAAGTGGCAACGCTAAACTAAAAGACATGATTAAGAGTATTTCCTATGGATATTATATTGCTACCACTAATAATGGAATGGAAGATCCAAAGAACTGGGGAATTCAATGCACAGCACATTATGGCAGAGAAATTGTCGATGGAAAATTTTCTGGAAAAATAATTTCACCAGTGGTTATGAGTGGCTATGTCATCGATTTATTAAATTCAATTACAGCTGTTTCTAAAGATTTTAAAGTAATAGGTAGCGGTATGTGTGGAAAAGGCCATAAAGAATGGGTTCGCGTTAGTGATGGTGGCCCATACATGAAAGCTAAGGTGAAAATAGGATGATTAAAAGGATTATTAAGCAATTAAAAGAGAATACTCAAGTAACAGATTGGTTGATTGAAGAAATCGTTAGTGATACAAAGGAAGCCTTTTATGTCTTGCAACATTTAGAAACAACAAGAGTTACAACAACTACTGAATATAAAGTGACCATTTATCACAAATTTAGTGAGAATAATCATGATTATTTGGGATCTTCTGCTTTCATTATGAGTCATAGAATGAGTGCAAAAGCCATTGATAAACTAATTAGCGATGCTGTTTATGCAGCTGGGTTTGTAAAGAATGAATACTATGAAATTGTAAAAGGAATAAAGAAAAAAAGTTGGAAAGAAAAAATAGAAGAAATATCTCCATTTGTAATTTTGGATCAAATCGCTCAAACATTTTTTAGTAAAGCCAACGAATTTGTTACCTTTAATTCTTTAGAACTTTTCTTTAATACTAAGACAAGTCATATCGTGAATTCACAAAATGTGGATTTAAAGAAGACACTGCATGAAATAAAAGTAGAAGCAATCCCTAGTTATCATGGAAAAGATTTAAAAGTTGAAGTTTATAAAGATTTTCATTACAGTAAACTTGATTTAGGAAAAGTTGCTATTGATGCCCAAATGGCAGTAGCTGATGCAACAAGTCGCTACTTTGCAACGACAATTCCGGGTATTAAAAAAATTGATGTAATTTTAAAAGAAGAACATGCAAAAGATTTTTTCAACGCTATCATTGATAATTTTTCTTTTGCGGATGTATATCAACATGCTACGGATAAGAAAATCGGAGATGCTATTCAAACAAAACCGATAGGAGATAAACTAACAATAGGACTTAGAACCAATTCACCAGCCAATGCTTTTGATAACGATGGTGTCATTTTAAAGCCGATTACCATTCTTGACAAGGGACAATTGGTCAATTATTATGGCTCTAATCGTTATGCATATTATTTACATAGGCAACCAACAGGAAACTTAAACAGGATAGCAGTAAAACCGGGAAAACAAACCGAAGCTGATTTAAGGAAAGACCCACATTTAGAAATCATCGCATTATCTAATATTCAAATTGAAATATATAGTGGCTATATTGGTGGTGAAGTTCGTTTGGCAAATTATTTTGATGGAGAAAAACAAATTCCAGTTAGTGGATTTTCTTTTAGTGGAGACTTAAACAAATGCCTAAGTAACCTATATTTATCAAAAGAAACGACGGTACTTGAGCAATACGAAGGGCCTAAATCGATAAAGCTAATTGAGATTGATATTTTATAAGAAAACAGAACCGGAGAAAAGTTGAATTATTTCCGGTTTTTTTATCACCATCCAATATTCCAAAAAGAAGTTATAAATCTTGCAAAAGCAGGGGGTTTGTAGTAGAATAAAGTGATAGGAGGGGTATAATGTTTTTAAATATTTTTGAAAGCATAGGGGAATATTTGAATGAAGTAAGAGAAAAAACATCATTTGATTCACTGACCCCTTTATTAATAGGTATCGTAATAGGCTTTGCTTTATTTATGTTAATCTATGTAACAATGGTATTAGCTCCGATTAGAAAAGAAGAACGTAAGATTTTTAAATCAAATAAAGAGAATGATGAGATTATTAAAAGAATCATAGATAACGCAAAGAATCAGTTTATAGAAGAATCTTCAACAAAGCCAAGTAGTGCTAAGTATGAAGATCTAAAGAGTATCGCAGGAAACTTAATCCATGATATTGCGAAAGCATATTACCCCGATTCTGCTCATCCCATATATGAATTAAGTGCTGATGAAATATTAATTTTGAATCATTACATTACAAATAGAATTGATGAAATGCTTTCTAATAAATTTTTAAAGCGTATAAGAAAAATAAGAATATCTTCAATCCTAAAGTTTATCGATATGAAAAAGAAATACGATGAGAATAAACTAGTGAAAGCAGCTAATAAAGCGCAGATACCAACGATATGGAAGTCGATTAAAGTTGCAATAAACATAGGAAATCCTTTTTACTGGATTAAGAATTTAGTAATTGATAAACCCTATATTCATATGTTTAATAAGGCTGCCCTAACAATAATCGGAATGATAGGAAATGAAACGAATAAGGTTTATAGCAAGAGTGTTTTCAATATAGAGAAAGACCAAGAATCAATCAAAAAAGAAATTGCAGAATTAGAAGAATTACTTAATAATATTGAAGAAAAGAAATAAGTGTCACAAAAAGCTATTAAATAGGAGGATGAAATGAAAGGAAAAAATGAATTTTATATCGCGAGGATAGAAGATGAAACAACAAAAATAAATAAGGCAGTTACTCCTCAGGAGAAAAAGAAAAAGTTTGATCGATTTGCTTCTTCCTATACGGGTTATCATAATGAAGATAAAGTCGTTTTTCCATATGTTAAATATGATAATAAAGGACGCCAATACGAAGATTTGAAAGATAAGAAATATCGTAGTGATGATATGGGAAATAAGGAACATAGAGGTATCCCTTCTTATCTTCGCCGTGAAGAGCCTGTTATGACAAAGAAAAATATTGAGGATTTAAAAGGAACGAGATTATCTAATGAAGAAATCGAACGTCGTAACCGCGAAAACTACGGAGTATATAGCGCTCAAAAAATTGTTGATGAACCTCTAAAAAATGCAAGTAAAGAGGACAAAACAGAGCAAGTATGGGAACCATATAATCAAGAACCCTTAAGTCTTGAAGAAAGAGCGGAGAAAAATCGTGCTGATCGTGAAAAAAGATCCACTTTAGTAGTTAGGGGAAAAACATTTTCTCGTGAACCTGAATTCTATGAGGACATCAAGAGCGACGATTACAATCGTCCAGTAGAACCAACCTATCGTGAAGATAACTATCCTAGTTATCAAGAACAAAGAGTCAATTCACGAGACGGATATCAATCCCAGTCTAAAAAACAAAGAAAGTATAAGTTCCCACCCGTTGATTTATTAAATGAACCCCGAGCAAAATCGGCTGAAAACCATATTGAGACCAATATGCAACGAGTTACGATTGATAATACACTGGCAGAATTTAAAATTGGTGGTCATGTTGAGAACTACACAAAAGGACCTACTGTTACTCAGTTTGAAGTAAAGTTAGATTCAGGAGTAAAACCAGAACGAGTGGAAAGTATATTTAAAAGCTTACAAATGAATCTAGCATCGGAATCCCTGCGTATTGAAGCTCCAATTGCTGGTAAAACCGCAGTAGGAATTGAAGTTCCCAATACTTCTCGGGAAGTGGTTTTATTTGGTGAAATGATTCGCAATCGAGAATTTCTAAATGATAAAAAGCCATTAAACGTTGTTTTAGGGAAAATGGTAGATGGCCGTAATAAATATTTGAATATCATTGACATGCCACATGTATTAATCGCTGGTTCAACAGGTAGTGGTAAGACAGTTTGTATTCATACGATATTAACTAGTATTCTATATAAAGCAACTCCTGAAGAAGTTAAGATTATTTTAATTGATCCAAAAAGAAATGAGCTATTATATTTCAGGGAAATGCCACATTTAGCTTCTCCAATCATTACGGATGCTAATCTAGCAACACCCGCTTTAAAATGGGTTGTTGATGAGATGGAACGTCGATTTATGCTATTTGAAACAACCTTTAAGAGTTCTATTGAAACCTACAATGCAAGTATTGAACAAGTAGAACCAAGTCGCAAATTACCTTATATACTAATTGTAATTGATGAATTTGCTGATTTGATTAATACTGCAGGAGAGTCATTTGAAATATATGTACAGCGAATTGCTCAAAAAGCGAGAAGTGCGGGAATTCATATGATTATTGCAACGCAAAGACCAACAACAGATGTTGTTAAGGGAACGATAAAAGCCAATTTCCAAGGTAGAATTGCCTTTAGAGTAAATCAACAAATTGATTCTATGACAATTTTAGACCACTCAGGCGCAGAAAAATTGCTAGGTAAAGGTGATATGTTATTCAATTCTGGAAGTAATGATGTTCGAGTTCAAAATGCGTTCATCACGGTTGCTGAAATTGAAAAAGTTACGGATTTATTACGAGAACAATACGAAACAAATTATATGTTTACTGCTGATGATTTAAAAAAACAAGCAGAAATAGACAACAACGTTAGTTTTGATCCACGCTCTGATGAGTTATTTGAACGCGTTGCTCGTTATGTAGTGGCTTTCCAAAGAGCATCGATGAACCAATTGCAAAAAGCATTTGGAATGGGCTTTAATCGTGCTGATAATATTATGATAGGCTTGGAAAAAATAGGAATTGTATCGCCAGTTATTCCTGGTCGTCAACGAGATGTTTTAGTTCAATCAGAAGAAGAACTGGATGAAATTTTAAGGAGATAAGCAATAAACAATGAGAGAAATAGAACAAATGAAATCTATTGAGAAAAGAATCATTATCTTAATCGTATCAGCGATAATTTTATCTATTTTCATGGTATTCAAAGGGAATACTTTCACAGATAATATTATTCGCTTTGTTTCTTTTTCTATTGCCTCTACAATTATTGTTTATGATTTATATGTACGATTTCTCTTGGTTCCTCGAGGACCAAGAGTAACTAATATTTTTTACCAAATATGTGACTTCTTGTCACTTTTTGCTATTGTATGTCTTGGTTTTCAACTATTTTCCAGTTTTATTTATTTCCGAGCAACAGTAGAAGGAACATCAATGGTTCCTACTTTACAAAACGAAGATGCTTTAATGGTTCGTTCAACAAAAGAAGTCGATCATTTTGATGTCATTGTTGTTCAATTAAATGATCGATATAATATCATCGTTCCTGGAGTTGAAAATGGGGATTTACTTGTGAAAAGAGTGATTGGAATACCCGGTGACACCTTCTATTTTAAAGATGATATTTTATACTTGAATGATGAAAAAATTGATGAAAATTATTTAAAAAATGAATTTGGTGAATTTTATTATGGCGGTGGTCTTCGTGACTTTGATTTAGAAAAGTATTGTCGAATAAAAGGAGAAAATGTTTGTCCTGAAAGTGGAGAGTGTGTTGTTCCTGAAGGCTATTATTTTGTTATGGGTGACAATCGTACCAATAGTAATGATAGTAAAACATTTGGTCTCTTCCACAAATCACAAATTTTTGGTATTGTAAAATATCGAGTGAATGGATTCTTTAACTGGGAGAAGGTAGAGTAATATGATTCAATGGTTTCCTGGACACATGGCAAAAGCCAAAAAAGAAATAGAAGAAAAATTACGCTTGGTGGATATTGTTTATGAATTGTTGGATGCAAGAATTCCTTATTCTTCTAAAAATCCAATGATTAATGACCTTCTTAAAAACAAGCCAAGATTGATTTTATTAACGAAGAGCGATATGGCTGATGACAATTATACCAATAAATGGAAAAAGTATTTCACAAATCAGGGTTTTCCTTCTCTAACCATTGATTCTATTAGTGGTTTCAATATTAAAAAAATTATTAGTGTATCACAAGAAATCTTAAAAGATAAATTTATAAAAGAACAAGCAAAGGGTTTAAAGCCACGCCCTATTAGAGGGATGATTGTAGGAATTCCTAATGTTGGAAAATCAACATTAATCAATAAATTAGTGAATAAAAAGGCAACAAACGTTGGAAATAAGCCAGGAATCACGAAAGCACAACAATGGGTTCGTTTAAATGCCAATTTAGAATTGCTAGATACTCCTGGAGTATTGTGGCCAAAGTTTGAAGATCAAAAAGTCGGAATGCACTTAGCAATTACGGGAGCAATTCGTGATGAAATCTTGAAGAGTTCTGAATTAGGGTATTATTTGCTAGACTTTATGAAAGAAAAATATGAAAAGAATTTGTTAGAGCGATATCATTTTTCAACTGGACTATCCAATCTGGATATCCTAAAGCACATTGCTACTACTCGAGGAATCAGTGATAAGGAAGACATTGAAGAGAAAGCTTCTGAGGTACTATTGAACGATTTTAGGTCTCTTCGTCTTGGACGAATCACTTTGGATATTTTATGATTGATTTATACGAGTATGAAAACTCTTTGATAGCTGCAGGATACCACTCTATTGTGGGTACTGATGAAGCAGGTCGTGGTCCTATGGCTGGTCCATTGGTAGTTGCTGCGTGCCTACTACCACGAAATCTTAAGATAGAAGGATTGAATGATTCAAAAAAACTAACTCCCAAAAAGAGAGAGGAGTTATTTGATATTATTAAGAAAGAAGCAATTGAGTACCATATCGAAGTTATTGATGTAGAAAAAGTAGACAGACTTAATGTATATCAAGCGAGTAAATGGGGAATGGAGCAATGCATTAAACAATTTCGAACTGCAATCGATTATGTATTAAGCGATGCCATGCCTCTAGATATTGATGTGGAGTATTTAGCCATTATCAAAGGAGATGCAAAAAGTGCTTCTATTGCAGCAGCAAGTATCTTGGCAAAGGTCACTCGTGATCATATCATGATTGATTTTGATAAAGTCTACCCTCAATATAACTTTAAGAAGCATAAAGGATATGTAACAAAAGAGCATGTATTAGCTCTAGAAAAATATGGGGTTTGTCCCATTCATCGGCGTAGTTTTGCACCAGTCATCCATGCTATAAGGAGGAAATAATATGAAAAGATGGTTTATCTTAGTATTGTTTATTTGTTTATTTCTTTCTGGATGTAGTAATATGAAGGGGCTACAATATGATAAAATCGTTGCGGAGCATGAGGTTTATCATCAGGATTTAAATTCATACGTTGTAATAAATGCCAAACCAGTTTTAGAAAAAGATACGATTCGAGTTAAATATGCGATTACGATATATGCTAATATTGTGGAAGGAACAGGAAGATATTTTAATTATTATCAAGTAGATTGGACAACAGATACTGGTAAAATTGATCAATATTATCATATTTTTCAAGAAGATGCTCGTAAGCGTTCCTATGCTCAAAACTTTTTTCCATATAATTATGTTTATGGAAATCAAATTACAAAAGTAGATGTTCTTTATGATTATGAGTATCTAATACAAGAAGAAAGCATAGCAACAAAGGTTAAGTATAGCGAAGAAATGATGATGCTACCAACAAGTGAACTAACTAGTTTAAAATTTGTCGATTCACTAGAAAATTATCAAATCGAACTAATTGCTTCTAAAAGAAAAACAGAAGAGTTTAATCGCTTCAAATTAAACATTCACTTTGTCAATCTTGAGGAAACGTCTCACATTGATTTTCAATCATGGATTGTGACAAGCGATGGCGATATTTACCCATTTTACGGAATCTATCATTATCAAATCGATAGTGGTGATTTTATTTCTGTTGGCGATGAAATGATTGATGATATCATTGATTTCAAGGAAATGTTTTGCAAGATAAAATATTATAATCACGAAGAGATTTATGAAGAATATTATAAAATGAAGATTGTAATTGGAGAGGAATCATGATTACTAAATTTGATAGCAATAAACAACAAGAAGTTTTAAATATGCGTGGTGGAGAAGGACCTATATGGATTGAAAAACTAGAACCACGTTTGCAACATATGAAGATGTATGCAAAGATTCGTATTCCTACAGGGTCATCAATAGGCTTTCATGTTCATGAGACAGATGAAGAAGTAGTGTATGTGTTATCAGGAAAAGGGGAAGTAACCATGGGAAGCGAGAAGAAGATAATCGACGAAGGAACAATCAATATCACCAAACAAAATGAAAGTCATTCTATTAAAAATATTTTTTCTGAAGATTTAGTTTTGTTGGCAATCATTAATGAAATTTAGCTCATATGAGCTTTTTTCTTTATTTTGAGAAAAATAAAATTATGTTTAAAATAATAAAAAAGATGTTAAAATAAAGCAAATGAAAGAAAAAAAGCAAAAAACAACCATTTGATTAAAATGCAAATCTATTGCATACTTACTATTGTGGTGTTATAATGCTTACGGAATAGGGTGAGTTTATGGAAAAATATTTAGTGATTGTTGAAAGTCCAGCGAAATCAAAAACAATTGAAAAGTATTTGGGAAAAGGCTATAGCGTAACTTCAAGTAAAGGTCATATTCGTGATCTTACCACGAGGGGATATGGGGGCTTTGGTGTTGATATTGAAGACAATTTCAAACCAATGTATAAGATTTTAAAAGATAAATCAGCGATAGTGAAAACACTAAAAAAAGATATTAAAAAATATGATAAGGTTTATCTTGCTACTGACCCCGATCGCGAAGGGGAAGCAATCAGTTGGCACTTATATGATACGCTAGGACTCAATGAAGAAAACTCTGAAAGAATCGTTTTTCATGAAATCACTAAAAATGCTGTTCTAAAAGCGCTAGAAAACGGACGCGAAATTGATATAGATTTGGTTCATTCCCAAGAATCTCGTCGAATTGTCGATCGAATTATTGGCTTTAGTTTATCAAAATTACTACAACGTAAAATCGGTTCAAAATCAGCAGGAAGAGTTCAATCCGTAGTGTTGAAGTTGGTTGTTGAACGAGAAGAAGAAATTAACCAATTTATTCCTGAAGAATACTGGGATATATTCATTGAATTTACCAAAACTAAGCAAAAAGTAAAGGCAAAGTTTATTGGAGATTTAGAAGGAAAAATAAAATTAAATAATAAAGAGGATGTTGAAAAAGTCCTAAGCAATCTGACTGGTTCTTATACAGTCAGTGAAATCATCAAGAAAAATCGTGAGAAGAAAGCAAAAGAGCCGTTTATTACCTCTACTTTACAACAAGAAGGATCCAGTAAACTGAACTTTAATGCAAAAAAGACAATGATGATTGCTCAAAACTTATATGAAGGAATTGAACTAGAAAATGAACGTGTCGGATTAATTACCTATATGCGTACGGATTCCTATCGTTTATCGGATGAATTCATTGCTGAGGGAAAAGAATATATTACAAAAGTATATGGAGAAAAGTATTATCAAGGATATCAACGAATTATTAGTAAAGGTAAAAATGTTCAAGATGCCCATGAAGCCATAAGACCAACCGATTTAACACATACTCCGGAAAGCATTAAGAAATATCTAAGTGCTGATGAGTTCAAATTATACAGTCTGATTTATTATCGAGCTTTGGCATCACAAATGAGTAGTGCACTTGTTGAAGATGAAAAAGTTAGAATTGTGAATAATGGCTATTTATTTGAAGCAAGTGGAGAAAGAATACTCTTTGATGGTTATTTAAAAGTTTATCGTGGAGAAGACGCTGAAGATGAAAAAACCCTTCCTGTTTTCCAAAAATCTGAGCAACTTGATGATGCTAGTGTGATAACGGAGCAAAAGTTTACTACTCCCCCTCTACGCTATACAGAAGGACGTCTGATTAAGAAAATGGAAGAATTGGGAATAGGACGACCATCTACTTATGCTGCAATGGTTGACACTCTAAAACAAAGAAACTATGTAAAGATAGAAAAGAAGTTTCTTTACCCAACAAAACAAGGAATCTTAACCTCCCAAAAATTAGAAGAATACTTTTCAAAAGTAATTAATATTAAATATACCGCTGATATGGAACAAAATTTAGACTACATCTCAGAAGGAAGAAAAGTATGGACAGAAGAATTGGGCAAATTTTATAAAGACTATATGCCACTTGTTGAAGAAGCAGATCAGAAAATGGAAAAAATTTACCCTATATTTTTAAAAGAAACCTGCCCTCAGTGTGGAAGTCCACTAGTCATTCGTAATGGAAGATTTGGAGAATTTTCTGCTTGCTCTGCCTTTCCTAAATGCCGTTATATTAAAAAAGCAGAACCTGAAGAGGCTGTTTCTACGGGAATTAAATGTCCTAATTGTACAGAAGGAGAATTAGTCGAACGAGTATCCAAAAAAGGTCGTTCAAAAGGCACAAAGTT
Organism: uncultured Bacteroidales bacterium; assembly: GCA_964411675.1. Taxonomy (GTDB): domain Bacteria; phylum Bacillota_I; class Bacilli_A; order ML615J-28; family CAG-698; genus JAAYBG01. Next base: position 14,438 of record CAYPLR010000001.1, read on the forward strand.
TTATGCTTGCAATCGCTATCCAAAGTGTAAAACAACCTTTTCTGAAATACCAAAAGAATCTCAAAAAGAAGATGAAAATAGCTAAAAAAAAGCTGTTTTCTTTTTTTATTTTCTTTTTTTTCACTCTTTAGAGAATAGTTTTCCGATAAAAACATTGATTCAAAAGGCAAAAAGTAGTATAATATAACTAGTAATAATAAAGGAGAAATCAGTAATAGTATGAGTGAAAACAATTATATTAATGAACAATTATTAAAGCAAGTATCCGAACAACAAAAGGTTTCTATCGCTCAAATTCAAGCGGTTTTGAAACTAATTGAAGAGGGAGGAACTGTACCTTTTATTGCTCGTTATCGTAAAGAGGTAACAGGTGGTCTTGATGAAGAGCAAATCAGAGCAATTTTCCAAGAGTGGGAATATGGTCGTAAACTAGCAGATCGTAAAGAAGATATCATGCGTTTAATCGAAGAAAAAGGAAAACTTACTGAAGAATTAAAAGCATCGATTATCGAAGCAAATAAACTTTCTGAGTTGGAAGATATCTATCGTCCATTTAAAGAAAAGAAAAAAACACGGGCTACAGAAGCAAAACGACGCGGTTTGGAACCCCTTGCGAATTATTTATTAAGCTTTCCAGTTACAGGAGATGTTCTTGAAGAAGCGAAGAAGTATGTAACAGTGGATGCTACTGAAGAGATGGTAAAAGAAGGATTGGTTATAAAAGATGAAGCAGATGCTTTACAAGGAGCCAAAGATATTATCGCTGAAATAGTAGCCGATGATGCAAAATTCCGTCGTTGGATTCGTAACTTCTTACAAACTAGAGGAGAACTAGTTAGTCAAGTCAAAGATCAAACAATCGATGAAAAACATGTTTATGAAATGTACTATGATTATCATGAACCTGTTAGTAATATTAAATTACATCGTGTATTAGCAATTAATCGGGGTGAATCAGAAAAAGTTTTAAAAGTTAGTATTTCTGAAGATACGGAAAGAGTTGTTAAGTTTTTAAATCGTCGTGTTATTGAGAACGAAGAATCAATCAGTGTTCCTTATGTTCAAGAAGCAATTGACGATAGCTATCGTCGTTTAATTAAACCTTCGATTGAAAGAGAAATCCGTGCTGAATTAAAAGATAAAGCAGAAGACCAAGCAATTAAGATATTTGCGGAAAATTTAAAGCGTTATTTATTGACACCACCAATGAAAGGAAAAGTTGTTTTGGGCGTTGACCCAGCCTATCGTACGGGATGTAAACTAGCCGTTGTTGATGCAACAGGAAAAGTATTAACGATTGATAAAATTTATCCAAACCAAAAAAATAAGGAAGAAGTTGTTTCCGATGAAAGAACACAACGAGAAGTGGATAAAATCAAAGCCTTGGTGAATCGATATACAGTAGAAGTAATTGCCATTGGAAATGGTACTGCGAGTCGAGAAACAGAAAGCTTTATTGCTGATACTTTAAAACAAATTAACAAAGAAGTATATTACATTATTGTCAATGAAGCAGGAGCATCTATCTATTCTGCAAGCGACCTTGCTCGGGAAGAATTTCCTGATTATGCGGTTGAAGAACGATCTGCTGTTTCCATTGCTCGTAGATTACAAGATCCATTAAGTGAACTAGTAAAAATAGATCCAAAATCGATTGGTGTAGGCCAATATCAATATGATGTAACTCAGTCAAAATTAAATGATTCCCTAGACTTTGTTGTTGAAACAGCAGTTAATAGTGTAGGTGTTAATATTAATAGTGCCTCTATTCCTTTATTACAAAGAGTATCAGGATTAAACTTAAAAACAGCCAAAACATTAGTTGAATATCGTGACCAAAATGGAGAGTTTAAAAATCGAGAAGAGATTAAAATCAAAGGAATTGGTCCTAAAACATTAGAACAAGCAATCGGCTTTTTGCGAATTCCAAATGGAAATGAAAAACTAGATATGACGAGTATCCATCCAGAGAGCTATGGGGTTGCTGAAGAAATTCTAACAAAACTAGGCTTTTCAAAGAACGATATCGGTTCTATTGAATTACAAAACAAGATTGCTAGTTTGAATCGTAAAGAATTTATAAAAGAATTTAATGTAGGTGAATATACTTTTAATGATATCTTAGATGCATTCGTAGCTCCACTACGCGATCCTCGTGATAGTTTTGAAAAACCAATATTACGTAATGATGTATTACATCTAGAAGATTTAAAACCAGGAATGGAATTACAAGGAACGGTTCGTAATGTGGTTGACTTTGGAGCCTTTGTTGATTGTGGTGTGAAAGAAGATGGCTTGGTTCACTTATCAAGAATGAGTAGAAAATTTATTAAGCATCCATTAGATAAAGTAAGCGTGGGTGATATTGTAAAAGTATGGGTTGTTTCTGTTGACTTATTAAAAGGAAGAGTTGAATTATCAATGATTCCACCAATGGAGTTTGGGAAATAATTACTTTTAGGAGGGGACATGCTACAAAGCCGAGCAATAAAATTAATTTCTGATTATGCATTAGCATCAAAATTAGTTTCAGGGCTTTTTCTGAGTGGTCCCTTAGTAAATAACCCTGAAGATGCTAGCAGTGATATTCATTTGCATTTGATTGTTGAAGAAAGCAACTATGATATTGTTTGTAACCAACGAGAAAAAATTCTTGAATCTTACTATAGTATCTTATATTTAGAAGAAGATCCCAATACAAAGATTCTTCGCTGTGTTTATGACAATGGAGTGATTCTCTATTTATATGTTGTCATTGAGAAAAATATTAAACAGCTATTGGCAGTAAAGGTTATCTTTGATAACACAAATTTGTTGACTAAAAAAGCCTTAGTTGAAAATAAAAAACAAGAAATTGCTCAAGTAATGAATGATTTTAGTTTTGTCCTAGTAAAATATTATCATTATCTTCGTGGTGATGATTTCCTTTCTATGATTTATGAAGCAAGTAAACTAGCAATCATACTAAAGAAACTACTATCTTTACTAACAAAGGATATCAATACCATCGAGGAAGTGGAAAAATTAAAATATGTTGAAAACGATGAAAAACTTCATCAACAAGCAATAAAATATCTAGACATCAATCAATCATTGACGGCAGTAAAACTAATGATGAGCATTTTTGATCGTATTATGAATCAAATGACAATCGAATTAGCTCAGATAGTAAATATTGATTTATATTTGTTTACCAAAGAACGAATTTGGAAATTGTAGCGATTGATTGAAAAGGTCGATACTCCAAGTGTGACTAAACTAAGGAGATAAAAATCAAGAAAATATGGTAGAACAAAAGCAAATAAAACGCGGAATTATCAATATTATATTTTTAGGATTGGTTAGTTTCTTTATTGATTTATCGACGGAAATGGTTTATCCATTAGTCGCTATTTATTTACAAACATTTGCATCGGTACCTGTTGTTGGTGTCATCGAAGGTTTTGCTGAAAGCGTAGCAGCACTGTTGAAAAGCTATTCTGGATATATTGGCGATAAATATCAAAATAAAAAGCGATTAGCTTTTTTAGGGTATTCAAGTGCCATTTTCTATAAGATTATTCTTTTCTTTTCAGGAAGTTGGATTGGGATCATCATTGCTCGTTTAACGGATCGGATTGGAAAAGGAATTAGGACAGCTCCCCGAGATGCTTTGGTTGCTGAATCTGGTGCTGAAGCATTAGGCAAATCGTTTGGCATGCATAAAATGCTTGATATGTTTGGTGCAGGATTAGGAATTTTTGTTGCCTATATTCTTTATCAACAATTAGTTAGCAATGATACTTTAGTTGACGTAGAAGCATTTAAAACTATTTTCTTGCTATCTATTATTCCAGCAGCAATTGGTTTAATCCTTTTATTATTTGTAAAAGAAAAAGGAAATCATCAAAAACAAGAAAATAGATTGTCACTTAAAAAGTTAAAAATCAATTCAAGAATTATTTGGTATTTAGCTGTTGTATTACTATTTAGTTTAGGAAACTCTAGCAATGCTTTCCTAATATTAAAAGCAACGAAAGCTGGTTATAGTACAAGTTCAGTGTTACTTCTTTATTTGGTATACCACATAGTATCTACTATTTTTGCTTTGCCTATGGGAAAATTATCAGATCGTATTGGCAGAAGAAAACTAGTTGTTCCTGGTTATTTCTTATATGGAGCTGTCTATATCGGATTTGCTTTCCTAACATCGAAGATTTCATTGTTGATTTTATTTGGTGTGTATGGATTATATCAAGCTATCATTAGTGGATCTGAAAAGGCATTTATTGTAGAATACGCTCCTAAAGAAGCAAAAGGTACGATTATTGGTTTATATGGAACTTGCCAAGGTATTGGTTTACTATTTGCTTCATTATTAGCAGGAGGGTTATGGACTTGGTTTGGTATTTCTGCACCTTTTATTTTCGGAGGAGTTATCGGCTTTGCTTCTGCTATTCTAGCATCTATTGTTATGACGTATCGTTTCAAAAAAGTAAAAATAGAAGAAGGAAATTAAAAAACAATAAATAATAGATATTACAATGTTATGATATAGACCAAATAATGTTTGTAATCAAAACTCTAGTTTCTTGACAAAAAATAAAAAATGAGTATAATACTTGTATACATAGGAGGATATTATTATGTACTTTGAAAAGGTAAAAGCCTTAATAGCGAAAGAATTATCAATTGATGAAAATAAAATTACCATTGATAGCAAGTTATCTGAAGATTTAGGTGCTGACTCACTTGATGCTGTTGAGTTAATCATGGCAATCGAGGATGAATTTAATGTCCAAGTTTCTGATGAAGCAGCTCAAAATATTCGTAAAGTCTCAGATATCGTTGATTATCTTGAAAAAACAAAATAAAAGCATAATAAAAGCTCAAATTTGAGCTTTTTTATTTTATACACTTATAAGCAAATTAACATAAAAATTAATATAATTAATATAAATATTAAAAATATTAATTTAAGTATTGACAATATTAATTTAATAATATATAATGAATTCGTAAATAGGTGATGATATGAGAAAAAGGATATTAAGAAAGATTGAAAAAAAGAAAATAACAGCTAAAGAGGGGTTTGATTTATTGTATGGGGAAAAAGCAAAACCAGTTAGATTTGCTAATTTGCATTTAAAAATAAAAGATCAACCGGGTGTTTCCCGTTTGGTTAACTTCCTATTTTTCTTTCCAATTCCCGTTCGTTTCATGATTAAAATTGCCATGCGATATATCAAAGAACAAGACATCCCTCAAGAATTAATTGACGCATTTCTTCAAAATGGTGGTGGTACAACCATATTTGTTGATGCTGATGATGTAAAAGTAGCGATTGAATTATTATAAATAAATGGAGGATAATATGAGAAGCAAGTTTTTTTCAAATGAGTATTTATTTAATCTACAATACGATCGTCGTAAATGTGCTTTAGATGACAGAATGGAAGATGAAATCGGATTTTTGGGAATTATTTATCAAATGTCACGATGGTATAAAATAAATAAAAGGACGCGAAAAAGCGAGTAAAGAGAGGTGAAGTATGCGAAAAGAAGTAATTTCTAGATGCCCTGTTTGTGGCGATGAACTGACTATCTCACGACTACACTGTGAGAGCTGTGGAATTGAAATTAGTGGCGAATTTGCATTAACCAAATTAGCTAAACTATCTAAGGAACAATTGACATTTATTGAAATATTTTTAAAAAATCAAGGAAGTATCAAATCAGTTGAAAAAGATATGAATATTTCTTATCCAACAGTAAAAAAATTGTTAAATGAAATCCTTGCTGTATTAGGATATGATAAGCTAGAAGAAGATAAAGTTTCTACTCAAAGACAAGAAATCTTAGATCGTCTAGCTAGTAAAGAGATATCGTTTGAAGAAGCAACTGCGTTGTTGAAGAAACTATAAATTAGGAGATTATTATGGAAGAAAGAATGAAAATTTTAAAAATGTTAGAAGAGGGAATTATCACTGCTCAAGAAGCAGAAGAATTATTTAGAACCATGGAAGAAAAAAAGAAAAAAGAATATGTTGAAGGGGAAATTTTCGAAGAAGAAATCTTTGAAAAAATCAACGATGAAAAGAAAATCAAAGAAAAATTAAAGAAAGCTTTAGATAAAATGCATAAAGCATTAGAAAAAATTGAACAAGCAGAAATAAAAGCATCCCAAAAGATTATGGATAGCGAAGTACTAAAGAGAGTAAAAGAAGAACTTGAAAGTGCCAAAGAAGAAATTAAAAAAGCAATTGCCAACATTGAAGAAAAATTAAATCGTATTGGTGATAAGACAGTAAAAGAAAATTTTAAGGATTTCGGAAAACAAATGGAAAATCTAGGAGAAAAAATGAAAGGATGGTTTGAAAAAGATGAATGAAGAAAGACTAAAAATATTAGAAATGTTAGAGAATGGAATCATTAATGCAGCAGAAGCGAATGAATTATTATCATCTGTTGACAAGCAAAAGCAATCAACGAATACCCAAGAAACTGTTATTGTAAAAGGTAGTATAGGAAAAAACAGTGGTAAGTTTTTAAAAATAAAAGTAGATGATGATGGAGAACGTGTTAATATTACAATACCAGTGGCTTTCTTAAAAAGCACATTAGGATCTAGTGGGGTGAATAAAATCATCAATAAATCATTAAATAATGTCGATGACGATGTAAAAGATAGCATTGATATTGATGCAATCATCGCTTGTATTGATAATGATTTCACGGGTGAAATTGTCAATATTGATGCTGATGGAGCAAAAGTTTTAATAAGCATAGAATAGTTTTCTCTTCCCTAAATGGTTGGTAGTATCTACTAGCCATTTTTCATTTTTTTATAAGTGATAACACTATTGTGCTATTTATAAGGCAAAATTTACCGCTAGATGGCTTTTTGAGAGGCTTACTACTCATTAATAATCAAATAGCTTACTATCAAGAGAGGCAAAATTTATTTATCTAATAAGAATTAAAATAACTTGAAGAAAAGTAAAAAAAAGTGTAAAATAGAATTAATAACAAGAGGAAAGTTTTATGTTGAAATTGCTGGCTAAAATGTTTATTAGAAATTATGAAGACTATGGTGACAATAAAGTACGAGTTGCATATGGAAAATTAAGCAGCGCAGTCGGAATTGTTAGCAATGTTTTTTTGTGCGCTGCAAAGATCATAACAGGGATACTTACGGGTAGTATTGCGATTACCGCTGATGGAATTAATAACTTGTCGGATGCTGGAAGCTCCGTTATTACTCTAATTGGATTTAAATTATCTAGTATGCCTGCTGATAATGAACATCCCTATGGACATCAAAGAATTGAATACATTACAGGACTAATTGTTTCTTTTATTATTCTAATAATAGGACTTTTATTAGCTAAATCTTCTATTGAAAAGATCATCACACCCACTTACGAAGAGCTAGAACTACCAATCCAATTAATTATGATAGGAATATTAGTCATCGCAATCTTTGTGAAGATGTGGCAGAGTATTTTTTACCGAAAAGTAGGGAAATTAATCTCTTCAACAACCCTAATCGCAACATCAACAGATAGTCTAAATGATTGTATATCAACAGCGACAGTTCTCATTTCATTAATTTTAACTTTGTTCTTCCCAAAATTACTTCTTGATGGTTATATGGGAGTAGTTGTTTCTATTTTCATTATCATTAGCGGAATTAAACTCATCAAGGAAACTGTTTCTCCTTTAATCGGAGAAGCTCCAACAAAAGAATTTATTGAAGAAGTCACAGAAAAAATATTAAACTATCCAGGTGTTTTAGGAATTCATGATTTAGTGATTCATTCTTATGGACCAGTTAAGACCTTTATTACCGTCCATGTTGAAGTGGATAGTAAAGTTAATATTATTAGTAGTCATGATATCATCGATAATATCGAACATGACTTTATGGATGAAAAAGGAATTTGCTTGGTTATTCATATGGATCCTATTGATATTGATAATGAAAAGACAACAAGATTAAAAGAAGAAGTTACTAAAATAGTGACTAGTATTGATACAAATCTACATTTCCACGATTTCCGTGTTGTTCATGGAGAAACACACACTAATATTTTGTTTGATCTTGTAGTACCAGTAAAATATCATATATCAGATGAAGAATTAAAAACAGGTATTGAAGGAGAAGTCAAAAAGATTAATAAAACATATAATTTAATCATGACCATCGATCGTGATTTTGTGGGGAGGGACTAAAATGCTAATAGATATTGCCAAATGGAAAAGCTACGAGAATTTAGACGAAGCATTAAAAAAAGAACTGAATCATTATAATGAAGAAGATTTGTATGAAGCATTTTATACTGATTTAGCTTTTGGAACGGGAGGAATGCGAGGCATCTTAGGACCTGGAACCAACCGAATGAACATTTACACCATGAGACGTGCTAATTATGGCTATGGGAAATACATATTACAAACCAAAAAAGCAAATCCTTCTGTTGTGATTGCTTACGATTGTCGACATAATTCCCGACTTTTTGCTGAAGAATCAGCAAGAGTATTAGCCACTATGGGGATTAAAGTATTGTTGTTTGATAAGATAACACCAACACCCGAATTAAGCTTTGCTGTAAGAGAATTAAAAGCAACGGGAGGAATTGTTATTACTGCAAGTCACAATCCGCCTAATTATAATGGCTACAAGATCTATGATGAGTTTGGCTGCCAACTAGTACCCGATTTAGCGGATATTGTCATTGATGAAATTGCAAAAGCACCAGATGCTTTTCAGATAGTAGTAGAAAGCTTTAACAGTTTAAAGCAAAAAGGATTTATTGAAATCATCGATGATAGGATTGATACGGCTTACCTAAATAAAGTAAAATCAATCCGTGTTCATAAAGAACTAAATAAAGAAAATTTTCTTGTTGTTTTTACTTCTTTACATGGAACATCAAGCCTATTAGGACAAAGATTATTACAGGAAACGGGATATCGATATATTCCTGTTGTTGAGCAAATGGTTGCTGATCCTAATTTTTCAACGGTATCTTCTCCTAATCCAGAAAACCATGAAGCATTTGATTTAGCGATTACCTATGCGAAAAAACACCATGCTGATATTTGTATTGCAACAGATCCCGATGCTGATCGTGTTGGTCTAGCTGTTTATCATCAAGGAAAGTATGTATTACTAACAGGGAACCAAACAGGACCGATATTAATCGAGTATCTTGCCAAGTATCGAACTCTAAATAAAAAAGGAGTCTTATTTAATACCATTGTTACTTCCTCATTGGGAGCAGAAATTGCCCGAAAGCATGGTCTAGATGTCGTTTCAACATTAACAGGTTTTAAATATATTGGGGAGCAAGCAAAGCTATTAGAAAATACAGATCGCGAGTTTTTCTTTGGCTACGAAGAATCCTATGGTTATGTCGTAAGTGATTTCGTTCGTGATAAAGATTCTTTGCAAGCATTGCTATTGTGTAGTGAGGTCGCTTGTTTTTACAAGAATCAAGGAAAAACACTCCTTGATGTTCTTGAGAGAATCTATCAAGAATATGGATATTATCAGGATCATTTGATTAATATCACGTTAACAGGAGCTAGTGGAGCTCAAAAAATCGAAGAAATTCTTAATTATTTTCATCAGGAAAAACAAAGTAATATACAAGGCTTACAAATAGTTGCCAAAGAGGATTATTTATTACAACAGCGTTTTGAAAACAATCAAATAATGAAACTTACTTTACCAAAAGCCAATGTTATCAAATACTTTCTTGATGATGGAAGTTGGTTTGTTCTTCGTCCAAGTGGAACAGAACCAAAAATGAAGGTTTATATTTCAGTAGTTACGAGTAGTCATCAGGATTCTATCCAGCGAAGTAAAGAAATTGAAAACAAAGTGATGGAATTAATCAATCAGATAAAGGGAGAAACAATAATATGAATCAAAATTTCTATGTAAAAACGAGAAAAAAATATCTAGATAAAGTAAAAGAAAATACGATTTCTATCTTTTATTCAGGTAAAATTTTTCCGAAAAGTGGAGATCAAGACTTTGATTTTGTAGTCGATAAAAACTTTTACTATTTAACAGGTATCAATCAAGCAGATGTGATTCTAGTTTTAATCAAACATAAGGATCGCTGTGATGAAATACTATTTGTTGAAGAAAATAACCCAACCTATGTAAAATGGTATGGAGCAAAGCTAACAAAAGAAGAGGCTACGAATCTTTCAGGAATTGAGACCATTAAATATTTGAATACCTTTACACCAACCATTTATTCATTATTGAATAACACACGGGCTAGTGGTTTATGTTTTCAAGAAATTTACTTGAATTTAGAACGTCGTGATGACCCTAACTATAGCAATTGTGCCTTGGAATATGCGAATGAATTCAAGACAAAGTATCCTGAAATTACCATTAATAATAGCTATAACATCGTGATTCAATTACGAGGCGCAAAAGAATCGGAAGAAATTGAAAAAATTAAAGAAAGTATTGCTATTACAAAAACAGGAATTGAAGAATTAATGAAACACTCAAAACCAGGATTGTTTGAGTATCAATTAGAGAGTTATTTTGATCAACATATTAAGTATTATGGTCAAAAACAAAACTCTTTTAAAACAATTGCTGCAGCAGGTATCAATGCAACAATCCTACATTATGTTTTCAATAATACCAAACTACAAGATGGTGAATTAATCCTATTTGATTTAGGTTGTTGTACTGATTATTATGTGAGTGATATCACTAGGACATTCCCTGTCAATGGAAGGTTCTCAAAACGTCAAAAAGAAGTATATCAGGAAGTACTAGATGTAAATAAAAAATCGATTGCTTTCCTAAAAGCAGGAATCACTTGGAAAGAATATCAGGAGTTTGCTCGTGGTTTAATTATAGAAGCTTGCAAGCGATTGGGCTTAATTACAGAGGATAAGGATGTCATTAAATACTATTGGCATGGAATTGGTCATTCAATAGGCCTTGATACTCATGATCCTATCTTATACAATGAACCTTTAAGAGCAGGAACTGTGTTAACAGTAGAACCCGGAATCTATATTGAAGAGGAAAAGTTAGGAATTAGAATTGAAGATAATGTTGTAATTACGGAAGAAGGTTGTATCAATCTTAGTCAAGACATTATCAAAGAAATCAAAGATATTGAAGAATTTATGAAAAAATAATGAAATAGTAGCCTTGAGAAATCAAGGCTTTTATTTTGAAAAAATAAAAAATAAAATAAAAAAAGCGTTGTTTTCCTATTATATAAGTGAGGAGGACATTCAAATGAAAAAAATGGCAATTATCATCTTACTTTTTTGTATTTTTATAGGAGCTAATGTAAAAGGATATAGTACAACAGGCCATCCAGAATTTACGGAAATTGATTTTATCAACGAAGGGAAATTACTAATTGATTTTTCAAAAGAAGAATTAGATTATGGATATCAAAAAATATCAAAGCCCAAATTTTGGGGTTGGTCTACTTATTTTTTTAACTACAATCGTGATGCTTATTACATTGGGGAAGTTTTATTTTCTAAAAGCAATAAAACTTCAACACCCTACTATGTTGATTATATGATTGAAACAAGCGATATTACTAAAACTAGTACTACTGTTTCTGGTGCTATTTCTGCGAAGATAGCAGGAGCCATTAAAAAAGTGACAGGAACTATTTCTGGGGAAATAAATGGAGAAAATCAACAAGAAAATAAAGTTAGTAAAATAGAAACTACAAAAGTAAAAATCGAAATTCCACCCTATAGTCGAGTAGCACTAAAGGTAACTGGAGAAGCTAAAATAACCAATGCAGTCAGTAAATACTATATTTTAGGTATGACCTTTAAAAAAGGGACTTGGGAAACCATTGAAGCAATTACAGAGTACTACGAATTATACGAGGAGAAGTATTGATGAAAAAATACATCATTTGTTTTTTCGTAACAATCAGTATTACTATTGCTTGCTTAATTCTAGTTGTCTTGAAACCATCCCCAACATTAAAGCTAACGACAGTTAAAAAAGCCTATAGTTATGTCTCTAGCTTTCAAGAAGAAGAAAAAATACAAGTAAATATTCTCATCAATGATTTGAATGATTCCATAACAAACATAGAAAAATACTCAGCTTTGTCGATTTCTGATAAAAATCATCATAATGAACTAGTTCTAGATTTGGAAGAAGTGACCTATCAGGGTGAGATTACTACGATAGATCATGAATCGTTCTATCAATATAGTTATCAATTTATAGTTTTATTAAAGACAGATGATAAATTTCTTTTAGAAATAGAAGATGCTTACCTTTGCATGAATTATCGAAATATTGATATTACTCTCGCCATTGGTAGTTTTTCTTATTATAAAGTACCCTATTTCGGGGATGATAAAGCGTATATTTCAATTTCTAAATTAAAACCGATTGTCAATGATTATCAGGAAGAAAAAGTTCTTGTTGGAATTGTTATGGGAATAACGAATCAAACGAATCAAAAAATTATCATTCAGAAAATTACAGCTTTGGATTTGAATTTGCAATTTTATAGTGCAGATTTTATGGTGATACAAAATGAGGTTTTTTCTAATAGCAATATTTCAACTTTGTTAGGAAAGAACTATTCTCTTCATGGTACTAATGATCATAATGAAGAAATTCTATTGGTAATTTCCCCCAACACAAAAGTTGATTACTTATTACCAATTACATATCATGGTGCTTTTAAAACCAATAAAATGGGATTTTTAATTGAGTATAGGATAGGGGAAGAACAAAATACTCTATATTATGATGAATTTTTATTCTTCACAACAAAAGTCAAAGATTTAGCGATTGGTGAAGTTTTAACTTATGAAAAATAAGGATCAAGGGAAAACGAATGGATGACGTATTGGTGAGGTTATCTAACATTACTAAAATCTATGGGAAGAATAAAGTGCTTAATCAACTTAATTTAGAGTTTAAGAAGAAAACAGTATACCTATTGGTTGGAGAAAATGGCTCTGGAAAAACAACCATTTTAAAAGTGCTATTGGGGCTTATTTCTTATCAAGGGGAAAGGATTGTCGCCTGTAATCAAATTGGGTATGTTCCCGATAGTCTACATTTTCCATATTACATTACCTGTTATGATTTTATTTATAATATGGGTTTAATTAAAAATATGAAACCAGAAAAAATAAAGAAGATATTGGAAATTTTAAGTAAGGAATGGGACATTTGTCCCCATATCAAAAAGAAGATTCATGAGTGCTCAAAAGGAACAAAACAAAAACTATTGATTATTCAAGCAATGTTAGCCAATCCTGATATCTATATCTTTGATGAAGCTTTAAATGGTTTGGATCAAAACATGCAATTAAAACTATTTGACTTTATCCAAGCGATGAAGGATGCAGGTAAGACAATTATTATAACAAGTCATTACTTTTCCATGTATAAAAAAGTTGTTGATCAAGTGATTTATCTGAAAGAGGGTAAAGCATATGATCAATTTAATTAAGTGCCATTATTCTTATTTGGTTTCTAAAACGACTGTCCTAATGATAAGCATTGTTTTAATGATTCATTTGTTTAGTTGTTTTATGATAGGGAATGAATGCACTGACTTTTCTTGGCAAAGTCAAGCGAATCAATATTATTTAGAAAGTAACCTATTTTTTATCAAAACAACGAGTATATTTATTGTGGTTTTTCTTTATTCTTACCCCTTTACAACAAAACAAGATAATTATTGTACTTTAATCATCACGAGTAATATTTCTAGAAGCAAATACTTTATCACTAAGATTGTTACAATCTCGCTTTTTCTACTTGGCTTTCTTTGGATAGAGGTTTTTATATTTATTGTTATTGGAGGTTTTTATTATCCCAATGTTATCATAGAACCTATTTTTTTATCTTTATTTCTCCAGTTATATTTGTTAATGCTATATTATGGGTTGCTTGCTTTAATACTAATTCAATGCTTTGATAATATCTATATGTCAATCATTCCTTTTGCTCTTTATACAATTGCAAGTATTTTTCAGGATGAGAAAGATCATTTTCTCATTTTGAAAATGATTTTACCAACCATTAATAATAATGAATCAGAAGGTCATTATTATCAGATCCTTTTCTTACTGATTATTTTATTTTTTATTAATGGTATTATTTATCAAAAACGTGATTTTTAATTTGTAATACACTGAATATTTTGATATAATAACTAACAGTATACTAAATATAAAAGGTGGTATTATGAAAAAAATAGGTTCTTTAGTGATTATCTTTCTGAGTATTCTTTTGATTGCTTGTACAAAAGAAAAAAATATCACTATTGTTGGTGAAAACGAAGTTCAAGTAGGAGCAACAATCAAGCTTGAATTAGATGCAAATTTCAAGATAGAAGGCGAGGTACTATGGACTAGCAGCAATGAAGAGATTGCTACTGTTAACGGTGGAATCGTGAAAGGTGTAGAACCTGGAGAAGTTGTTGTTCAAGTAGAAGTTGATGGTTTGATCTTTGAAAAAACAATTCTTGTGATAGCGAGTCCATTCGCTATTATCATCGAAGGAGCAAACAAGGTCAAAGTGGGAGAAGAAATTACTCTTGAAGTGTCAACATTTCCTCTTGTAACGGGAGAAATAACCTATGTATCAGAGAATGAAAGCATCGCTACCGTGAATCAAGAAGGAACTATCATAGGAATAGCGAAAGGAACAACAAGTATTGTAGCAAGTATGGGTGAGGTTTCCTCTAAATTCGATATTGAAGTTTATGAAGAAGAAATATTGGAAATTATTATTTCTGGCGAAGAAATCGTTAGAATAGGAAAATCAATCTTCCTAACATCGAATATCGATGTGATTTGGACGAGTAGTAATATTGAGGTTGCTGAAGTATACGATGATGGCGAAGTAATTGCAGTCAGCATTGGAGAAACCATCATTACAGCAACAGACAAAGCAAATCCAAATAATAAAAATACATTTTTAGTAACAGTGATTGGAAAAGTTCCAACAGGTATTATTATCAATGGTCGTAATAAAGTAAGTATCAATCAAAGTACAACACTAACAGTAACTGCTTATCCAGAAGGGGCTAATTCAGCTGTAGTTTGGTCATCAAGAGATGAAAATATTGCTACTATCGATGAAAACGGAACAGTTATAGGAGTAGCAATAGGTAAAACAACAATCAAAGCGGTTTCAGCTGATGATGAAAACTTAATGACAATATTTAATATCGAAGTCATTGCTGCTGCACCAGATGAAATCAACCTTACTGGAGATCAAGAAGTAACTGCTGGGAATTTCATTTATTTAGACTTGGAAGTAATTGGGGGGGATGTTACCAAAGAGGTTATTTGGACCACTTCAGATAAGACCATCCTTAAGGTAGTTGATGGTGTTGTATTAGGATTAACAGCAGGAACAGCAACCATTCGAGCTACTTCAATCCTAAATGATCAAGTTTTTGATGAAATTGCCATCACAGTAAAACAATATACTGCTCCAACAGAGAAACTAGAAGATTTAGAATATGTTAATGAAATCATTGCTGGATTAACTTTGGATGAAAAAATCGGTCAAATGTTTATCTTCTCTTATAGTGGAACTAGTTTAACCATAAGAAGCAAAGAATGCCATTGCTCAATACAAGCTAGGCAACTTTATCCATATGGGGTATAATGTTCCTGATGGTGAAACAGCAGGTGCATTTACAACTGAGTTACAAAATGAAATAGTTGCTACTACGAATATACCCGCTTTTATTTGTATTGATCAAGAAGGTGGGAGAGTAACTAGACTTGTTAATGGAGGAACTCGTTTTCTAGGTAACATGGCCCTTGCTGCTTCCAACAATCCTCAAAACGCATATCTTGTTGGAAAAGCAACAGGAGAAGAATTAAAGAATTATGGGATTAATTTTGATTTGGCACCAGTATTAGATGTGAATAATAATCCTAACAATCCCATCATTAATAATCGTAGTTATTCAGACAATGCCATTACTGTTTCATTATTTGGTCGACAAATGATAATCGGATTAGCAGAAAG
Source organism: uncultured Bacteroidales bacterium (assembly GCA_964411675.1). GTDB lineage: Bacteria > Bacillota_I > Bacilli_A > ML615J-28 > CAG-698 > JAAYBG01. Next base: position 30,465 of record CAYPLR010000001.1, read on the forward strand.
CAATGTTATGGGCTGTGCAAAACATTTTCCTGGTCATGGAAATACAAGTACAGACTCCCACACTTCACTACCTAAAATAACAAGTACCAAAGAAGATCTATATTCTATTGAATTAGCACCATTTATCAGTGCTATTGCTGGTGGGATAGATGCAATCATGACGACTCATATCATTTTCTCAGCAATTGACAAGGAGTATCCAGCCACATTATCAAAAGCTGTCTTAACTGATTTACTACGAGAAGAGCTTGGGTATCAAGGAATTATCGTTACGGATGCTATGGAAATGAAAGCCATCGCAGATAACTATGGTGTTGGTCAAGCAGCAGTATTAGCGGTAAAAGCAGGAGCTGATATGCTTGCTTACACTTCGATGAATAATCCAATTACTGCACATCAAGCAATTAAAGCAGCTGTGATCAATAGTGAGATTAGTGAAGAGAGAATCAATGATTCTGTTCGTCGTATCCTTTTGAAAAAGTTAAAATATAATTTATTTGACCATTATCTTCCTAATGAAAACTATCAAAATTATGACTTATCAGCTCATGAAGAGTTAAATTTAGAAGTTGCGAAACAAGCAGTTACCGTTCATTTGGGTACTTTCACAGGATTAGATAAAACAAAATCCACATTAATTCTATCAACAAAAGCTTCGCTTACTCTAGAGTCTAATTTAAGTGGTAGTGATAATTCATTGGGATATATTGCTAGTCGTTATCTAAAAGCAAAAGGGTTTAGTACCTGTGACTATCTCGATATTTCATCGTTAACTAGTCAAAGAATAACAGAACTCGTTCAAATTGCGGATGGCTATGAACAAATTGTTATTGCCATTGGTGATGCCAATAGCTTACAAATCAATCTAGTGAATCAATTATCAAATAAAGATGAGAACCTATTAGTAATAGGATTAAATCTTCCTTATGATATCAACAAATATGCTATTACTGTGAATCAATATTTGTGTATCTATGAATATAGTCCCATTATGGTGGATGCTTTAAAAAGATTATTGAATGGGGAATATACACCAGTAGGAAAATCACCGATTGTTTTAAACAGATAACCATAATAAAAATAACTCTTGACAAAGAAAGATAGTTATAGTATAATAACGAAGTAATTTATCATAGTGGAAAGAAGAAGTACCCACTTCTCACCTGACTGATTCTGTTGGTAGGTAAACGTCACTTTACAAGAACTTTGTGATTTTTTGGTGGGTGCTTATATAGCGCTCACTTTTCTTTTCTTACTATGGTAGGTACTAAAAAATAGGAGGTGCTTTATAATTAGTAAGAATGTAGATCGCAAAAGCGATGCCTTAGTAAATGAAAATATTGAGGCGGAACGTGTGTTAGTTATTGATGCTGAAGGAACTGCTTTAGGGGAAATGCCAATTAATGAAGCAATCAGCAAAGCAAGAACTAGCAATTATGATTTGGTTTGTGTAGCGCCAAACGCTAAAGTCCCTGTTTGCCGTTTTATGGATTATAGCAAATATCGCTATGAATTACAGAAAAAGGCGCGGGAAAGCAAAAAGAATCAAAAAGTAGTAGTTTTAAAAGAAATTAGATTGTCTCCAGTAATTGGACAAAATGATTTTGAAACAAAACTAAAAAATGGTAGAGATTTTTTAGCTGATGGTAGTAAATTAAAAGTATCCATTTATTTTCCAAGAGGAAAAAGAAGATTGTTGCAATTTGAATCTTCAACCGATATTTTAGATAAATATGTTGCAGCAATGGATGAGTATGCCACAGTAGAAATTAAAAATGCCCTTGATGGTAAAAATAGCCATTATATTTTAGTCCCAAAAAATAAGAAGAAAGACAAGGAGTGATTTTAACATGCCAAAAATGAAGACTCATTGCGGTACTAAGAAACGTTTAAAAATATCTGCAACTGGAAAGGTTATGCGTGGACGTCCAGGAACAAGCCACTTAGCACCTGGAAAGACTCAAAAGAGAATTCGTCATTTACGTAAAGGATCAACAGTATCTGCAGCTGATTTAGGCCGCATTAAACAACAAGTAGCAAATTTAAAATAAAAGAAGAATAAAAAGATAAAAGGAGGTAATTTTTATGCCACGTACTAAGGGTGGAGTCGTTTCAAGAAGAAGACGCAATAGAGTTTTAAAATTAGCCAAAGGTTATTTTGGTTCAAAACATACATTATATAGAACAGCCAATCAGCAAGTAATGAAATCACTTGCTTATGCATATCGCGATCGTAAGAGAAGAAAACGCGATTTCCGTAAATTATGGATTACTCGTATTAATGCTGCAGCAAGATTAAACGGCTTATCATACAATAAATTAATGTTTGGTTTGAGAAAAGTAAATATCGATATCAATCGTAAGATGCTTTCAGAAATCGCAATTAATGACGCAACAGGCTTTGCTGTAATTTGTGATAAAGTAAAAGAAGCGACAAAATAAACACAGGTCAAAGACCTGTTTTTTTTATCAATTTTATTTTTGTAAGTGTTTACACAAATGGGGAATCATGATAAAATATGAGTATGGAAAAGGAGTAAAATATGTATATAGTAAAATATAATAATAAAGAATATCAATTTGAAGAAAAAATTACCTTAAAGGATCTAGCTAAGAAATTTGATGTTGAAGCGTATGTAGCAAAGGTGAATAATCGCTTACGAGAACTTAATTTCTATTTAAATTTTAATTGCACAGTGGAGTTTCTTGATTTAACTAATTTTGATACAGTTAGAGTTTATGAAACGAGCCTGCGTTATTTGATTATCATGGCTTTAGAAAGGTTGTATCCTAATATTAGTGTTGAATTTAACCAATGTGTTTCTCGATCAATCTCATGCAACGTGTTGGGAATTGAGGGAAAGGTTGATACAAAGTTTCTTATCACTTTAGAAGAAGAGATGCGCAAAATCGTAGCTGCTGATTACCCCATCATCAGAAAGACCATTCCTAAAGCAGAAGCGATTGAAATTTACAAGAAAAAAGGATACTTAGATAAAAATGAAGTATTGAAATATCGAGAGGAAGAGGAAGTAAACATTTATGTTTGCGACAATTATATCAATTATTTATTTGGATATATGGTTCCTTCCACTGGCTTTTTAAGTAAATTTCAGTTGAGATTATACCATCCGGGATTTCTGGTTCAATTTCCACGAGCAGAAAAAGGAGGAAAAATTCCTACCTTTGAGGATTCACCAAGTTTTGGTAAAATGTTAAGAGAAGCCCGCAATTGGGCAAAAATGTGTGAAGCTGATCGTATCCCTTTACTGAACACTCATGCCACTGAGGCGAGTGTAATTGATTTGGTAAACATCTGTGAAACAAAACATAATAATATGCTTGCAGAATTAGGGGAAATTATAAAGAAGGACATCGAAAATATTCGTTTGATCTGTATCGCTGGCCCTTCCTCATCAGGGAAAACAACATTTTCTCATAGATTAAGAATAGAGTTAATGTCACGAGGAGTTAAACCACTTAAAATCTCAATGGATGACTATTATCTTGATCGCGATAAAGCTCCCCTTGATGAATATGGGGAACCTGATTTGGAACATGTAAATGCGCTAGACATAGAATTATTCAATGATAATTTATTGTCATTAATTCAAGGAGAAGAAGTACAATTACCAATCTTTGATTTCAAATTAGGGAAACGAGTAATTGGACCAAAAACACGTATTTCTAAGGATACTCCAATCATTATTGAAGGAATTCATGCTTTGAATGAAGAAGTAACAAAACTAATTCCAAAGCATCAAAAGTTTAAGATCTATATTAGTCCACTATCACAAATTAAAATCGATAATCATAATCCGATTCCAGCAACAGAAATACGATTATTGCGTCGAATCGTGAGAGATTCAAAATATCGTCAAACTCCCCCAGCAAATACCTTTGCGATGTGGCCATCTGTTAGAAGGGGAGAATTTAAGTGGATTTATCCTTATCAAGAACAAGCAGATTATATCTTTAACTCTGAGCTTACTTATGAATTAGCAGTTATGAAAAAATATGCACTCCCTGCTCTAGAAGCAATTGGTCGTAATGATGAATATTTTATTTCAGCAAACCATTTAGTTAAATTCTTAAAATATATAAAGGATATCGATGATCGCTATGTTCCATGTAATTCTTTGTTACGTGAATTCATTGGAAATAGTTGTTTCTATGATGTATAAAAAGTATGAGAGAAATAAAAACAAGACAATTAAACGATAATCTTTTTGAAGTGATGAAAAGTGAATGGGCACTATTAACTGCCGGGTCTTTAGACAAATTTAATACCATGACCATTGGCTGGTTAACGGGAGGTATCATTTGGGGTAAGGATGTGATTACTTGTTATGTACGTCCAAGTCGCTACACCTATGAGTTTATGCAGGACAATGATTTATTCACAATTAGCTTCTATCATCCACAGTATCGTAATAGATTGTCCCATCTAGGAACCCATAGTGGTCGTGATGAAGATAAAGTGAAAATGGTGGATTTTCATCCCATTGAACTTGATCACACAGTCAGTTTCGAGGAAGCAAGAATGACAATCGTATGTAAGAAAATATATGACCAAGCAATGGATGAAACCCAGATGCAAACATTTGGAATAGAACGATATTATCCTCGTGGGGATTATCATCGCTTTTACATTGGTGAAATTATCAAGATATACGTGAAAGATTAAGGAGAAAAAATGAAAACAATAGGTAATATTTTATGGTTTATTTTAATTGGATTATTAAGTAGTATTTATTGGGTCATTACAGGATTATTGTTATTCATTACCATTATTGGAATTCCTTTTGGAAGCCAATGCTTTAAAATTGCTGGTTTAACACTTTTTCCTTTTGGTAAAGAGATTGATACAAATTTTGGAGCGCACCCTATTGCTAATATTTTATGGATTGTCATCTTTGGATGGGAAATTGCTATAGGGTATGTCATTGCTGGTCTTATTTTATGCATTACAATAATAGGAATCCCTTTTGGTAAGCAATGTTTTAAATTAGCACAATTATCATTTTTCCCATTTGGCGCAAAAATTAATTAAGAGAAGGAGAGAAATCTCTTTCTTTTTGATAGGAGAAAAAAGGAATCCTTGAAAACCTTTTCACATTTATAAGAAAAGATTGTAACGATTGAATAAAAATTGGTTTTATTGTATAATATACAATGAGGTAGTTTATGAATAAGAACATAATAAATGATTTTCATACTAGTTTTACTTGTGATGCTTATGAATATTTTGGATCTCACTACGACAACCAAACACAGAGTGTTGTTTTTCGTGTTTATGCACCTCACGCTGAAAAAGTAGCGGTTGTTGGTGATTTTAATGACTGGAAATCTAATGCTCATCCAATGAAAAAAATCACAAAAGAAGGAGTATGGGAAGCAGTTGTTAATCCGATTGCTATTTATGAAAATTATAAGTATGCCTTAACCCATCGAGGAAAAACATTTCTAAAACAAGACCCTTATGCTTATCATAACCAAACCAATGGAGAAACCTCATCAAAAGTTTATCAACTTGATGGTTTCGATTGGACAGATCAAGCATGGCTAGAACAAAGAAATAACACGGGAACTTACAGTAAGCCCGTTAATATTTATGAAGTAAACTTAGGCTCGTGGCAGCGATATAAGGATGGGAACTTTTATAACTATCGCCGTTTAGCGGATAAACTAATTCCTTATGTAAAGAAAATGGGATTTACTCATATTGAGATTATGCCCTTAACAGAATTTCCTTTTGATGGTTCATGGGGATATCAAGTAACAGGATATTTTAGTATCACTTCTCGTTATGGTATTCCAAAAGATTTCATGTATTTTATCAACAAAGCTCATCAAAACAATATTGGTATTATTCTTGATTGGGTTCCTGCTCATTTTCCAAAAGATGATTTTGGATTATATGAATTCGATGGGGAAGTCTTATATGAGGATCCTGAACCAACACGTCAGGAGCATCGTTCTTGGGGAACAAGAATCTTTAACTTTCAAAAACCAGAAGTAAAATCGTTCTTGATTTCTAGTGCTAAGTTTTTCTTTGATAAATACCATGTGGATGGATTAAGAGTGGACGCTGTGGCTGCGATGCTATATCTAAACTATGACCGCGATCAATGGAAACCAAATATTCATGGAGGAGTTTATAATCTAGAAGCGATTAACTTTCTTCAGGACTTGAATACCATTATTTTCCGCTATTATCCTAATGTTATGATGATCGCGGAAGAATCAACCGATTTTGCAAATGTTTCTAAACCAGTTTATATGGGTGGCTTAGGATTTAATTATAAATGGAACATGGGATGGATGAATGACACCCTAAAGTATATGGAGACAGATCCGTTATTTAGGGTAGATCATCATAATCGTATGACATTTTCTATGTATTATGCTTTTAGTGAGAATTTTATTTTACCAATTTCTCATGATGAAGTTGTCCATGGCAAGAAGTCATTACTAGATAAAATGCCTGGTAACTATGAAGATAAGTTTGCCAATGTTCGTGCTTATTTAGGATATATGATGACCCATCCAGGGAAAAAACTATTGTTTATGGGTTGTGAATTTGGGCAATTTATTGAATGGGATTATAAAAAAGAATTAGATTGGTTATTGCTTGCTTATCCAATGCATCAAAAAATGCAAGAATATGTAGCAAAACTAAATAAAATATATTTAAAAAAGAGTTGCCTTTGGGAAATTGAAGATTCTTGGGATGGCTTCCAGTGGATTAATGCCGATGATAAAGACAACAACTGTTATACTTATCGTAGAATCAATCGACAAAAAAAAGAATTAATCATTGCCATTAATTTTTCAGGAAGAACACTTGATTATTATCGAATGGGTGTCAGAAAAGGTCACTACAAAGAAATCTTAAATAGTGATTGGCAAGAGTTTGGTGGTTACGATGTAAGAAACGATGTTGTTACCAGCGAAAACATCCATACGAACAATATGAAACACTCGATTGTGATTAAAATACCAAAATTATCTATTGTAATATTAGAAAGGATTTAGCTAATCTATGCTTAACAAAAAAGAATGTGTTGCAATGCTTTTAGCAGGTGGTCAAGGAAGTCGTTTGTATGCTTTAACGAACAAAATCGCTAAACCAGCAGTTAGTTATGGAGCGAAGTATCGTATTATTGATTTTCCATTATCCAATTGTATTAATTCTAATATTGATACGGTTGGTGTATTAACACAATATCAACCTTTATTATTGAATGACTATATTGGCAATGGTCAACCATGGGATTTAGATAGAACATTTGGTGGTGTTCATATTCTTCCTCCTTATCAGGGAAAGAATAAAACAGATTGGTATAAAGGAACAGCAAATGCTATTTATCAAAATATTGATTTTATGAAGCGATACCACCCTGAATATATCATCATCTTATCAGGAGACCATATTTATAAAATGGATTATAGTAAAATGCTTGATTTCCACAAAGAAAAAAACGCAGAAGCAACCATTGCTGTAATTGACGTTTCTCTTCAAGAAGCCAGTCGTTTTGGAATTATGAATACCAATCATGAAATGCGAATTCAAGAATTTGAAGAAAAACCAGCGAAACCAAAAAGTACAAAAGCTTCTATGGGAATCTATATTTTCAACGCGGAAGTATTATATCAATACTTAGAAGCCGATGATGAGAATTCTGAATCACAAAATGATTTTGGGAAAAACATTATTCCTTCGATGTTGAAGGATGGCAGGTTGATGTATGCCTATCCTTTTTCTGGATATTGGAAAGATGTTGGAACCATTGATAGTTTGTGGGAAGCGAACATGGATTTATTAGGAGAAAAACCACAATTTGACATTTTCGACAAGTCATGGAAAATTTATTCTCGTAATGAAGCTTATCCGCCACAATTTATTTGTGAAGGTAGTAAAATAGAAAACTCTTTGTTAACAGTTGGTTGTTATATTGAGGGTTCGATCAAGAATTCATTATTATCACAGAATGTTAGAATAGGGAGAAATGCAAAAGTAATAGATAGTATTCTCTTTGATAATGTGATTGTTGAAGAGGGAGCGACGATAGAATATAGTATCATTGCTGAAAATGTTGTTATTAAAAAACAAGCAAAAATTGGTGAGAGTAAACAAAAAGCCAATAAAATCACTGTAATAGGAAGTGATGTTGCCATCGCTGAAAATAATAAAATATCAGCGGGTCAAATGATTGAGAAAGATGTGAGGAAGTAGGCTATGTCAGTACTAGGATTAATCTTTTCCAACATTCATAGTAAAGAAGTATTTGAGATTACCCAAAATAGAACCATTGCTTCTACTCCAATCGGAGGCAGATATCGCTTAATTGACTTTACATTATCATGCATGGTAAACGCAGGAATATCTAATATTGGAATTATTACAAAAAGCAATTATCAATCATTGATGGACCATATTGGTAGTGGTAAAGAATGGGACTTAGCTCGTAAGCGTGGAGGCCTTGTGATTTTACCACCTTATGGAGTCAGTAATTCTGTCTACAATACACGATTAGAAGCCATTAAAAGCATTATTAGTTTTATTAAATACTCCACAGCAGAGTATGTTATTTTATCTGATTGCTACCATGTTTGTAATGTCGATTTTAAGGATCTTATCAAATATCATCACGAAAAAGAAGCGGACATTACTTGTGTTTATCATGAATGTTTGGTTTGTTGTGATGACTTTATGCCAATTAATCGGCTAGCTTTAAATGAAGAAGAACGAGTAGTTGAAATGCAAGCATTACCAACATTTGCTGGAACAGCAAAAATTTCGATGGATATATGGGTAATGAAGAAAGAACTATTAGAAAAATTAGTTGATGAAGCGATTGTTACCAATTATCGCAGTTTCAATCGTGATATTTTAAGTAAAAATTTAAATAATTTAAGAATATATGGATATAAGTTTGAAGGCTATTTCGGAAATATTTCAAGTATTCAAACCTATTATAATGTGAATAAAAACTTATTAAAAAAAGAGATTAGAGATGAATTATTCTATCAACCAGGACGTTCTATTTATACAAAAGTTAGAGATTCTGCTCCAACAAAATATGGGTTACAATCCAAAGTGGTAAACTCTTTAATTGCTGATGGATGCATGATAGAAGGAGAAGTCTATAATTCTGTGATTTTTAGAGGAACGAAGGTTGGAAAAGGTGCAATTATAAAAGATTCAATTTTGATGCAAGATACTATCATTTCAGAAGGAAAACATTTGGAATATGTGATTACTGATAAAAATGTAGTGATAGAAAACAAAAAAGAATTGATAGGAAATTCTGAATATCCAATATATGTTAAAAAGGGAGGAATTTTATAACATGGCCATTAAAAAGATTTTGTATGTAACATCCGAATGCAAAGGATTTGCGGTAACAGGAGGATTAGCAGAAGTTGCTGGAAGTTTACCTAAGGCAATTATGAAAGCTAATAAGAACTATAAAGTAAAAGTATTGATGCCTCTTTATAAGACCATTCACGAAAATTATGCTAGTGAACTAACCTTGGTCGGTTCTACAACAGTTGTGTTGGCTTGGAGAAGTGTTTATTGTGGAGTTTATACCATCACAAAAGATGATGTAGAATATTACTTTATTGATAATAAGTATTATTTCGACCGCGATCAATTATACGGATACTATGATGATGGAGAACGATTTGCATATTTTTCCAAAGCTGTTTTTGCAGCAATGGAAGTTATGAAGTTTTATCCTGACTTCATTCATACAAATGATTGGCATACTGCTTTAGTTAATGTATATTTAGATATTTTATACAAAAAACAGGGATATTTAATGGATATCAAATCAATCTTTACCATTCATAATATCGAATATCAAGGAATTTATGACAAGTTTTTCTTGGAAAATGTAATTGGTATTGATGAATCTTATACAGGAATATTAGAATATAATGGATTAATTAATTTGATGAAAGGTGCTATTGTTTGTAGTGATGTGGTTACTACGGTTAGCCCTAGATATGCAAAAGAAATCTCTACGACAGCCTATGCGTGTGGACTAGAGCATATTATTCGCATTAACAATCAAAAATTATTCGGAATCATTAATGGTATTGATACTGAATTCTATAATCCAATGACAGATAAAGCATTAAAGGTTAATTATGATATCGATAGTTTTTCTGGAAAACTAGAGAATAAGAAAGAATTACAAAAAGCTTTAGGATTAGAAATAAATGAAAACACATGTTTGATTAGTGCGGTTAGCCGTTTAGTACAGCATAAAGGCATTGATTTAATCGTTGATCGATTTCATGATATTATGAAAGAAAACGTTCAATTTGTCTTATTAGGCACGGGTGATAAGTACTATGAAGATAAGTTTAGAGAGTTTGCAAGCTGGTATCCTGGACGTGTATCAACCTTAATCACCTTTAATAATCAATTATCAAAACGAATTTATGCAGGTTCAGATTTATTTTTAATGCCATCAAAAATGGAACCATGTGGATTAAGTCAAATGATTGCTAGCCGTTATGGAACAGTTCCAATTGTTCGAGCAACAGGTGGACTCTTTGATTCTATTAAAGATTATAGTAGTGATGGCAATGGTTTTGTTTTTAAAGATTACGATTCGTATAAAATGTTAGAAAAAATAAAGGAAGCTGTTGATTTGTTTCAAAAGCCAGAAGAATTTGTAAAGTTAGCTAAGAAAGCAATGATGGTAGATTTTACTTGGAATAAATCGGCAAATGATTATATCGAGATGTATCAAAACATCAACAAGAAATAATGTATTAGAACTAGGAGAGTAACAATATGACAGAGTACATGAGAAATTTATCAATTAAGGATTCAATAGAAGAAGCGCTAACTATGCTTTTCGGAGTCCAAGCAGCTGATGCAAGCCTTGATCAATTATATAAGGCATCAGCTACTGTTGTTAATAACATTTTACGTCGCAAACGTAAGGTTTTTAATGGCAAAGTAAAGGAAACGAAGGGAAAAAGAGTTTACTATCTATCAATGGAATTCTTAATGGGTAGGTCGTTAAAAAATAATATATACAATCTGGGTTTGATAGAAGAATTTAAAGAAGCCATGAAGAGTTATGGTTATACTTTAGATGATCTATATGAAAGAGAACCAGATGCAGGACTAGGAAATGGTGGCTTAGGACGACTTGGTGCTTGTTATTTAGATGCTCTTGCTAGTCAAGATTATCCTGCAATGGGATTTTCTTTACGTTATGAATATGGATTATTCAAACAAAAAATAGTTGACGGTTGGCAAACAGAATTGCCTGATGTATGGTTACCAGGTGGTGAAGTTTGGTTATTGATGCGCGAAGATAAGATTCTTACCGTAAAATTTAATGGAAATGTTGAAGAAAAAAATATCGCAGGTAAGATAGTTTATGATTATAAGAACTACCAAGAGGTAGAAGCAGTCCCTTATGATATGATGGTTTCTGGAGCAAACAGCAATGCAATTAGCGTGCTTCGATTATGGAGAAGTCGAAATATTCGTAATTTTGATTTGAATTCATTCACACAAGGGGATTATTTACAAGCCATGCGCGATTACAATGATGCGGATTTGATTACAAAAATCCTATATCCATCGGATGATCACTATGAAGGAAAAGCATTGAGAATTAAACAGCAATACTTTTTGGTGAGTGCTTCTATTCAAAATATTATTAAAGACCACATTCGTTATTATGGAGATGTACGTAGCTTACCAAAATATGTTGCGATTCATATCAATGATACGCATCCAGCTCTATGTATTCCAGAGTTAATGAGAATTTTAATGGATGAATACGATGTTTCTTTTGATGATGCTTGGGATATTGTAAAGAAGACAGTTGCTTATACCAACCATACAGTACTTGCAGAAGCCTTAGAAAAGTGGTCAGAAGAATTAATTCAAAAGATAATCCCGCGAATATATATTATTATTAAACAAATCAATAAACGGTTTATTGATGAAGTCAAATGTGAAGGCGTAGATGAAAGCTGTTATAAAGAATTAGCTATTCTTTGGGATAACCAAGTTCGGATGGCTAATTTAAGTGTCATTGCTTCTCATACTGTCAATGGTGTTTCTGCTTTGCATAGTGAGATTATTAAAAACAGTATTTTTAATGGTTTCTATCGTTTAACACCAGAAAAATTTACCAATGTAACAAACGGAATTGCTTATCGTCGTTGGTTATGCCAATCAAATCCTAATCTAGTGGAATTACTAGATGAAAAGATAGGTTTCGATTATCATAAAGACGCTCAAAAACTAGTTGATTTATTGAAGTATTATGATGATGAGGAAGTCTTAAATCGTTTAGAGAAAATAAAATATCAAAACAAATGTGAATTCGCAAAATACTTATATAAGAAAACAGGAATCACTGTAGATCCAAAAACGAGATTTGATGTCCAAGTAAAGAGATTACATGAGTACAAGCGTCAATTATTAAATGCATTGAAGATTATCGCGTTGTTCATTGACCTAGAAGATAATCCTAATTTAGAAATGACCCCACAAACCTTTATCTTTGGAGCAAAAGCAGCCCCAACCTATTATGTTGCGAAGGACATTATCAAGTTGATTTGCTGTATTTCTAGCGAAATAGCTAAACGCCCAGCAATGCAAGAGAAACTAAATGTTGTTTTTGTTGAAGATTATAATGTTACGACAGCTGAAATCTTAATCCCAGCTAGTGAAGTAAGTGAACAAATCTCATTAGCAGGTAAAGAAGCAAGTGGTACTGGTAATATGAAATTTATGATTAATGGAGCATTAACTTTTGGTACTCTTGATGGGGCTAATGTTGAGATTACAGAATCAGTAGGGGAAGAAAATATCTTCTTGTTTGGTATGAAAACGGAAGAAGTGAAGGAATTGTGGTCAAAGAGTTATAATGCAAAGAACCTTTACGATTCAAATCAACGATTAAGACGAGTATTAGATCGTTTGGATTTAGGCTTTAATAATCAATCCTTCTCGAATATAAAGGGATATTTATTAAGTAATTATCCAATTGCAGATCCATATATGTGCTTAGCTGATTTTGATGATTATATGAGAGTTCATTATTTAATGGATGAAACATATAAAGATCGTAAAAAGTGGAATAAAATGTCATTGGTTAACATTGCAAAAGCAGGAATATTCTCAGCCGATAGAAGTATTCGAGAATATGCTGAAAGAATTTGGAACATTAAAGTGATTAAATAATATGAATGAAATTAGATTTAATCCAATTAATAAATACCATAAAAATCCAGTTGGAGCAGTAAAAAATAGTGATGTGATTAGCATCACTATTAATATTACTAAAAACTATGGAATTAGTGATTTATTAATTTTTATTCATAAAGATTTTTCTGATGATTACAAGGTCTATAACCTAAATAAAATAGATGAACAAGATGATTACAACATCTACCAAACTAACTTTAAAATAGATGAGGTGGGAATCTATTGGTATCATTTTGAATTTTATGATTGTTATGGGAAACATTTTATTTCAGCAAGCGATAGCCTTGATGCGATTCAAACAGATGACCAACCAAAATGTTGGCAATTAAGTGTCCACGGATCATTTTTAGGAAAATTAAATTGGTTTAAAGGTAAAATTATTTATCAAATTTTCCCTGATCGCTTTTATAAAGGTGGCACGAATCCACCAAAGGATTATGCAATTATGCATCAAGATTGGTATGAAAATCCAAATCATACCTCTCAAGATGGTGTGATTTTAAATAATGATTTTTTTGGTGGTGATTTAAAAGGAATTACCCAGAAACTAGATTTTTTAAAGAGTTTACATGTGGGAATGATTTACTTGAATCCAATTTTTACTGCTTATTCTAATCATAAATACGATACGGGTGATTATCTTGAAATCGATTCTATGTTTGGAAGTGAAGCTGATTTTATTGAACTATGTAGAACAGCGGAAGCAAAGGGAATAAAAATCATTCTGGATGGAGTCTTTAATCATACAGGTAGAGATAGTGTTTATTTCAATAAATACAATACCTTTCCTAGTGTAGGAGCTTTTCAATCAAAAAAATCACCCTATTATCATTGGTATAAATTTAAGTCGTTTCCGAATTCGTATGAATGTTGGTGGAATTTTAAAAATCTTCCTACCTTGAATCAAAAGAATCCTGAAGTTATTGAATTTATCACAGGTAAAGATGGAGTTTTAAATAAATGGCTTAATTTGGGTGCAAGTGGTTGGCGATTTGATGTCATTGATGAATTAGATGATGAGTTCATTAAGAAAATCAAGGAAACAGTGAAAACCAATAATCCAGAAAATATTATGATTGGAGAAGTATGGGAAGATGCTTCTAATAAGATAGCATATAATAAACGCAGATCCTATTTTTCTGGAGAACAAATTGACTCAGTCATGAACTATCCTTTTAGAACAGCAATTATTGATTATATTATGAATAATAATTATATAGGTTTACGTGATAAAATTCGCACCATTATCAATAATTATCCAAAGCATGTTCTCGATAGTCTCATGAATATTCTATCAACACACGATACCGTGAGATTACTAACACAACTATCATCCATTGACTATCATTACCTAAGCAAAGAGGAACAAGCTAACTATGTGATGTCGAAAGAAGAATATTATAGTGCTCGCCAAAAATTAAAAATGGCTACAGTACTCCAATATACACTACCAGGTGTTCCTTCCATATTTTATGGAGATGAAGTAGGCCTACAGGGTTTTAAAGATCCTTTTTGCCGAAAATGTATGCCATGGGATCGCTTTGATGATATCATTTTTGAATGGTTCACCAAACTAGGAAAGATTAGACAAAATCGTGTTTATATTGATGGTACTTATCAAGAAGAGATTTGTGAGAATGGTGTTTTTGCTTTTTCAAGAATAAAAGGAAGTCATAAAGTAGTAACCATAGTGAATAATAGTCATTATGATTATCATTATAAACTTGAGAAAGGCTTTGATTTAATTAATGAAATGAAAATAGAGGATCAAATAACTATCGATCCGAAAACAGCCTTGATTATATTAATAAGTTAGTGATTAAATATTTTTATTTAATCACTTTTATTATTATAGTTTTTAGATTTAAAAATCGACAAAAAAATTGTAATTTGTAGGGTATTGTGATATGCTATATAAGCAATTATGTTAGGAGATAAGCTATGTATACTGTGATATTAAAAAAAGGGGAAGAAAAAAGAATTATAGAAGGCCATCCTTGGGTTTATGCCAATGAGGTCCAAAAAATAGAAGGGCACGATATGCAAGGTAGTATTGCTAAGGTTGTTAGTTATGATCAACGTTTTATCGGTTATGGCTATATTAATCATACTTCTAAAATATTGGTCAGAATTCTAACTCGGGATGAAACACCAATCGACCGTAATTTTTTCTATCAAAGAATTAAAGATAGTAATGATTATCGCTTATCTTTAGGATATAGCAATAATTACCGAGTTGTTTTTGGAGAATCGGATTTATTACCAGCATTAATTGTTGATAAATATGGTGATTATTTGGTTGTTCAATTTTTAGCATTGGGAATGGAAGTTCGTAAAGCTATGATTATTGAAATTCTAATTGAAATTTTCCATCCTTTAGGTATTTATGAGCGTAGTGATGTTAGCGTGAGAGAAAAAGAAGGGCTTCCATTAACAAAGGGAAAACTATATGGAGAGTTTAATCCTCAGCATATTGAAATTATTGAAAACGGAATTAGGATACTAATTGATCTGGAGAATGGACAAAAAACCGGCTATTTTCTTGATCAAAAAGAAAATCGTGATAATTTAAAACATTATGTGAAGAATAAAGAAGTTCTTGATTGTTTTTCAAATATTGGAGGTTTTTCACTTTGTGCGAGTAAATATCAGGCCAAAAAAATAACAGCAGTCGATATTAGTTCTTTAGCTATCCAGCAATTGCAAGAAAATGCAAAATTAAATGGATTTACTAATATTGAAACTATTACTGCTGATGTATTTGAACAATTACGTCTATATAAACAGGAAAAAAGAAAATTTGATGTTATTATTCTTGATCCACCAGCATTTACGAAAAGTAAAGACACGGTAAAGGCTGGCTATCGTGGATATATGGATATTAATATCGCGGCTTTGAAATGTTTAAATAAGGGGGGGTATTTAATTACCTGCAGTTGCTCTCAACACTTAACATTAAATTTGTTCCTAGAAATGATAAAAGATAGTATTATAGAAGCCAAGGTAACTGCACGTATGGTGGAACTTCGTAGCCAGGGCAAAGATCATGCAACGTTAATAGGAATTGATGAAGCAATGTATTTAAAAGTTGCTATTATCAATGTTATATAAAAGTAAAATAAAAACAGCTATATAGCTGTTTTTTATTTGGATTCATTTTTTTCCTCTTTAGGAGTATGAACTACTAATTGTGGGAAAGGAATTTCAATAGCGTTATTATCAAATAATACTTTCATAAAACGATTCATATCACGAACAACCTGGTATTTATTATTCTCCAGTGTCTTTGCATAGATTCGAATTATAACAGAAGAATTTGCTAATGATTGGACACCTTTGTAATATGGCCCTTCAGCTATTGCTGGAATTTCATCCTTCATTTTTTGTAGATTAGATTCAATAATCTTCTCAATCTTTTCTAAATCAGCTGAATAGCTGATAGAAATATCACAAATTGCAGGAGATAAACAACTAGAAGTATTAATTGCACCTCTTACATCAGAATTGTTTATTGTTTTTATATCGCCATTGATATCTTCTATTTTAGTAACACGAATACCAATTTCAATGACAGTTCCACGAAAATCACCGACTTGGATTACGTCACCAACCACATATTGCTTTTCAAAAATAATAAATAACCCAGCAAAAATATCTTCTATTAAACTTTGAGCACCAAAGCTGACTGCTAATCCCAAAATACCGGCACTTGCAAGAAGAGTGGGTGTTTGAACTCCCCAAGCACTCAGAATTAAGAATAAAGTGACAATGACACTACCATAGGCTACTACACTTAATAAAAGTTTTCCTATTGTTTCTCCATGGTTACCTTTTCTAGTAAGAAGTTTTAAAATTAATTTTAACACTTGATTAATAATCCACATAAAAACAATAATGGCAATACTTTCCAATATGTTAATGTAGTTATCGGAGAAAAATTTTACAATATTGAAGAATTTACCGATACTATTAGAAATTACAGTATCAAATGTTGTCCCTTTAAAGATAATGGGTGTTAAGACTCCTAGTAAAACAAAGACAAAAATTAAACCAGCAATGACAAAAAACCTTACTTTTTCTTTTTTATTTTTAAACTTTAACATATATTCTCCTTTCGTTTGCTAATACACGATTTCTTTTATGAAACACCACTCATAAATAAGTGATGGATGAATTGTTTTTGTAGCATATATAACAATTTTATATTGATATCCTGATTCAATATTTTCTGATAAGTATCCTTGATATGTATCATTTTCTAATGGATTCATTTCTATAGTACCTGAAGATAGGTAAGTTTCTACATCATCAACTACTTTTATTACATAATAAGTAAAATTACTAAATACCATATTAGGATCTTGCAAATTAATCTCTAAGTTAATAGTGTTTTCTATTTTTGAAGATTCAAAATTTATCTTATAAGAGGGGGTAGTAGAAGTATCAAAGAAAATAAGTTCTTGGTATTCTTCTTTCCCTGTTGTGAGATTTGGATATTGTGCGATTAATTGTAGATGATAATTTGACAGAGTTGATAAATTACTGAATTTTATAAGAGACTCACTTTCAAGATATTCATGGTTGCTTGATTGTGAAAAATCACTAATAGTAAAGATTTTCTGTTCAATCACCTCTCCATTTTTAATTAGATTTACAAAATAAACAATATCTTGTCGCTGATAATAATCAGGATAAAAACTAATCAATAGGTAATTAGGACCCACATCACTAACATATAGAGAAGAGTATAATTTCAAAGGAGTATCAAAATACGTCTGATCTAAAATAACTACTTCTGATGTGATAAGAGTTGCTTCAAAAATTAAATATACACGAACATTTCCATTAGGAATATCGGATAGTAACGTTGTCTCTTGCTGTTCAGTGATAGTTACTTCTTGATACTCATCGCTACTAGGAATATATAATTCGTCCGTTAACATATCTTGGTAGATATAAGCATACTTCAATACTACACTTCTTATTTCTCCTTTTAAATCATTATAACTTGTATAGACATTGTATTGAAGTGTTTCATTCATATCAGAAGTATTGGAAGTGATATTTTGCCATTTGGTAATTTTACCACCATAATTTGCAAGAGTAGTTACCTTACTAGATGCTAAGACTCCTTTTCCATAACCATAGTCAGCGTAAATAGCAATTTCATAAGTAGTATTAGATTTTAAACTACCGAAGCTTCCTGATTGATTTCCTATCTCCAATAAGGATTCATGATACTCCGTAGCATTTGATGCAACAATAGCGAGGCTTCCACAAATAATTTTATAGTCTTCATCAATTACTTCGACTTCATAATAGATATCGTTTCCAAAAGCCTCTGCTTTAATAATCTTAGCTTTTGGAATTTTAGCGATAATGGTTATAGCAACAACGGCAATAACAATAGTAATTGCGAAAGAAGACATTAGTTTTTGAACAAGAAGTCTTTTTTCTTTATCCCAAAATTTCTTTTTTCTTTCATGATAGGAGTCCATAACACATACCTCTTTTTTATCATAGCACTACTTTTATTATATGTCAATTTGTGTTTAACAATTATTTCCGCTTTTAAATTGAAATGTCATAGTTATTATAAGAAAAAAACAGGAAATATATTTTTCTACTAACACAAAAATAACCTGATAAAATAGTATGAAAATTTACTTTCTATATCTTTTTTTATACGAATTATAGTAAAATCATGAAATCCTTTAATAAAAAAGTTTTGTCTTGCAAATAAATCAAAAAAGGAGTAAAATACTAAATCGGTGGTAATTAAAATATGAGTAAAGAGTTTACAAGAAAAGTTATAACGATAGGGTTACCTATTCTACTAAGTCACTTATTAATTACATCTTTTGGTATTGCGGATACTATTATGGTGAAGTATATTCCCCGAGGAATTTCTGGAGTAGGATTAGCGAGCCAAATTAGCAATATCAGTGGAACAGTGATGTTTGCTTTCTCAGTTGGAGTAGGGATGTTTATTGCTCAATTTTTTGGTGACAAAAAGGAAAAGAGCATTCGTAAAACATTTGCCCTATTATTAATCTTAGCATTTATATTAGGTGCTTTTTTTACAATCCTTGGTCTTTTCTTTCCAAAACAGGTATTACAACTATTTACTGATGATCCTATTGTATTAGATATAGGGATTCGATATACCAAAATAGTGGCTCTATCTTACATTCCTAATTTGTTATCCGCTGCATTTTCTACTGCTTATCGAAACATTCAAGATACAAAAATGAATTTTATCATTCAAACAGTCTCAGCAGTCATCAATGTATTATTTAACTGGTTACTGATTTATGGGGTTTGGATCTTCCCAAAAATGGGTATTGAAGGAGCAGCCCTTGCAACAGTTATTTCTTGCGTGTTTAATCTAGGCTACAATATTGTTTATGGAATCTATTCTAAACAAATCTTTATGTCTAAACCGATTGATTTTATTGAGTGTCTAGATAAGAGGTTTATGAAACAAGTAATGAGAAAATCAATCCCGCTATTAATCAATGAGAGTTTGTTTAGTATTGGCTCTATGCTTTATATTGTTATTTTCAATAAACTAGGAACAGATTCTTATGAAGGGTATCGAATATCAGAAACAGTTATCGGTGTATTATTTGCTGTTTCTTATGGCTTAAGTGCTGCTGTTTCTTCGATGACAGGAGCCTGTCTTGGGGCAAATGATTATGAAAAAGCAAAGGAATACGGAAATAATTTTGTTAAGTTAGGTGCCTATTGCTCAGTCATTATGGGAATCATAGTTATTCTAACAGCAAAGCCAATGGTTGCCTTATTTAGTAGCAACGAAGTAACAGACGCCAGTATAAAAATTGCAGTAACACTAATGTATGTATTTGCAGTTAGAATTACACTAAAGATGTTTATTAATGTTTTATTTGCTATTTTTAGAGCCGGCGGTCGTAGTCGCTTTGTGATGTTCATGGATTGTGGAATCATGTGGATTGTGGGATTACCAATTGCTTTTATTGGTTACCGATTCCTTGGAATCACAAATATTGCAATTTTATTCCTTGTGATGCAAATAGAATCTGTGATTCGAATTGTTGTTGGTTTAAAAGAGTATTTTACCTATAGTTGGGAGAAAAATATTATTCGCCAGCTTGGGGAATAAAGAAATATAAAAAAGCAAATCCTTACATGAAAAGGGATTTGTTTTTTCATTAAATCCACCATTTTTATTGAAAATAAAGGCTAAATATGATATGATATAAAAGATAAGTGACAAGGGAAAAGGAAGTGGCATATGAAAAATTATGTTTTAGCAATCGACCAAGGTACCACTAGTACACGAGCAATCATTTTCAACAAAGCAAGTGAAATTGTTAGTGTTGCGCAGATGGAATTTAGTCAAATATGCCCAAAGAGTGGTTGGGTTGAACATAATCCAGAGGAAATTTGGGAAACAGTATATGAGGTAATCAAAGAAGCACTATTTAAAAGTGGTTTGCAACTAAAAGATATTTCTGCGATTGGTATAACAAATCAACGGGAAACAACTGTTTTGTGGGATAAGAAAACAGGGAAACCAGTTTATAATGCGATTGTATGGCAAAGTCGGCAATCACAAAAAATCTGTGAACAGTTAATTGCTGATGGCTATGCAGATATGATCAAAGCAAAAACAGGGTTGATTATTAATCCTTACTTTTCTGCGAGCAAAGTCAAATGGATTTTCAACAATGTCCCTGGTGTTTATGAAAGAGCTCTAAAAGGAGAAATCCTTTTTGGAACCATTGATACGTTTTTAGTTTGGAAATTAACCAATGGAGACCTACATATTACTGATCCATCGAATGCTTCTAGAACGATGATGTATAATATTAAAACGCTAGAATGGGATCAAGAAATTCTAGATTTATTGAAGATACCAGCTTGTATTCTTCCAGAAGTAAGAAGTAATAGTGAAATTTACGGAATTGCAAGCAAATTATGGGAAATAGATGAAAGTGCAGATGTTCCAATTGCGGGAATCATCGGTGATCAACAAGCTGCTTTGTTTGGCCATTGTTGTTTTAATATTGGATGTTTAAAAAACACCTATGGAACAGGCTGCTTTATGTTAATGAATACCAAACATAAACCTGTTTTTTCTAATAAAGGATTATTAACAACCATCGCTTGGAAAATAGGAGATGAAGTTGAATATGCTCTAGAGGGCTCTGTTTTTGTTGGAGGTTCTGTGATCCAATGGTTACGTGACAACATGCGCTTATTTGAAAAGTCAAAGGATTGTGAAGCCTATACAGAAAGAGTTTCCAGCAGTGATGGAGTTTATTTTGTCCCTGCTTTTGTTGGCTTAGGTACTCCATATTGGGATGATGATGTTCGTGGATCTATTTTTGGTCTAACTCGTGCTACAAAGAAGGAACATTTCATTACAGCGGCTGTAGAATCCATTGCCTACCAGTCAAAAGATTTAATGGAAGTGATGAAGGAAGAAACAGGGATCAAGATTGAAAGTTTAGCGGTTGATGGTGGAGCGAGTGTCAACGATTATTTAATGCAATTTCAATCGAACATTCTTA
This sequence comes from uncultured Bacteroidales bacterium, assembly GCA_964411675.1. GTDB lineage: Bacteria > Bacillota_I > Bacilli_A > ML615J-28 > CAG-698 > JAAYBG01. The sequence continues at coordinate 52,284 of CAYPLR010000001.1, forward strand.
ATCTAAAACTAATTAGACCAGCTTGTTTAGAGACAACAGCATTAGGGGTTGCTTACTTAGCTGGCTTAGCGGTTAAAGTTTGGGTAAATAAAGAAGAAGTAGTGAAATATCACACAGTAGATAAAATATTTTTAAGCAAAATAAATTCTGAAGAGAGAGAAAGATTATACTCAGGTTGGAAGACAGCGATTAAAGCAACGCGAGAATTCAAAGTATAAAGAAGGCAAAACCATGTTTGATATCATAATAATTGGTGCAGGAGTAAATGGAGCTTTTGTAGCTTATCGATTAGCAAAATACCAATTAAAGATTTTAGTAATAGATAAAGAAAGTGATGTTGGTAATGAAACAAGTGGTGCAAATAGTGCCATCATTCATTCTGGGTATGATCCTAATCCTAACACACTAAAAGCAAAACTTAATGTAATGGGAAATAGTTTATATGAAGAGATTTGTCAGGATTTGGATGTTGAATTCAAACGGATTGGTTCCATTACCATCGCTTGTAATGAGGAAGAAATTGCTGTACTAGATAAATTAACAACGAATGCAATGGGTAATAAAGTCCCATTTACCATTTTAGATGAACACCAATTAAGAGAGATAGAACCTTTCGCTACGAAAAAAGCAAAGAAAGCCTTATATGCTCCGACTTCTGGAATTATCAATCCCTTTGAATTATGTGTTGCTTTGATGGAAAATGCCATGGACAATGGAGTTTTTCTTCATCTTGAAGAAGAAGTAAAACAAATTTTTAAGTTGAAGGAAGGATTTCAAGTCGTTACTGATCAAGAAACCTATCAAGCAAAAGTGGTAGTGAATGCTGCCGGTGTGTTTGCTGATGAAATTAATAATATGGTTTGTCCTAATCAAGAAAAGCTAACGCCAAGAAAAGGGGAGTATTTTGTATTAGATCATTTTACAGAACCTTATGTAACTCATACTTTATTTAGTGTTCCTACTAGTAAAGGAAAAGGTGTCTTAATCAGCCCATCTACTCATGGTAATTATTTAATAGGGCCATCAAGTACTTTTGTTGGGGAAAAAGATGACGAATCAACAAGCAAAGAAACGTTAAATGAGGTTCTTGAACAAGCATATCGTTTAGTTGATGCGATTCCTATGCAGCATTTAATTAGACAATTTGCTGGGTTACGTGCTTATCATGAAAGCAATGATTTTGTCATTAACCAACCAATTTTTGGATTTATTAATTTACTGGGAATGCAATCACCAGGACTTGCTAGTGCTCCTGCGACCTCTTTAGAAGTAGAAGCAATGATTAAGGAAAAAATCAATTTGATTCCAAAAGTAAACTATCAAAAAACAAGACGACCCCTATATCGCCTAAATAAAAAAACACTTGCTGAACGAAGTGAATTAATTAAGCAAAATCCTCAATTTGCTAATATGATTTGTCGTTGTGAACAAGTATCTGAGGGTGAAATTGTTGATGCAATTCATCGTAATTGTGGTGCTAGAACAATTAAGGGAGTTAAAAAACGTGTTCGACCTGGTTTTGGTAAATGTCAAGGCGGTTTTTGCGAACCTCTAGTCATGAAAATATTAGCAAGAGAATTAAAAATAGATATGAATGATGTCAGATTTAATAATAAAGGATCTTATATCCTAAAGAATAAGACTAAGGGTGAGAATGATGGTACATTATGATTTAGTTGTAATTGGTGGTGGTTCAGCTGGATTAGCAGCAGCTATTAGTGCTTATGACCAAGGAATCCATAAAATAGTCATTTTAGAAAAAGACCCTTATCTTGGTGGAATTTTACTTCAATGCATTCATAATGGATTTGGTTTACATCAATTTAAAACAGAAATGTCTGGCCCTGAATACGCAGAAAAGTATATTGAAGAAGTAAAAGCAAGAAAAATCGAATATAAAACTACAGCTATGGTGTTGAAAATCACGCCAAACTTAGAAGTGCATTATTCAAATGCTAAGGATGGCTATCAAATCATCAAAGCCAAAGCCATTATTTGTGCAACGGGCTGTAGCGAAAGAACCAGAGGAGCTATTAGTATTCCAGGAGACCGTGTTTCAGGAGTCATGACGGCAGGACAAGCTCAACGATATTTAAATATTGAAGGCTATATGGTGGGAAAGAAAGTCTTTATTCTAGGTAGTGGTGATATTGGCTTAATTATGGCTCGCCGAATGGTACTAGAAGGTGCTGAAGTATTGGGTGTTGCTGAGTTAATGCCATATTCCAATGGTTTGAATCGAAATATTGTTCAATGTTTGCAAGATTATAACATTCCTTTATATTTACATCACACCGTGAAGAAAATTATTGGTAAGGAACGAGTAGAAAAGATTATTCTTGGTGAAGTAGATGATCAATTTCAATTTATTCCCGGTAAAGAAAAAGAATTTGAAATAGATACCCTATTATTATCCGTGGGACTAATTCCTTCTAATCCTTTATTAGAAAATATTGGTGTTGCCATTCATCCAAAAACCAAAGGACCTATCGTTGATGAAAGTTTACAAACAAGTATTCCTGGAATATTTGCTTGTGGAAATGGCTTACATGTTCATGACTTGGTTGATTTTGTTAGTGGAGAAGGTGATCGCGCAGGAGTATTTGCTAGTCGCTATATCAAAGGTGAGTTGAAAGAAGAACAAGAAACATTAGAACTAGAAGCAAAAAATGGTGTCTCTTATATTATGCCAAGTAAGATTAACTTAAATCATATTGATAAAGTGCTGTTAAACTTTAGAGTTGCAAAACCTTATTTAAATGTTTTCTTAAAAGTATCTCTAAACGGAAAAGAAATTAAAAAAATAAAGAAGTTATATTTGCTCCCTGCTGAGATGGAAAGCCTAGAATTAACGAAGGATAGCTTAGAAGCGGGTAAATTAACATTGGAGGTTCTAGATGCGTAAATTTATCTGTATTGTTTGCCCAAAAGGCTGTCATTTAGAAGTAGATGACAATTTAAAAGTCACGGGTAATAGCTGTAAACGAGGAGAGACTTATGGTATTAGTGAAGCAACTAATCCAGTTAGAATGGTTACTTCTACAGTAAAAATAAAGAGTGAGTTTATTACAAGATTACCAGTTCGTACGGATAAACCGATTCCAAAGGATAGAATATTTGATGTAATGGCAGAAATTAATAAAATTGAAGCCGTAGCACCCATTACCATTAAAGATGTTTTAATCAACAATGTACTTGGATTAGGAGCAAATATCATCGCAACAAGAACTGTTGAAAAATAAACAACAAAAAGCCTCATATTAGAGGCTTTTTATTTTAGACGATAGTCATAAGTGTTTGTTAAGACACGAAATCCGATTTTTTCATAAACTCGATTGGAAATAGGATTGCTTTTATCAACAAATAACGTGGCATATTGAAATCCTTGTTGAAATATAATTTCACAAGCATAATACATCATGGAAGTAGCATACCCTTTTCCCCTAAATTCAGGATAAGTATAGACAGCAGTGACAGCTTTTCCGTCTTTTAAATCACGACTTAACATAACAATGGATGTTTTAATATTATCCTCGTTGTAGTAAATGTAAAATTTGTGATTGGTAATTCTATCTTGATATCTTGTGATGAGTTCAGAATAAGGGATATCTTCGTGCAAACATTCCTTGTTGAAATTATAAAGACAATCAAGGATAAAATCAGTTTCCTCTATACCAGAACAAACTAATTTTCCTTGTAACTTTGGTTTAATCAAATGATCTAAACGCATGATATCCATTGCAGTTTTAAGAACAAATTCAGTGGGGTATATGATTTGATATTCAGCAATAAAAATATCACAAACCTCTTTATCAGCAAGAATACCTTTGATTTCAATTTTTTGCTCTATTATATCTTGAACTAGGGCTTTAATAGCAGTGGGTTGATGGTGTTCACTAAATAAAACTAAGTTATGGGGGTTGGCATTTAAAAACAACAATTCTAATTTACCATCACAATATACTCCTCCACGATAAGCCACCTTAGGTAGCAATTCGTCTGTTAAATTGTTTTGTAAATTGGCAATAAAGATTTGTGTTTCTTCTTGATAAGTATCTAATAATACTTGATATTGTTGGAAAAAGTCGAGGTTTGTTGGTGATAGTTTGATTGTAATCATTGTTTTTCTCCTGTTTGTAGTATTATAACACAAATGAAAGAACTTAGTAAGAAGGTTTTCACATTTTTTATTTCCCTTGAAAAAGAAAAAATAACATACTATAATTGACATATAGAAAGAGGAGGGGAATTATGGCACTTAACACATCGATTGAATTGCGCAATAAAATATTTTACCAAGTATTTGTTCGTCAATTTTCCAAGAAACACAATTTTCAAGGAGTCATTGAAAAACTGGATGAAATCAAAACATTAGAAGTGGATATCATTCAATTGTTACCCATTCATCCAATTGGTAAGAAGAATAGAAAAGGAAATATTGGTAGTCCTTATTCCATTAAAAACTACTATGAAATAGATCCAGATCTAGGAACAATGACAGATTTTACTCATCTTTTAGAAGAAGCCCACAAAAAGGGATTGAAAGTAATTATTGATATTGTTTTTAATCATACATCACATGACGCGGATTATACTAAAACTCATCCAGAATGGTATTACCATAAAGAAGATGGTAGTTTTTGTAATCGCGTAGGTGATTGGTGGGACATTATTGATTTTAAATTTGATAATAATAAGGCATTAGAAGATGAATTGATTCATGTATTAACTTATTGGGCAAGAATCGGTGTCGATGGATTTCGCTGTGACGTAGCTCCAATTATACCATTAACTTTTTGGAAGCGAGCTCGCGAGGAATTAACCAAATCATTTCCTAATTTGTTATATGTTTCTGAGAGTGTACATCCAGGTTTTATCAAATATTTGCGTGATTTGGGATATGATGCTTGTAGTGATTCAGAAGTTTTTCAAGTGTTTGATATTTGCTATGATTATGATATTTTTGATGACTTTGGGAATTATCTAAAAGGAACTAGCACATTACAAAAATGGGCGGAGGATCTAGTAAGACAAGAAACAATTTATCCAAAAAATTATGTGAAACTAAAGTATTTAGAAAATCACGATTTTCCTCGAGCAGCTTCGTATTGTAGGAATGATGTGATATTACGAAATGCTACAGCCATGATGTACTTTCTAAAAGGTGCTCAATTTATTTTTAATGGCCAAGAATGTGGAGCAAGCAATCGCCCTGATTTATTTGAGTATGATGAAATCGATTGGAGTAATTATAATAGAGCTAATATTGCTACTATGATGAAAAAATTAGGAAAATTAAAGAAAGAGACTAATTATGTAAATGGAGTTATGGATGTTTCTTGTTTATCAACCGATATTTTAAAGATTACTTATCAGAAAGATCATAAACTATATACAGGTATTTTTAACTTTGGCGAAGCGAAAGAGCTTGATGTTGAAGCTGGGTATGATATATTAACAGAAGTGGAGTTTGTTGGAGGTAATATTATCATCGTTGAACCATTGGTACTTGTTAAAGATTTATAAAGAAAAATAAAAATCCTCTTTTATAAGAGGATTTTCTCATTTTGTATTATTTAAAAGCAGCGACTGTTTCTTTCTCTTAGACATTTTTGTTTGTCTTTTGCTTTTTCACAGCGATAACAAATTTCATTATTCATAAAACGATCTGCAAAGAAATCATCAAGGTTACTTAATGTCACTTTTGCAATGGCTTCTAATGCTTCTTCGGTAAAAAATGCTTGATGGGAAGTAATGATAACATTAGGACGCGACACTAGTAATGCTAATACGTCATCTTTCACAATGGTTCCTGATAAATCTTCAAAGAATAAATCACTTTCTTCTTCATAAACATCAAGACCAGCTCCTCGAACCTTTCCACTATTTAATGCTGCAAGTAGAGCATCTGAATCAACTAAAGCCCCACGAGAAGTGTTAATTAGATAAACACCATTTTTCATCATGGCTAGGGAATCTTTGTTGATGATGTGTTTTGTTTCATCTGTTAATGGGCAATGTAGGGAAATAATGTCACTTTGTTGGAAAAGCTCTTGCAATGATACATAATGAATATCACTATTAGGACGAGGATAAGGATCATAAGCAATGACATTCATCTTGAATCCCTTACAAATATCAATAAAGGTCATTCCTATTTTACCTGTACCAATGATACCAATTGTTTTATTATGGAGATCTATTCCCATTAAATTATTAAGACTGAAGTTAAAGTCCCTAGTTCTAATGTAAGCTTTATGTATTTTTCTATTTAGAGTTAGTAGTAAGGCCATAGCATGTTCTGCAACTGCATATGGAGAATATTCAGGAACTCTAACAATATGAATTTTCTCATAAGCGTATTTTACATCGACATTATTATATCCAGCACTTCGTAAGGCAATCACTCTGATGCCTTCTTCATATAAAATGTCAATCACATCTTTGCTGATTTCATCATTCACAAATGCACAGACTGCATCATGACCTTTTGCAAATTTTGCTGTGTTTTTATTCAATTTATTTTCAATATAAGTGATTTCATAGTTTGTATTAAAACGATCAAACCACACATGATCATAGGGCTTTGTATCAAAAAAAGCTAGTTTTTTCACAAAAAATTCCTCCTTCATAGATTTCTCTATAGTATCATTTTATATTAGTCGCTCATTTTTGTAAAGTGATTTGCACATATAAAAAAGCACTTTCTAAAGTGCTTTTATTTATGTCTTGTTGAATCTCGTTCTTTTAATGAAATTTTAATAATACGATGTTGTTCCAAAATTTCTTTTCCCTCAATTAGTTTTAACAAAGTATTTACTGCTTCAACTCCCATATATTGGATGGGTTGGTTGATAGTAGTTAGAGCAGGATAAATCCATCTTGATATAGCAAGGCCGTCAAAGCTAACTAGGAAAATATCATCTCCCAATTTTCGTCCTAATTTATTTAGAATACCCGTTACAATCACACCTAAGGTATCAGAGGTTGTAAAGATACCATCGATTTGAGGATTGTTTAGTAAATAATTGTAAATAAAACTAGAATCAGGAGCGACTAAATCAAAATCATAGAATTCCCAATTGATGTTATGCTTCTTTAATACATTTGTAAAACCTAGGGTTCTTTCAGAAGTGGTAATTAAGAAGGATGGTCCTCTAAACAATACGAAATTCTTCGCTCCACATTCAATCAGTTTTTCTGCAGCTAAACGACCGCCTTCGATATTGTCAGTAGTAATAGAAGGAATACTTGGATCAAGAATATGATCGATTGATACGATTGGAATATTTAAATTCATTACTTTTTCAACATTAAAAAAGTTAGAGCAAATAATCAATCCGTCGATTACATAATCTTCAAAGACTTTAATATAATCTAGTTCTCGTTCTATATTATTATTGGTAATACATAGCATTACTTTTAATCCATTGGCAATCGCTTCATTTTCAATTCCATCGATTAACTCAGCAATAAAAGGAGCAACGGTATGAGGAATTATTACGCCGATAATGGATGAACGTCTTTTCAACAATAATCGTGCCAATTGATTAGGAACATAACCGCTTTTCTTTACAATATCATCAATAATTTTCTTGGTTTCTTCATGAACATAGCCTTTGTTATTAATACAACGACTAACAGTAGCAACACTTACGTTTGCTTCTTTGGCGATTTCTCTAATTGTAATTTTCATTTACATTTACCTCGAGATTCATTATAGCAAAAACAACTATAAAAGTCAAAAACTACACTAGAATTAGTGTAGTCTTCTTGATTAGTTATTTTTATTTTACTTTGAAAATTAAAAAACCATAGGCTTTGATGGAAATACTCTCTTTTAAATGAACGATTTCGTTTGAATAAAGATTGAATCCTTCTACGTTTTTTATGACTTCTGGAAGAGATAAGCTTTCTTCTTGATTGTTGTTATTCATCAGGAAGAAGATGTCATCTTTTTGGTAAATTAGAATATTGTTTTTCGTATATAGCCATTTGATATCAATGCTACTGAAACTAGAGAATGATTTTCTTAGGGAAATTAACCATTGGAAGAAAGCAAATAATTCTTTGTCTTGTTTTTCTTCATCCCAAATCATACAACGACGATTGTCTGGGTCTTTTCCTCCATCGAGACCTATTTCATCTCCATAGAAAATAGCGGGTGATCCACAAAAACTAAAAAGGAATAAATAGGCTAATTTCACAATCTCTTTATTTTGATTTGCTCGATGAAGGATTCTCATCGTATCATGAGAGTCAATCAAATTAAACATTTGGCTAGCAACATTACGAGGATATCGAACTAAAATCTCGTTGATTTTGTAACTGAATTCTTCAGCATTGATGCGATTAACATCTTTGAAAGTAAAAAATTGCCAAATTGGATAGGTTAACTCATAATTCATTACAGCATTAAATTGATCTGGACCTAACCAAGGAGTAGAATCTTCCCAGTTTTCTCCAAGGATATAAATATCAGGTTTTATTTTAGTAACAACTTGTTTGAATTTACGCCAGAAAGCGTGGCTAACTTCATTCGATACATCTAAACGCCATCCATCAATATCAAAATTCTTGACCCAAAAGGCCGCAACCCTCAATAAGTATTTTTCCATAATAGGATTAGAAGTCTTTAATTTCGGCATGAATGGTGTAAAGGCAAAGGTGCGATAGTTAGGATAAATTCGACCTTCTATCTTTGGGGTATTATTTTCTAAAGGGAAGTTAATGATTTCATCGCTTTCGATATAAAAGCAATCATAATATTTTGACTTTTTGCCTTTTTGAATCACATTTTGAAAATAAGGATGAAACCAACCACAATGATTAAACACAGCGTCGAGCATGACTTTAATTCCTGCTTGATGGCAAGCTTTTACCATTTGTTTGAATTCTTGGTTGGTTCCAAAGGAAGGATCAATTTTGAAATAATCAATCGTGTCATATTTATGAGCAGAAGTAGCAGAAAAAATAGGAGTAAAATAAATTCCATTGATACCAAGATTTTTTAGGTAAGGAATGGCTTCTATGATTCCTGAAATATTTCCACCAAAGAACATTTTATTGTCTATACCTTTTGGATATTCTCCCCAGGGTAGATAATTTCCTTTTGTGTTTGAGGCTTTTCTAAATCGTTCTGGGAAGATTTGATACCAAATGGTATCTTTAATCCATGGAAGAGGTTTAACAATATCTTCTTCATTCATATATGGATAGCAAAAATATTCAAAGCCATCATAAATAATCTTTTTGTCATTTTCTAAATCAATCTTAATTAATTTTTTGCTACCATAGAAGTATACATCCTTTCCTTTATACAAGATGAATGCATATTTGGCACGTTTGAAAGGGGCAACTTCTTCGATAAACCAATAATCAAAGAGCTCAGTGGTATATTTTTTTTCTAATACTTTTCTTTCTTTCGTTTCAATAATCCAATAATATTGTCCATTGACTGGAACCCAATCATGGGGGTCTCCAAATAACATTTCTACTTTATCAATATCTAATTTTCCTGTTTGAAGATAGATATGAAGATGATCTGTATCATAGGCATAGGCCATGTTGCTATTTGGATTATGTTTGATTGCTTCTTTTATCATATTAATTTCCTGCACTTTCATATTTTTTAAGCCCTAAGCGCCATAAACCATAAGCAAAAACACTTAAGAGAATGGTTACAGTAACTATCAAGAGTGTTAACAACCAAATTGATTTTCCTCGATATAAGTAATCGATTGGGTAATACATCGCTAGTGAGAAAGGAATAATATAGACTAAGATCACTTTCACAATACGATTAAAAATATCAATGGGATACTTTGTAAAACTAGATAATTCATAAATCGTGGTCATTAATTCAATACTTCGTTTTGTCCAAAAAGCAACACTTGCAAAGATAAGTTTAATTGCTGTAAAGATAAAAATCGCAAAGAAACCACAAATAATCAAAGGGATGACATTATTTAGTGACCAAACGATTGTTTGCATCGGTCCATAAACGACCAATAGAAAAACACCAAGAATAAATTCACCTAAGCCATCATATTGAAAATCATCAGCAATTAATTGAAATAGAGGATTAAGGGGTTTAATTAGGTATTTATCAAGATCCCCTTTACGAATGGACCACCCTCCTAACCACCAAATAGCATCTGTAAGGACGTGATCGATGGATTTAGGAATCAAACAAAAACCATAAAGGAACGCCATCTTTTCAAAAGTCCATCCGTTTAGAGAGGGAATGGAAGAAATTGTCAGATAAAGGGTCGAGAAAGCCACAATATTCGTAATCAAGAAGGACACAACTCCAATGATGGCATCCACTTTATAACTTAATTTTGTTTTGATGCACATGGCTACATAATGAGGATATAATTTAAAGTATTTTTTCATATTATTTATCCACCTACACTAGTGACATGTTTGATGGTTTGTTTAAATGTTAAACCAGCAAGCAAGTTAAAAACAATTGCCCATCCAAATTGAATGAGGATTTTTATTAAAGTTTCTGTGATTCCATATTTCCCCATTAAAATATAATTAGGAGTTTGAAGAATAGAGGTAAAGGGAAGGATATTTAAAACTGTTTGTATTTTTTCAGGGAAAAAGGCGATTGGTAAATAACCCCCCGACAAAAACATCAACAATTCATTTTTAATCATTCCAATTCCAAACAACGCTCCGGTATAAAAAGCAAGTTGCCCAATCATAAAATTAAAAGAAGAGATAATTAAAAGTGATGCGAAGCTGCTTAATAAAAAGAAGAGAATATTGTACCAGATTGGAAATTCAGAACCAACAACGAAATGTAAGATTGTGACGCTAAGTAGATAAATAGGAATAAAGGCAATGATCATGATTCCAAAGAAGTTTCCTATGTCCATGGTCATTAGACGCTTTCGGTAATCAATGGGGCGAATAAGATTGTTAGCAATATAGCCATAGCGAATATCTTCACCAATTTGCCAGAAACTATCTCCCGAAAAAACTAGTTGAGAAACAATTCGAGCGCTAATTAAATAGGTAAGCATCATTGGCATAGTAAAGCCATTGATTTCTGTGGTTGGGGAATATTGATAAATGGCGATCCATAAGAAGCAAAGAATAACAATTTGAATAAAATCACCAAGTATCCATCCGAAAATTGAGAACTTATAAGAAAAGGCTTGAAGAATACCGCCTTTAATGAAAGCAAAATACTTTTTAAACGGATTTTTCTTCATATATTTTCTTTACAACACTTTCAATGGTGTTTTCGGTGATTTTAAAATCTTTAACTTTACAATTTTGAAATATGTAATTAACAATATCATTGATACTCAATATAGTAGCATCAAAAGATATGATTAAAAAGTTTTCATCTTTTTCAAAGGTCAATTTATGATCAAAAGTTGCGTTGAAATTCTCTAGATTAATTCGCTCTGAAGAAGAAATATAAATATGTCTAATATCACCAAAACGATTTTTAATATTTTTTATCGGCCCATCGTATAAAATGTTTCCTTCATCAATGATGATAATTCTCTTACAAAGCTCAGTGATATCATTCATGTCATGAGTAGTCACTATCACGGTTGTATTGAATTTTTTATTAATGTCCTTAATGGCTGTTAATATTTTTTCTTTTACCAGTACGTCAAGCCCAATGGTTGGTTCATCGAGAAACAATACTTTTGGATTGTGAAGTAAACTAGCAGCTAAATCAGCACGCATTCTTTGTCCCAGGGATAAAGTCCGAGCAGGAGAATTTAAAAATTTCCCGATATCTAATACTTCTTTGAAATATTCAAAGCGTTCATTCCATTCATCATCGGGAACTTCATAAATGAGTTTCAACAAGCGAAACGTTTCAATTAAGGGTAAGTCCCACCACAATTGACTTCGCTGTCCAAAAACAACGCCAATGTTTTTCACAACTTTATTACGGGTTTTAGATTGATAGGGTTCTAATCCATCAATCAAAATTTGACCACTAGTAGGGGTTAAGATTCCACACATCATTTTTATTGTAGTGGATTTACCTGCTCCATTAGAACCGATATAGCCTACAATTTCTCCTGGATTGATAGAAAAAGAGATATTATTTACCGCTACAACAGAATCATACTTGTTAGAGAAGAGAGTTTTAATCATCCCTGCAATTCCTTGTTTTCTAATTGGCTTTTTGAAAATTTTGGTTATATTTTTTACTTCGATCATTGTTTTTTCTCCTTATCTTTACCGAAGAATGAGGTATTCTCATTGAGAGTATTTAAGAACAAATCATCTTGTCCACGAACAAACAGTTTTTTACCTGTTAATTCTTGAAACATATTTTGTATTTTATATAAATAGATATCATGATGGATATGTTCACTAACAATTTTAACCATTAAAGAATTATTGGTTACTGTTCCAATCCAATCATCATTTTTATTAACCGCACTAGCAACTAAAACCTCTTTATAATCAGAAACGACCATCAATCTTGATGGCTTTTTAGGTCTTCCATAGCCATAAGAATAAGTTTCAATATTTAAATAAGGTAATTCCTGTAAGGAAAAACTAAAAACAATGATACGAACATTTTTACTTGCTAGAATTTGAAATTCTTTTGAAAAGAGTTCTAAATCCAAATCACAATTTAAATAGATTTCTTTTTCTGCTTTTAATAATAACTCTTTTGCTTTTTCTAGATTGGCATCAAAATTAGCGATGTTGAAGAAGTAATTAGTATTGGCATCAGGTTTAATGTCTTGTAAGGAATCCTGTAATTCATCAAAGTTTTGATTATAATCCTGTCGTAGTTTTCGAATCAATGTTTCGGGATTTTCAGGATAAAAAGCGTCCTTTGCGGTTGATAACTTTAATAAAAATCCTTTAGAATACATCGATTCAACGACTGGATAAATAGAAGATCGAGAAATAGTCAATGCTTTTGCGATATAGTAAACCGTTTGCCCAGGATTTTCTAAAAGATATAAATAAATTTGTGATTCCTGACGACTCATAATTTTTTCTAGTTTATTCATGATAGATGGATTCATATATAACCTCGTTGTCTATATTGTACAACTAATTATAGACTTGGCTAAAAGGGCTGTCAAGGCTTTTTTTTGTGAAAACTATTACATGTGTGAAAACGTTTGACAAAAACACCTATTTTATATAAAATAGAATTTATACAAGAGGTAACATATGAATACATTTGATCGCCGTTTACGGGCATTTTCTATTGATACATCTTTCACTTTTTTCTTAGTATTATGTACAATTCCTTTAAATATAGAAGCAAACATTAAAAAGTATCTGGTATTAGCCATCTACTTACTCGTTGCTTTGGTTCCTTATTTGTTTGGAACTGGTCAAAGTTTTGGAAAAAGAATCCAGAAAATTAAGATTATTAAGAATACTAAAGAATTGGTACCCACTACATTGGAAGTTCCTAATCGCTTTTATTTGGTATTAAGGGAATTTGTAAAATGTGCCTTTATTATTCTTAGCTTTGGATTATATATATTAATCGCTGGTATTGTTTCAACAAATCGTGAAGATGGAAGAACGATTCATGATTTAATCTTTAAAACTCGGGTTGTGGTACTAACAAGATATGTCACAGATCGAACAGAAATGAGAAGAACTTCATCAGCTGAAAATTCATTGAAAGGATATAGCCACAATGATTAGAAAAATTACAAGTTTTATTTTAATACTATTGATTTTATTTGTATCTCAAGGCTGCAAGAAAGCACCTGATTTAACCGAGATCAACCCTCGTAATGATGTTTATTATCAAATGCTAGTCCGTAGCTTTGCCGATAGTGATGGGGATGGTATTGGTGATTTTAACGGCATTACAGAGAAACTAGATTATTTAGCTGATTTGGGAATCACAGGAATTTGGTTAATGCCCATTCACCCATCACCAACTTATCATGGATATGATGTAATGGACTATTATGATGTGAATCCTGAATATGGTACATTAGAAGATTTTAAAAACCTATGTCAAGAAGCGAAAGCAAAAGGAATTACCATAATGATTGACTTAGTTATTAATCATACGTCGTCCTTACATGAATGGTTTTTAAATGCCTTGGCAGGTGATGAAAAATACAAAGATTACTATGTTTTTACTGACCAAGCGACTACAGGTAAACTAGGCAGTTGGGGACAAAATATATGGCATAGTGCCAATGGTCAAAAATATTGTGGCTATTTTTCAAATACCATGCCTGATTTGAATTTTTTTAATGAAGATGTTATTGAAGAGATTTATCATATTGGTCAGTTTTGGATTGAAAATGGAGTGGGTGGATTCCGCTTAGATGCAGCTCAACATTTCTATGGCACAAATGAATATCTTGGTTATAGTGTTGACTTTTATGATAATATTTTATTCTTGAAAGATTTTCGTAAAAAAATGAGAGAATATGACCCCAATGTTTATATTACAGGAGAAATCAATTTATTAACCGAAAGTATTGTAAAAGAATACTTTATAGGTTTAGATTCTCCGCTTGATTTCCCAATAGCAAGTAAAGTGGTAACTGTTGGGGCTAGCAATGGAAATTTAAACTATGCAAAGAGTTTGATAAAAATATACGATTCTTATGCAGGATTGGATAGGAACTTTATTAGTGCTCCATTTTTACGGAACCACGATGAGAATCGTTTGGCAACAGAATATGATGGAAATATGGATAAACTAAAGCTAGTTGCTGAAATGCTTATGGTTCTTCCTGGCTCACCAATTATTTATTATGGGGAAGAGCTGGGTATGTATGGATCAAAATCAAATGGTGAGATATCTAACGGAATTGCTATTTGGGATGAAACAAGAAGACTTCCTATCAATTTCGGAGACGAGTATACTACAACATGGTTTCAAGATGAAAAATTTTATGATGTGACTCGTAATAAAGAAATAAAACCAGTCAGTGAGCAGTTGTTAGATCAAGAATCTTTATTAAATACTTATCGAGCTATTATCAAACTAAGAAATGAAAATGTTGCTTTAAAATATGGTAATTCAATCACTGCTTATGAAAATAATACGAGTCAATTGCAGGGATTTTACCGAGAATATCAATATGAAGACATTTATCAAAAAGTATTGATTTTTCATAATTTGTCATTAACAGAACAAACATTACCGATGGTGAATGGAACCATCATTTATACTAGTGAAAGACAAGACTTAACCAATATTACAACAATCGCTCCTAAATCAACAATCGTAATTGATGTTAGTGGGGAAAAACATGATTAAAATCTTTATCAATAGTTTTTCTTTTAGAAAAATATTTCAAAATGGAAATGCTTCTTGGAAACATATTATTGCTTATTTTTTGCTCATTGTTTTAATTACTAGTTTTCCATTAAACTATCAAATTTTTCAAAATGATGGTTGGAAAGGCTTAAACACCATTACGATGGGAATTCGAGAGGTTACCCCTAGTTGGTTTCCCAACGAATTACCCAATGATGTCGCCCTTTCTAAAAGTGGTTTATATACTCCTGTAGAAACATCTTATTATTATGAAGCTACACTACCGGATAATACGAGTTATCAATTTGTGATTAATCCACAGAGTGTAAATGAAAAAGATGATTTTACAACTGTTTATACAGAAGAAGGAATCGCGACAAAAGATACGAATGGAGTTACAATCATCACTCCTTACCAAAAAGCAATTGTGCTTTGCAAAGATAGAATGTTATATTATGATAATTCTAAGGAACCGATAGTGGGTAACTATAACCATATTGAAGAAGTGGTTCATTTTACTGAATTAAAAAGCATGGAAAAATTTGCCGCTTTAACATTATTACTGGATGCAATTGATGGAGGCTTTAATCAGTATATGGTTTTTTCAAATATTCTGATTAACACATTAACACAGTTATCGATGAACTTAATTATGATTGTGATCATTGCAGCGATATTCTTACTCATTAGAATCAAGTATAAGAAAGTGACCAATTATCATCAAAACATAGGAATCTTAACTTCTGCTATGACCATTCCTTCTATTTTAAGTTTTATTATTGGTATTATTGGAATGATTGAAATCAATTCTTTTGGCGTTGTATTGTTTCAATTATTGACTCCACTAATTGCCATAGGAGCGATTTATTTAGGCTCTGGAGAAAAAGACATCAGTATTAAATATACTGCGTAATCTTATCAAGAAAATGGAAAGAAGAACATGAAAAAATGGATTGAATACCAATTGAAAAATAAACAGTTAACAATGCCAATATTAACATTTCCTTGTACTCAGTTGATCAATTGTACAGTTGATCAATTGGTTCATGATAGTGATTTACAAGCACAAGGAATGGCAGAAATCGCAAAAAGATATCCTATGAGTGCTTGTTTGACGATGATGGATTTATCGGTAGAAGCAGAAGCCTTTGGTGCCGAAGTTAGATTTTCCTCAACGGAAGTACCAACTGTGGTTGGCTCGTTACTAGCTAATATCGATGCAGCAAAAGAATTAAAAATTCCGAAAGTTGGAGAGAAACGAACAAAAACATATTTGGACGCCGTCGAAAAAGTGAAAAAAATGGTAGTTGATCGTCCTATATTTGCTGGGGTTACTGGCCCATTTACGCTAGCGGGTAGATTAATGGATATGACAGAAATCATGGTTAATTGTTATCTCGATCCTGAATTTGTTCATTTAACGTTAGAAAAAATGGTAGAGTTTTTAATCTCATATATTTTAGAGTATAAAAAGCGAGGAGCCAATGGAATTATTATGGCTGAACCTGCAGCTGGTTTACTTTCCCCTAATTTATGCGAAGAATTTTCTTCAAAGTATATAAAGAGAATTAAAGAGGCTGTTGGGGATGATGAATTTATTTTTATTTATCATAATTGTGGGAATGTAAAACCATTGTTACAAAGTATTTTTACCATTGGTGCAGATGCTTACCACTTTGGGAATGCTACGAATCTAGTAGATGTATTAGTGAATTCTCCTAAAGATGTTCTGATTATGGGAAATATTCATCCTGTCCATGAGTTTGATAAAGGAACCCCTGAAAGTATGAAACAAGCAGTCACTACCTTATTAGACGTTTGTAATCAATACCATAATTTTGTAATCTCTTCAGGATGTGATATTCCTGCTCAAAGTAAATTAGAAAATATTGATGCTTATTTTAAGGAAATCACACATTACTATCAAAAGTAGAGTTTTCTCTATGGATAGAAAAATACAATAAAAAAAGTCCATCAGAATACAAACTGATGGACTTTACTTTATTAGTCAATGATAAAAAATTTTTTTCTACGGAAGAAAGTCAATATAAACAAAGCCATGGACATTGATACATAATTGATGATGCTTCCTGAAGCACAACTTGAGCATCCTGGTGCAATTATTCTTTCTCCTTGATATAAAATCACTGTTTCTGAAGCAAAGATATTGATTGTTGATCCTTCTTCATAGGTTTTAAAAGAAGTGGTCGAAACTTTTGTATTGTTAGCGACTAAATTCCATACTCCAGCAGGAAGATTCACAGTAACTAATTGTTTGTTACAATTATTATGGATGACTAAGATGGTTCCCCACGTATCATTATTTGCATAATTAGAAATCGTATAAGCAATAACGCCTTCCACATCTTCATATAAGAAATCAACATGATTAATCACTTCTTCAGCTGTGGTTATTCTAAATGCAGGATGAGCTTTCCGTAAAGAAATCAATCCTTTATAGTATTCAAAGCAAGCTAAGTTTTCTTCTTTTGCTTTTAAATCCCAACGTAATTGATTGGTTGAATCAGGAGATTCATAAGAGTTTCCATCATATCCACCTCCTACTTTTGGTTTTGAGCGCAAAAATTCAACACCAGCATGTAAGAAAACAATTCCTTGGGAAGTAAGAACGATTGCATTTGCTTGCTTTTGCATGTCATCGCGTAAGTCTCTTTGTTTTGATGTTGTAGATAAGATGATTTTATCGTATAAAGTATTATTATCATGAGCACTTACATAATTGATTGTTTTTGTTGGAGAGGTATGCCAGAACATCGTATTAGATAAACCCTTGCTGGTTACATCAGGATGTTCAACACCACCAACAATACCATATTTTACTTTATTGATCACATCACTTTTTACATTTCCTTGAATGAAACCTTTGTCAGTACCAGCAAAGACAGAACCTTTGATACCATCACGAATTTCATCATTAAAAGCACCAACACTAGGCATATCGACTAAGTTAATTTTATCAGCAGCAATTGTTGTATCAATTGGTGTAGCTCCACCATTCCATGGCTCACCATAAATTAAAATATTTTCATCAATTTCATGAAGCTTTTGTACAATTAAATTCATCGTAGTAACATCGTGAAGAGCCATCAAGTCAAATCGGAAGCCTGATAGATTGTATTCTGTCGCCCAAAACACAACAGAATCAACCATGAATTTTCTCATCATATATCGTTCTGATGCCGTTTCATTACCGGTTCCACTACCATTACTGAAAGATCCATCGTCATTCATTCTAAAATAATAACCAGGAAGAATCAAATTGAAGTTTGAATCTGCACTTTTTCCTGTATGATTATAAACTACATCCATGATGACACCGATGTTATTATTATTGAAAGCTGTTGTTGTTTGCTTTAATTCTATCACACGTTTCATACCATCAAATGGATTGGTAGAGTAAGATCCTTCAGGAACATTGAAATTGATTGGCATATAACCCCAATTGAAGCTATTTTTTGGATCAGCTTCATCGATAACTCCAAAATCAAACATAGGTAGCAACTGTACATGGGTAACACCCAATTCTTTAATATGGTCAAATCCAGTGGTAACCCCTTCATAGGTAGTACCTTCCACTGTTAATCCTAAGAATTTTCCACGATATTCTTCAGGACCATTCCAGCTTGTATGAGTTGTTAAGTCACGAACATGGAGTTCATAAATAATAGCATCGGTTGGAGAGGATATATTGTTTGCTCGTTTTTGATAAGCAAATCCTTCTGGATTAATTTTTTCAAAATCAATAATCAATCCTCGTAATCCATTAACTCCAGCACTTTTTGCATAAGGATCAATGACTTCACTGGTTGTTAAGCCATTGGTAACTGAATAGGTATAATAGGTTCCATGTAAGTTACTTGGAAGACTAATTTGCCAAGTACCTTTCATGCTTTTTACCATATTGATTGTTTCATCTGGTTTGTTAGTACCACCATTTTCTTCTGGAGTTCCAGTAGAATATAAATTTAAAACGACTTTACTTGATATGGGTGCCCACAAACGGAAGGATGTTGAATTCTCTTTTACAACAACTCCTAGATCATCACCATCATAAGCATAGGCTTCTTCAAAAGCAGGAGAATCATAAATTCCATCATAGGTAATCTGATAGGACTTTAAACCATCTGGAAGTTTTGCTTTTAGAATATAAGATTTGTTGAAATCTAAAATACTACTGATTTTGATTTCACCATTGATTCCATTGATTGTTGTCGTGTAATCTTTTGGTTCAATACCATCAATTTCTAAGTGTATGGCATCTGGTTCAACAACCGTTGTTAATGAAAAGACAATCGTTGTTTCTTCTTTAAAAAAAGCATACCTGATTTTATCTGTTTTATCTGGCCCGTTTGGGTCATCTATACTTGTTCCAATTCTTTCATCAGCTTCTACCAAATATACATGCATAATTCCATCCTCACTACTTTCTTTTATAGTTATAAAACGATCTGCACTTACATCCTTAATCCAGGAATCTCCTTTTCGAACAATAAAACCGATTACTGTGCTATCTTTTAGGATATCTATTGTTAAATCAATGGTAGCAACAGCACCAAAATCATCGAGAATGATTTTATCATTTTCATCAACGTCAAACTTATAGGCTGCTCCTTCTTTGTTTGATGGGGCTTTTTGCCAAATCCATAAATCCCAACCATCTTTATAATCAGCATTATACCGAAAGTAATGAACCTTTAAGGTTACTACCGGAGTATCAGCTTTTACAATAGCTGGTGTTAGAAGTAGGAAAAAAGCACTAATAATTAGTAATATTTTTTTCATAAAAACCTCCAAGTTTGTAATATCTAAAAAATACTTATAAATATATGATACAACAACTGATTTTTATAATCAAGCGTTTTCAATGTGTAAACCATTACACAGTAAAAACGCTTGCAAGAAATGAGATTTCTTGTTATAATAAATAAAAGACGATAAGTTCTTTAATGAGTACACATTTTATCAAGGAGGAGAAAATGAGAAGAAAAATTGGATTATTACTTTTGGCTTTCTTAGGGTTATTTACTATAACACTATTAGCAAGCCCAAAAGTTAAGGCTGCTGAACCACTAGGGAAAATAGTTTTCCATTATCAATTGTGGGATGGCGATTACTCTAGTGCTGGTTTATGGTGCTGGGGTACGGGTGAAGGTGGACAAAGTTCACAGGTCACTTCTGATGTCACAGATTCATTTGGTGCAGTTTATGATATTGCTATCGGCACAGGCGCTGAAGATGTAGGAATTATAGCTTTAAGAAAAGATATTACTTTAGACACTCGTTGGAACTATCGCGAGACTCCAGATGGTGAAAACTTCACAGTAGATGTTACACCAATCACAAGTGGAGAAGTAACTGAAATGCATATCTACTATTTCCAAGGTGGATATCAAACATATTTCATTACTGACACAACAAAAGTTAATATTCTTATTGCTTATTATGATCCAGCTGGTGCTTATGAATCTAATTTGGGTCTTCATAGTTGGGGTGAATGGACTAACGTTACGAACCCTGCATGGGAAGCTCCATTAGAAGTATTTGAAGATGGAATGAAATCACCTGATGGCATAAAAGGTAAAGTTGCATTATTACAAATTGATGAAAAAAATGCTGCTGGTGGAGGATTCTTGATTTATGCTGGTAATGATGCTTCTAAGAAAACACCATCACAAGATACCTATAAGTACATCACTGATATCGCTGATTTGAAAAATGGCGATGTAAGAGTTCTTTATGTAGCTGGTGGTGAAGGTATGTATGGTGAGGATGCAAAAAATGAATTCACATCAAGAGCATTCACATTTGGCTTTATTGGTTTCAATGCCGCTGAATTGGCAGGAACTTATGCTGTTGATCCAAAAACAATTTTTGCAAAAATATCAATGTCAGAAAAAACAAAAGTTGTTACAGGAACAGAAATGGTTACTAAGACTAAAATTGTTCAAGTTCCTGAGTTAGCAGAAGGAAGTACACCATTTGTTCAAACAGATAAAACATTCCCAGCATTTACAGCGCTTCCAGCACTTGAAGCAGGAATGATTGGCCGTGTAGTATTCCATTACCAAGCTTGGAATGGAGATTATACAGGTACAGGTGTATGGTCATGGAATAGAGGTACAGTTGTAAATTCTGGTCTACCAAGTATTGGTGTTGATAGTTTTGGTGCTGTAATTGATATTCAAATTGCTGCTGATGCTGGTGATGCAATTGGATTTATACCAATGAAAACTGGTGTTACTGCTGCCACAAATGAATGGGGTTCTGGATTTGTTAAGAGCTTTGAAGGTGACTTATCAGTTGATGTAACTGCAATCAAAGCAGGAACAACACAAGAAGTTCATGTATACTATTTTGAAGGCGGATCACAAGGATTTGTTATTGATCCAACTCAAGCAAATATTTTATTAGTTTATTATGATTTAACAGGAACATATGAAGATAATCTCGGTTTACATGGTTGGGGAAATTGGGTTAATCCAGAATTTGTTGGTCTTGAATGGGGAAGCCCAGCACAATCATTTAAAAATGGATTTGTATCACCTCGTTCAATTGGGGGAAAAGTTGCTTTATTACAAGGAACTAATATAGGTGATGCAGGATTCTTAATCTACGCTGGTGGAGATGATTCAAAGAAGACAAGCGATAATGCATCTAACTTTATTACAGATCGAGCTACTTTAGTTGCTGGTGATGTTCGTGTATTATACGTTGCTCTTGGTGAAGCATACTATGGTGTAGAAAAGAAAGCAGAATTTGCTGAAGCTGCATTCAGTGGCGATATCGTTTATGTCGATAAAGAAGTTGAATATGAAGAAGAAGCAGATGTTATGGAATTTGTTAAATTCGAAGATTACTTCACATTATTCCAAGGAACTACTGAAATTGAATTGAAGCAAGTAGACTTTAATAAGACAGCTGAAAAAACTAATGAATTTGTAATTCAATTAGCTGATGGTGTTACTTTAGATAATACAAAAGAATATACTTTAAAGTATGATTCTGGTACAAACGAAGCGGAAATTACCTTAGCTCTAGATGTTGAAAAACCAGTGATTACACTAGTTTCTGAAGAGCGAATCGTTGTTGCACAAGGAGAAAAATGGGATCAGACATTATATCCTAACTATCGTGTAACAGATGATCGTGATACTAATTTATCTAATCGTGTTTATGTAGCTGAAGGAAAAGGATACTTAAATACAAATGTTGCTGGTGAATATCCAATCACTCTTGAAGTTGAAGATAATTGGGGCAATATTGGTCAATTAGAATTTACTATATTTGTAGAAGCTCCTGAAACAGGTTGTAACAAGGGTAATAGTACTTCAACATTTGTTGGCATAAGTCTATTAGGCTTGGCACTCTTCTTCATTAGAAGAAGAAGATTTGTTTAGGGATAGGAGGTAAAGAACATGAAAAAATGGTTTACATTCTTATTTTTAACAATCGGTATTTTCGTTCTTGTTGGCTGTACGCCAAAAGAATTTACAACAGGTGAAATAGTAGAATTTGATAAGACTCAAGTAAAAGATACAATTCTTACTGTTTGGATGGATGATACTGACGGCGTATTAATGGATGAAATAATTCCTGCATTCGAAGCTGCTAATCCTGGAATCATTGTTGAATTCCAACACATGGCAACAGTAGATGCTCGTGAAAAATTAAAGACATTTGGTCAATCAGGTTATGGAGCTGATATCTTCCAATTCCCTCATGACCATATGGCTCAAGCTGTTCTAGATGACTTAGTATATGTATTACCAGATACATTAAAAGATAGTTTAGAAGATAAGATTCTTGAAGTTGCGATGAATATCGCTTCTCTATGCTATGATGCAGCTACAGGTAGTTTTGAATGTGTAGCTGGAAGCAGCAAGAAATTATTCGCTGTTCCAATTTCAGTTGAATCAGTAACTATTTTCTATAACAAGGATTTAATTAGTGCAGAAGAATTACCTACAACATTCGAGGAATTAATTGCTACTGCAAAGACTCAAACTGAATTCACAAGATATTTTGGCTCATCTTCACATTGGGGCGATGCCTATTTCTTACAAGGAATTCATAGTGCATTTGGTTGGACACCATTTGGTGCAAATCTAAATGATGCAACAGAAGTAGGATATGATGATCCTAAACTAATTGCTTCATTAGAATGGATTATTAATCAATTAAAACCTGTTGTAACAGGAAATGGTAATCATGATTCTGTAACTGCAACAAGTTTATTTGAAGAAGGTAAATTACCATTCTTATTATCAGGACCATGGCAAATTAACACATTCCGTGATGCGGGTATTAACTATGGAGCAATCACTTTACCTACAATTAATGGAAATAAACCACAGACTTTCGCTGGTGCACAAATGCTAGCTGTTTACAAATATTCACAAAATAAAGAAGCAGCAATTAAGTTTGTTGAATTTATGGCAAGTGAAGAAGCAGCAGAAATTTTATATCGTACATCTGGTGACTGTCCTGCTTTACAGGAAAGCATTATTGCAACAATTCCTGGTCTAAAAGACGATGAAGCAATGCAAGTTATGCTTGAACAGTTAAAAACATCAGTACCAATGCCAACAATCCCTGAAGTAACATATTATTGGGGACCAAGTGAAACAATGATTAAAAACCTTTGGAATTCACAAGGCGTTATCGTGGATGAAGTAAAAACTGCAGAAAAATCTTATAAGGCAGCAAGAGATTTAGCGTCTTAGTCGAATAAAATAAGGCGACCAAGCGGTCGCCTTATTCTTTAATTATAAGGAGAAAATATGAAAGGAAAGCTAAAACACATTTTAAAAGCAATCGCTTCAGGATTCATTTGGGGCTTAGGGCAAGTCTTCAATAGACAATATCTTAAAGCTGCATTTTTCTTCTTATTTTTTGCTTTGTTTATTGGTATAGAACTAGGTAGTAGTAGATTCTTAACTGGATATGATCCATATCAAGAACAACTACCTGGAGAAGACTTTGGTGAAAATCTCGCTAAGAGCTTTTATGAAACGTATCTTTATGATAAAGATAAGAGATACGTTACGGAAATTTCAACGCTTGAAGTTTTTTATGAAGAACATAAAGCAGATGGATTTACCAACGAAGAATTAATTGATTTTACAGCCCAAAATATTCTTACTGGTAGTAGAACCAAGTATTATGTTCTTAGCGAATATATCAAAGCAACAAATAAAGAAATCGATCGAGATTCTGATCTTTATCCTGAGGAAGATAGTAGTGCGATAGCAACATTAAAAAGCTTTAATGGCTATCAAACAACTTATTTAAATGAAGTAACTGGAAATCAATATATTCAAAAAAATATAGGTACGGGAACAGATGTTATTTATCGTTATATTAATATCAATGATGAAAATGATGTGCTTACAAAAGAAGAAATAACGGGCTTTCCGATCCTAAAAAAAGAAAATAAAATTTATTATGATAAATTAACAGCAACGAAATTTTATATTGAAGTAAAGAAAAACGATAGTACTATTTACTACGAAAATATTTGTAATGCCCAAGATAAAATTCTTGTGGCTAATTTCGTATTAGCTGACTATTTAACTTTACCAAAATATAAAGGTTCAATATGGTCTAATCCAGAAGAAAAGGTTTATATCTATTATAATCCAGAAATTAGTGGGTATAATGCGACAGCTTTCTCAAAATATCTAACAAAATATTTTGCTGATTTTTATAAAAATGCAGGTGGAAGATTCGATCAAACAGACTATGCAAGATTTAAACTTCGTGTTTACTTCTCAATGCATCCAGAAACAAAAGCTGATTTTGAAAAACGTTTCGACAATTTCTATTATAATCGTTGTGGATTCTTTATGAAAGGCTTTTGGTCCGTTATCTCACTTGGCTCAACAGACTCAGCAGATTATTATCAAATCAGTCGCTTAACAGAAGCATTAGATTCTTCTAGTTTTGGTGGAACAGTGATAGAGAATATTATCGTACGTGGGCACTTATCTTCTTATTTATTAATTAAGGGATTAATTGCTGTATTATTGTTGATGTATTTCTTAATTGTCTATATTTGGTCAATAAGAGATGCTTATAAAACGAGTATTGAATATGAACAAACTCAAGTACATGTAAAAGACACCGTGTATTTCAAGAAGATGTACGAAAGCAGTTTTGAATATATATTATTACTTCCAGCCATCTTTACAATTACATTCATATCCATTATGCCAATTGTCTTTAGTTTCTTGATTGCTTTCACTAGCTATAGCGGTCAAGCATCTGATGTTGGTTTGTTTAATTGGGTTGGATTTACAAACTTTACTCGTATCTTTGTTTTTGCTGGAGATATTCCTTTTGGTCAAACTTTCTGGAAAGTATTCTTATGGACCATTATATGGGCAATCTTCTCTACTGCCACTGTATTCTTTGGTGGATTCTTCCAAGCTGTTATTATTAATAGTGAAAGAGTACCACTAAAAAAATTCTGGCGAACATTCTTGATATTACCATGGGCGATACCTGCCATTATTACCCAAATGGTTTTTGCTAACATTTTCAATGAAAATGGTGTTGTTAATGCATTTATGGAGAACATCGGGTTGTACGATGTGTTTAAAGATTGGGGAATTTTAGGGGTACAATTTTCTGAACTAACAAACAATTGGCAAAAAGCATTCTATTTAGGCTATGATAATATCCAATGGTTTACTAACTCTTTCAATCCATGGTTTGTAAGGATTACTTTGATAGTTGTAAACATTTGGCTTGGATTTCCATATTACATGGCTTTAATGACTGGAATTATGGTAGGTATTGATAAGAGTTTATATGAAGCAGCCGATATTGATGGAGCTGGAAAACAACAAAAGTTTAAATACATTACATTTCCTTTGGTAATGTATTCTACTGCACCATTATTAGTAATGAGTTTTTCTGGTAACTTCAATAACTTTGGTATGATATATTTCGTTACCCAAGGGGGTGCTGGCGCTGGAGACATTTCTAATGCTTATGCTGGTGATACGGATATTCTAATTTCATGGATGTATTCGTTGACAGTAAATTATAAGAATTACAATATGGCTTCCGTATTCGCAATTTTAATTTTCTTAATCATAGGTTCTCTAGCAGCGTGGAATTATTCTCGAACAAAGGCATTTAAGGAGGATTAGATATGGTACTTAAAATGATTATTGTCTATTTAGTATTAGTTCTATATTTTACTGTTGATGCAATTGCTGCTGAGATTTATGAAAGAAAAGGATATACAAGATTCAAAGGAGCATTATTAGGATTAATTCCAGTTTATGGTTTAATTTATGTGCTACGGGCTCGTGATATTAAACTATATCAAAAATCGGCATTAACAAAATTTTATAAGCCAAAAGAAATTTTGATGAAATTATTAACATTTGCTGAATTAGTTTTAGTGGCTGTTTTAATTATAGTTCCAGTTATCTATATGATTGGATCTTCGTTTGCTGCTCAAACTGGTTTACCAACCACGTTCTGGCCAAAGACACTAACATTAAGTAACTACACTAAATTGTTTACTGAAACAAAGTTTCCTATCTGGTTTAAAAATACTTTTATCATTGCGGTATTAAATACGGTCATTGGTGTTGTATTTATCACTGGGGCTGCTTATGTATTTTCTAGATTCAAATTTAAAGGTAAAAAAGTAGGTTTGATTACAATTTTAGTATTACAAGTATTCCCTGGATTTATGGGATTAATTGCTATGTTTACTTTGTTTGAAGTATTTGGATTGCTAGGAAAACCAACCGCATTAACGATTCTTTATGTTGGAGGTGCAGTACCATTTAATCTTTGGTTAATCAAGGGATACTTGCAACAAATTCCAAAAGATCTTGATGAATCTGCCATGTTGGATGGCGCGAACAAAATGCAAATTTTCTTTAAGATTATTATGCCGCTTTCAGTTCCGATTCTTTCTTTTGTAGCTGTTAGTATGTTCATGTCACCATGGATGGATTATATGCTTCCAAGATTCTTACTTGATGTCAATGTAACCGGGGGAGCGGAAAATATTCAAGAGCAATGGACACTAGCGGTAGGATTATTTGAAATGATATCTGGCGCTGATAAGCAAAGTTATACAACTTTCGCAGCAGGATCGATGATTATTGCAGCTCCAATTACAATTCTTTATATGATTTTCCAGCGATTCCTAATTCAAGGAATTACTGCAGGAGCTACAAAAGGATAAAAAAACATATTAATAGGCATGATTTAAATCATGCCTATTAATTTTGATGATATGAAACGGTGAGTTTATGGGAAAATGGTGGAAAAAAGCATTTGGATATCAAATTTATATTCGAAGTTTTAAAGATTCAAATCAAGATGGAATTGGTGATATTCGTGGTATTATTGAAAAATTAGATTATTTATCCTATTTAGGTATTAATTTAATTTGGATTTGCCCTTTTTTTAAATCACCGATGGATGATAATGGTTATGATGTTAGTGATTTTTACGATGTCAGTAGTGATTATGGTAATATGAATGATATAAAAGAACTAATCGTAAAAGCCCATCAAAAGAAAATTAGAATCGTAATCGATTTAATCTTAAATCAAACTTCTGATGAACATCCTTGGTTTCAAGAAAGTAGAAAATCAAAAGATAACCCTTATCGAGATTATTATATTTGGGCACCTCCTCGTTTTATTGATGGCAAACAAACAGAACCAACGAATTGGGCATCTTTTTTCGGTGGTAGCTGCTGGGAATATGATCAACAAACAAATGAGTACTATATGAAGATATTTTCTCGTAAAATGCCCGATTTAAATTGGAAAAATCCAAAGGTTCGTGAAGAAATTATCAAGATTGCTAAATATTGGCTTGATTTAGGAATAGATGGCTTTCGTCTTGATGCGGTTGCTCACTTAGGAAAATCTGAATTTATTGATTCTACCTATCAAACACCAGAAAAGTATAAACCAGAATGGGAAAAATACTCAAATTTACCGATCGTTCATGATTATCTTAAAGAATTAAATCAGAAAGTGTTTTCCAAGTACAACATTATCACAGTTGGTGAAGTTGGTGGTCGTGCTTTGGTGAAAGATGCTTTGTTATATGTTAGTCCAAAGCGAAAAGAATTAGATATGGTTTTTAACTTTGATCACAATTGGTGTAACAATGGTTGGAACCGTAAAAAAGGTGAAAAGTTAAAGATTAATGTTTCATTAATGAAAGAAATATTTAATAAATGGCAATCAGGACTACAAGGAAAAGGATGGAATGCCATTTACTGGTTAAATCATGATCAACCGCGAGTGGCAAGTCATTATGGGGATAGCGACTACTACCTAGAAAGTGTGAAGATGCTAGCGGTTTGTATGTATTTTATGTGGGGAACTCCATTTATTTATAATGGAGAAGAGATTGGAATGACAAATCCAAGATTTCAATCCATTGATGATTTTAAGGATGTTTCGATTCACAATCAATATCGAATTAATGTTCTTGAAAATAAGCAAAATCCAAATGATTTTATTGATCAGGTATCTTATAGTACAAGAGATAATGCTCGAACCATCATGCAATGGTCTAATGAAGAAAACGCAGGTTTTGGAAAAACAAAGCCTTGGAATATGATAAACAATAATTATCATAGTATTAATGTGAAAGATGAAATTGAAGACAAAAATTCCATTTTAAATTTCTATCGAAAAATTATTGATATTCGTTTAAATAGTGAGTATAATAATGTAATTACTTATGGAAAGTATCAACAACTAGAGAAAGAACATTTACAAATGTATCTATATTTACGTCAATATAGAGGTAAGAAAATATTAGTCATTTGTAATCTAACAAATGAAAAAGTTAAAATGGATGAATTAAAATATAAGATTAAAAAAATTATCATATCAAATTATGAACGAAAGGAAGTTCCTAATGAATTTGCTTCTTATGAAGCAATTGTTTCGGAAGTAGAATAAAACTATGCGTGGTAGCGGAATTTTATTACATATTAGTAGTTTACCAGGTCCTTATGGAATTGGTACCGTTGGTAAAAGTGCTTATCAATTGATTGATTTTCTAGCAAAATCAGGTCAAAAATATTGGCAAGTTTTACCCCTTGGACCAACCTCTTATGGAGACTCTCCTTATCAAACTTTCTCAGCTTTTGCAGGGAATCCTTATTTTATCGATTTAGACACTTTAGTTGAAGAAGGCTATTTAGAAAAACAAGACTTAAAAACATTAACTTTAGTTCATAATCCTCATCGAGTTGACTTTGAGAGAATCTATAAAACTCGCTTTCTTGTTTTAGAAAAAGCGTATGACCGCTTTACTAAGAAAGGTGATTTTAAAGACTTTACAAAATTTATTGAAGAGAATAAATTTTGGCTAGAAGACTATTCTCTATTTATGGCACTTAAATCGGTGAATGTTGAAGGAAACTGGTTTGGTTGGACCGAGTTACATCGTATAAGAGACAAAGAAACCATGGATTGCTTTAAGAAAGAGCATCAAGAAAAGATTGAGTTTTGGTATTTTGTTCAATACAAATTCTTTGAACAATGGTTAAAATTAAAAAAATATGCCAATAGTAAAGGAATTAAAATTATTGGTGATATGCCAATTTATGTCGCTTATGATTCAAGTGACGTGTGGGCAAATCCTAAATACTGGCAATTAGATGAGAATCTTGTGCCGAAAGTCGTTGCGGGTGTACCACCAGATTATTTTGCTCGTACTGGACAATTATGGGGAAATCCAATTTATGATTATCAATTAATGGAAAAAGATGGATATTCATGGTGGATTAAGCGAATAAAAGAAGCGTTTAAAATCTATGATGTGGTTCGTATTGATCATTTCCGTGGATTTGAATCATACTATGCTATCAAATTCACCGATAAAACGGCGGAGTTTGGTAAATGGATAAAAGGACCAGGAAACTCTTTGTTTCAAAAGATTAAACAAGCCTTAGGTAAATTAGAAATTATTGCTGAAGATTTAGGATTCTTAACTCCTGAAGTTTATCAATTATTACATGATACAGGATACCCAGGAATGAAAATATTGCAATTTGGGTTTGATCCAAATGCTGATAGCGAGTATCTTCCTCATAATTATTCTCCAAACTCCATTGCTTATACAGGAACTCATGACAATAAAACACTAAAGGATTGGTTAGCATCGATTACTGAGGAAGAAAAAGAGTTTTGTTTTGCCTATGCTAATATCAATAATGAAGAAGAAGCGGTTAATAAACTAATCAAATGTGTGCTCGCTTCTCCAAGTGAAACAGTAATTATTCCACTTGTTGATTATTTAGAGTTGGGTGAAGAAGCTCGTTTCAATATTCCTTCTACACTGGGTAATAATTGGGTTTGGCGTATGGATGAATCCGATTTAACAAAAGAACTTCAAGAAAGAATCTTAAAAAATACAAAGACTTATAAACGATAAAAAATAAGAGTAGCAATACTCTTATTTTTCATTGGCGTGAAGATTTTTCTTTTTTACCCAAATAGTTTCT
>CAYPLR010000001.1:83171-101549 GCA_964411675.1 uncultured Bacteroidales bacterium
ATACTCTTATTTTTCATTGGCGTGAAGATTTTTCTTTTTTACCCAAATAGTTTCTTCTGGTTTAATGACTAAAATGTCAATTGGACCACCGACAGTCTTTAGTCTATTTTGAAAAGACATAGTATCTGCTGTGGTTTTAATGGCAAATTCAGCAAAATTAATAGCATCTTGAAGATTAAATAGATTCCAAGCAATATCAAATTGAGGAATTTCCACCATTTGATTCTCGCTTTTAGTAAATGTTTTTGTTAGTAATTTAGTAAGAATATCCATTTCTCCTTGCCAGATAGCACCTTGGTTAAAATTATCAAATTTTCGATATTTTTTTTCGAAGGTATTGACATCATAAAGCCTTTGTTCGTAGTGGCTTTTATTTTTTTGATAACCAACCACAAAGAAAACAGAACGTAGATTTGGGGCAACAACAGAGAAATGATCGAGAATCATTTGTGGCATTTCATCAATTGGAGTATCTTTAGAAACTTTGTTTAGTAAAAATTCTTCAATAAAACCTGCAATAGGTCTTCCATTGATGGAAGAATCACCACAAGTAGCAAGACCAACTTTATTCGGGCATAAGAATGTTTTATTAGTCGTATCAGTAATATTAGTACCGATATGAACAATCTCTTTGTTTTCTGTTTTAATATTATTGTTATAAGTAGAACGACTATCACTTGCAAGAACAATTCATTCGTGAACATGAACACAAATAATTAATGACATAATACACCTCCTCATCTTTATTTTAACTTCTATTTGCAAATAGTCAAGAATAAAAAAACATTGCAATCAAAAATTTCCTATGTTATAATGGGAAAAAATATGTGTAAGCGTTTTAAAAATATAAACAAAAGGAGATTTGATGAATAAGAGAACGATTATTGGATTAGGAATTACAGGTTTATTTTTATTGATATGGATTATTGGCCTATTCATGGGACAAAGAGTTCCAGAATCGAAACCGAGCGATAATGATTATATCTATACAGCCGTAACTGGAGGATATAGTATTAAAGCTGGAGAAAACTTTGTTGGAAATCAAGAAATATTTATCCCTAATCAATATAATGATAAAGATGTCATTGCAATTGATAATTATGGTTTTGCAGATAGTAATTTAAGAGTTGTTTATCTTCCCCCAACAATAAAAAGAATAGGTGATTACGCCTTTGCTAACAACTCAGAGTTGGTTTATATGGAAATACCTGATTCTGTTACAATAGTGGGAAAAAGAATATTTGATGGGAGCATTTATAATTCTACTTATTTACGTCTAGGAGCAAAAACAATCCCAAGCGGATGGAGTAGTGATTGGCGTAGTAATACTATTGATGGTGAAGAAGGATATGCTGCTTATTATTCTACAGGCAACTTCTTAACGTATGAAAAAGTGAAAAAGCAAGTTATCAAGTATGATACACAATTATACGATGGCGACTCAGAAACAGTAATCGATTCAGTTACAGCTGGTGAAGCAATTAAAAAAGTAAAACAATATCAATTTTCTCGTGTGGAAATCATCCTAGAAAGTGGAGTAACAGGCTGGGTTGAATTAGGAGCTGTTTCGGTAAATTCAAGGCAAGGTATTTACATGGACGACGATTTAATAGCCTCAAGACTAAGAATGATGCCGTATCCAATCAATGAAAATTCCCCTTGGCTAGATGAAATTGAAAAAACGACTGATTTAAATCACAATCAGTACGTAAAAACAGTGGCAATACTATCAGGTGTTTATACTGATTTTGATCGTAGTACTAAGTATAACTATGCATTAATTGAATATGCTCCAGGTGATTATGCTTGGATGCTCCTCCAGTCTTATCATATAGAGGTTCAAAAAGCAGCATTTTCTTTTGGACCTTTACGATATGCCTTGGCAAATATTATTGCTCGTAATGGTCATACAATGGGTATGTTTTTATTAATGATGGGCTTCTTTATATCTTTTAGCTTGAGTCTTTTCTTTTTACTACCAGAAGTAGGAAATCGAATTCAAAAGCTTCAAGGAAATGTTTTAATTTGGATTGCTCTAGCTTTGCAGTTAATTGTGTCAATTATAGTAGGAACCACGATAGGAGATGTTTACTTCCTTCGTCAAGCAAATTTTGGTGCAGTTTTTATACTTGTAATTTTACTGATGCTTTTCCTAGAAGCAGTCTTATTATCAATGAATTACTACATGTATAAGAGTAGTTGGTGTTATCATTGTAATCTTTGGGAAGGTATTGAAGTAAAAAGTAGGGTTGTTGAAAAATGGGAAGATAAAACCACAACGACAACCATAACCACAGATCAATTTGGGCATCGTGAAGAGGATGTAAAAGAAAATATACAATATCATGAAAGGAGAACCCATCATTGTCAATGTCAAAATTGCGGTAATGATTGGACTTATGATAGCGTAATTTAATCGATAAAAAAAGTCTTTGAAGAGGATAACCTTTCAAAGACTTTTTATTTTTGATATTTGTTTAAAAAATCACACAATGCTTGTTCACATTTTTCCTTTGCAACAAGATAACTCATTCCATGATCGGCATAATCAATGATATATAACTCTTTATTATTATGATAGGTATTAAAATTTTCAATACTCATCCATGAAGGAACGACCACATCATCCGCACCATGAACAAACAAAATGGGGATGTTTCCTGTTTTAATAGCTTCCACTGTGGATTCTTTTCTAATATTAACTCCAGCAAAAACTTTTGCATAATAACTTGCCAGTAATAAAACAGGGAAAGCAGGAATAAAAACACGATGTAAAATACTCTTTAATAATTGATATGGAGAAGTAAAACCACAATCAGCAATAACTCCTTTTACATTCTGAGGTAAAGATAGACCTAAAGTCATTAATGCAGTACTTGCTCCCATAGAAACACCAGAAATAAAAATAGGAAGACTATCATCAAGTTCTTGGTTGATAAATTGAATCCAAGTAAGAAAATCGTATTTTTCTTTAATTCCCCAGGTAATAAATTTACCTTGGCTTCTACCATGAGCTCGTTGATCAGGAATTAAAATATTGTATCCTAAACTATAATAGTATTGAAAAACACAAGAGAAATCACGTAAACTAGAACCACGATGTCCATGCATCAAGATAATAGTGCCTACTGCTTTTGGATGTCTTAAGAATCTTGCTACTAATGTAAGATTATCAAAAGATGTAAGAGAAACATCTTGATAATTTTGTGATAAAAACCATTGAATGCCGTGATTTATTTGTTCTTGATAAGGTTTCAACTTCTTCAAAATGAAGGTTGGTTTCTCCAAAAATTTTGAGCGAACAAATGAAAGATAAAAAATTATAAATGAAAATAACAAGGTAATAATTACGAGAAAACAAAGAAAAATTCCTGTTCCTATCAATATTTCTCTCATTGTATTTCACCTCGCTTTCTCTTTTATTGTTGTTATTATAACATTATTTAAGTTTGATGACAACCCATCATGAAAAATAAAGACCTTGTTATCTCATAATCGTAATGTTATAATGAACTTGTTATTATTCATTATGATAATGGGAGGTAGTAGATATGAAACGAATTTTTTTGAATTTAAAAAGATTTGATATTCCTCGAAAGAACCATGGTATCAATGATATTTTTAATCCGCGTAGATGGGGAAGAGCTATTGCTCGTTTACTAGAAGAATATGCCTATGAACATAGGGATATGGAAATTGTTGTTTTTTTCCCGGAAGGACATTTATTGAGAGCAAGCTATCAAAGTAAATACTTAGCAGTGGGGTGTCAGGGGGTCCATTACCAGGATGTAGTATCCGGAGGAAATTTTGGTACCTTTACAACGATACAAACAGCAACATCAGCTAAATCATTAGGAGCTAGCTGGGCATTGATTGGTCATAGTGAAGAAAGAAAAAAATATCAAGAAATTATTACCTGGGGGAAAGGAAATAATTATCAAGCAATTGACGAAATACTGAACAAAGAAGTAGCATGTGCAGTCAATGCTGGTTTAAAAGTACTCTTTTGTATTGGAGAAACAGCAGAAGAACAAGAGAACAAATATGAAGTGTTGCAAAAGCAAATTGCTTTCGGATTAAAAGGAATTGATACTACTAACGTCGTGATTGCTTATGAACCTATTTGGGCAATAGGACCAGGAAAAAATCCACCAAGTAGTCAGTACATTACGGACATAGTAACATTTATCAAGAAAGAGTGTAATTTAGATATTGTTTATGGGGGAGGACTAAAATTAGAAAACGCAGCAGAATTAGCTAAAATTAAAGAACTAGATGGTGGCTTAATCGCTCTAACAAACTTTGGAGAAAATTTTGGCTTTCGTATAGAGGAATTTTATGCAATCGTTAATCGATATTTAGGAGAATCCTAATGAAGGTAAAATTTGAATATGGGGACAGTTTTATCGATGCTTTTTTACCAGATGAACTAACAGATGTTTTCATTCCTGGTGAAACAGTTTTAGATCCCCCAATCTTACCCAATATTTATGAAGCTACCAAGGAAGCGATTCTACATCCTTTAGGAATTGAGCCGATTCACAAACAAGTTAAAAAAGGCAGTAAAGTAACCATTGTTTTTCCTGATCGAGTAAAAGGTGGTTTTCAAGAAAATTCCCATCGTAAAACTAGTATTCCCATTATTGTTGATGAATGTATCAAAGCGGGAGTTCATATAGAAGATATTTTATTAATTTGTAGTAACGGTCTTCATCGGAAGAATACAGCTGATGAATGGGAAAGAATGCTAGGACCTAAAATATTCAACGAATTTTATCCTCGAGGGCAAATTATCAATCACGATAGTGAAGATAAAGAGCATCTTGTTGATTTAGGATATGAAGAACAGTTTCATGCAAAAGTAGTGATTAATAAATATGTATATGATTCTGATTTATGCGTATTGATAGGCCATACATTGGGAAATCCCTATGGAGGATACTCGGGAGGATATAAACATTGTGCAACAGGAATTACCAATTGGGAATCTATAGCTTCTCATCATAATCCTGAGGTTATGCATCATCATGATTTTTTACCTGTTTCTACTTCTTCAACAATGAGGCAAAAGTTTGATGCTATTGGGAAGCATATGGAAAAAATGATGAAGAAAAAGTTCTTTACTTGTGATGCTGTTTTAGATACCTATCAACGTCAAATTGCTGTTTTTTGTGGGGAGACCTCCAAAGTACAACAATTGTCTTGGAAAATTGCTGATCAAAGAACCTATGTGAAGTGGGCAAAACAGAAGTACGCCATTATGATTATTGGACTTCCTACCTCTTTTCATTACGGAAAAACAATGGGAACCAATGCGATTTTAATCAAACAGGCTATATCAGCTGAGATTATTCGTCACAAGCGTGTCCTGGCAGACAACGTAATTATCATTGCGGCTTGTTTATGTGATGGTAATTTTGGAGAAGAATTTCCTTCCTATCAAGAAACATTTGAAAAATTTCATTTAAAAGGAAATCCAATGCCTACCAAAGAAGAATTTATTAACGAAATGTATCGTCAAGAATTCATTGATCAATATCGATTTCATTATGCTTATCATCCATTTCATGCGTATTCTATGATGAGTTGTGGACAAATCATCAAAGAAGTAAACAGTATGGTATATATGGTAGGAGCAATGAGAGAAGATATTGCTCTAGGTTTGGGATTTATTAATAAAGCAACAATTGAGGGAGCATTAGAAGAAGCTTTCCATATTGTTGGTAAGAATGCAAAGATCTTAGCTTTACCAAAAGCATTTACAACAGCTAGTGTTCATTTATGTTTAACAGATGAAAATAGTAAATAATATTTAAATTCGTGTCCTCGTATAGTATAATAAATACGAGGACATATTTATGAATAAAGTAATCATTCATTGCGACATGAACAATTATTTTGCTTCTGTTGAAGCATTAAAGAATCCAGCATTAAAAAATATTCCTTTTATTGTGGCTGGAGACCCCTCTTTACGTCATGGAATTGTTTTATCAAAAAATGAGCTTGCCAAAAAATATAAAATCATTACGGGAGAATCTTCTAAAAGCGCAAAAGAAAAATATCCAAATATTGTCATTGTTCGTCCTAATTATCATGAATATGTAAAATATGCGAAAATGTCACGGGCTATTTATCAGCAATACACAAAAGAAATATTTCCCTATGGTCTTGATGAAGCATGGCTTGATGTTTCCAATCGATGTTCCTCTTTACAAGAAGGACAGAAACTTGCTTTAGAAATTAAAGCAAAAATTAAGGAAGAACTTCGTTTAGATATTTCAATCGGTATCAGTTTTAATTTTGTTTTTGCAAAACTTGCTTCGGATTTAAAAGTTAAAGAGAAAGCCATTGCTTTTAGCCTTGGCAATTATCAAAAAACAGTATGGAAATTACCAGTTCAATCTCTTCTTTTTGTGGGGGCTAAAACGAATGCTGTCTTGAGAGAAATGGGAATCAATACCATCGGTGATTTAGCGTGTGAAAAGAGTCAAACACTAATTCAAAAATTTGGGAAAAAGGGAAAAATGATTCATGAATTTGCGAATGGAATAGACTCCTCTTTTAACTTTGCAGCGATTCATGAAGAGGATATCAAGAGCCTAGGAAACACCATCACTCCACCGAAAGATGTCTATCAAATGAAAGATGCTTTAGATTTTATTGCCATATTGTCGTTAATCATCACGAAGCGATTAAAAAAGCATCATTTTAAAGCTAAATCACTTTCTTTATTATTGAAAAAGAATAATTTTGAAGTAATTACCAAACAAAAAACACTCGATCATTATAGTGACAATAGCCAAGATTTTTTTAATCTTGCTAGTAGTATGATAAAGAATAATTATGATTTCTCTCTTCCTTTAAGAAGCATCAGTCTTCGTGTAGGAAAGATTATCATTAGTGAAGAAGAGCAACTTTCACTCTTTGATGAAGAAAATAGTATTCAAATGGGAAAAATTGTAGGCCGCTTACAAAAGGTATATGGATATTTTGACCTGGAAGAAAGCGCAACAAAAAAAGATTGGGAAGTTAAGATCAATTAGGAGGGAAATTATGTGTGGAAGGTATACAACGAATACAGAAGATGAAATTTTAGAGATTAGAGATATTGTTGAAGATATTAAGATTAAAATCTCACAAGAGGAATATCAATTTTTGGGTAAAGAGGTCTATCCTTCTTGTTTAGCACCTGTTATTACCAAAAGCAAAGAATTACGTATTTTAAAATGGGGATTTAAAAAATGGGATAATAAAGGATTAGTTTTTAATGCGCGTAGTGAAGGAATTGAAAATAGTAAATACTTTAGTCCTTATGTAAAAGAAAACAGATGTTTGATTCCAGCAAAATCCTACTTTGAATGGGAAAAAGAAGCAGGAAAAGTTATTGATAAATATCAAATCAAAGATGCAAATAGTGATATGATATTAATGGCGGGGCTCGTGAAGAAAAACGAGGAAGGGCAAGAGGAATATACTATCATTACAAAAGCAGCTGAGGAAGAACTTAGTTTTATTCATGATCGAATGCCAGTGATTGTTGATTATGATAAAGCAATGAGTTGGTTGGATGGTAGAATCAATGTTGATGATATTATAAAAAATACAATCATCATGGAATATCAAGGAACTGAAAAAAGTTAGATTGCTCTAACTTTTTTATTTAAACTATTTTAAGATAAATAAAGGATTGGGATTGTTTATAAACATATCTTGAAAAATAAGGTAGGATTTGGTATAATAACATATAAAGGTGGTGTTCCCATGAGTAAAATAAAATTTTGTGCCTTGGGTGGCTTAGGTGAAAATGGCAAGAACATGTACGTTGTTGAAGTGGACGAAAGAATTTTCGTTCTTGATGCTGGATTGAAGTTTCCAAGTGTTGAGCTGTACGGTATTGACACTGTAATTCCTAATATAAATTATTTAATTGAAAACAAGGAAAAGGTTCAAGGAATTTTCTTATCTCATGGGCATGATGATGCTATTGGTGCTGTTCCTGAACTTTTAAAAGCAATAAATGTAGGTGTCTTTGGCACTCATTTTACTATATCTTTGGCAGAACTAGCAATTACAGATGCAGGTTTAAATATTGCTGATTATCGCTTGTATCGCATTAATGATGATAAGGTTTTAAAATTTGGAAATGTGACTGTTTGTTTTTATAAAACAACACATAGTATTCCTGAAAGCGTTGGTGTTGCTATCAAAACAAACGATGGAGCAATTGTATATGCTCCTGACTTTACTTTTACAAGTAGTAGTGATAAACGATATGCTACTTCTTATAACAAAATTAGTGCTATTGCGGACAATGGTGTCTTAGCGCTTTGTGCTGAGAGCTTGGGCACCAGTAATATAGATAGAGTAAATAACGATTACGCTTTTAATCATGCAATAAAAGAAATCTTGCTCAATTCTAAGCGTGCAATATTTGCTCTTTTTTCAACCGATTTGGATCGAATTCAAAAAGTAATTAATCTTTGTGTAGCCAATAATCGTAAGATTGCGATTATCGGTCGTAAGGTTCAAAAAACAATGAATGTAGCAATGACCAATGATTATTTAAAAATACCAGAAGAAAACTTGGTTAATTTAAAATATATCGATGATAAGAATACTAATAATGAGGATAATTTAGCTGTTATTGTTACGGGTAATCGTCATGAACCATACTACACCTTGCAAAGAATGGCTGTTGGCCAAGATCGTTTGATTCAAATTGAAAGCACTGACAATGTTGTTAATATTTGTCCACCAATAACAGGTACTGAAAGAATCGCTACAAAATCACTAGATACCCTTCATCGTATTGGTGCAAAAGTAACTAACGTTGCAAAGGGGATTTTACGAAGTTCTCATGCAGATAGCGAAGATTTAAAGATGTTGTACCAAATGTTGAACCCTAAATATATCATCCCAATCAATGGAGAATATCGTCATCAGTATATGCATAAAAATATCGCTTTAGAATTTGGTTATTCTGAAAGTAATATTATTGTTTTAGAAAATGGCGAACAAATCACCTTTGAAGAAGGTAACCTAAAGCCAACTCGTAGCAAAGTAACGGTTGGTGATGTACTAATTGATGGCTCTATTGTTGGAGATATTAATGAAGTTGTTATGAAAGACCGTGAGATGTTATCTCAAGATGGTACTGTCTTAGTTGCTGTAAATATCGATGCTCGAAGTAAAAAAATCTTAGATGATCCGAAGGTTATCATGAAAGGTTTTGTTTGTTGTGATACTTCGCAAGAGGTTACAGCTAACATTATAGAAATAACAGAAAAAGTAATTAATAGTTATTTGAATCGTAAATATATTGATTGGAATCTTTTGAAAAGCGATTTAAAAGATCGTATTAGCAAAACTATTTTATCGCAAACTAAAAAGAATCCTATTGTAATACCGATTGTTATTAACATAGAAGAATAAAAGAGGAAACTATGAAAAAATTAAAAAGTTATCAAATAAGGCAGATGTGGCTTGATTTTTTCAAGGAAAAACATCATGAAGTATTACCAAGTGCTTCATTAGTGCCTGTGAATGATCCCACTTTATTGTGGATTAATGCTGGAGTAGCACCATTAAAGAAATTCTTTGATGGACGAGAAATCCCTAAAAATAAAAGAATGGTGAACGCCCAAAAATCAATTCGAACCAATGACATTGATAATGTGGGTAAAACAGCTCGCCATCATACATTTTTTGAAATGCTAGGAAACTTTTCAATTGGGGACTATTTCCGTGAAGAAGCATTAACTTGGGCAATAGAAATATTAACAAGTGAAAAATGGTTTGGCTTTGATTTAAATAAATTGTATTTTACTATTTATCCTGATGATAAAGACTCTTATGATAAATGGGTTTCTTTGGGAGTAGATCCAAGTCATATTATAAAATTAGAAGACAATTTTTGGGAAATAGGAGAAGGACCCTGTGGTCCTGATACGGAAATCTTTTATGATCGAGGAATCAAATATGATCCTCAAAATTTGGGAATTAAAATGTTAGAAGAAGATATTGAGAATGATCGTTACATTGAAATTTGGAATATCGTCTTTAGCCAATTTAATGCCAAAGCAGGAGTTGAACGTGGCCAGTATAAAGAATTACCAAGCAAGAATATTGATACAGGTATGGGATTAGAGCGAATGGCTTGCATCATGCAAGAAGTCGAAACTAATTATGACACTGATTTATTTATGCCAATTATCAACGAAGTAGAGAGGTTAACGGGAGTAGCCTATACAGGACAAATGGCATTTAAAGTAATCGCTGATCATATTCGTAGTGTTACTTTTGCGGTTAGTGATGGAGCCATGTTATCAAACGAAGGTCGTGGTTATGTTCTAAGAAGAATCTTACGTCGTGCGATTAGATATGGACGTAAACTAGGTATGAACGAACCATTTATGTATAAACTGGTATCTATCGTAGCAAATTACATGAGTAATTATTATGGATATCTATTACAAACTTCCGATAGTATTGCCAAGATTATCAAATTAGAAGAAGAAAAATTCTTGTTGACACTAGAAACAGGCGAGAAAAAATTACTAGACTATATAAATAGT
The DNA here is from genome assembly GCA_964411675.1 of uncultured Bacteroidales bacterium. Classification (GTDB taxonomy): domain Bacteria; phylum Bacillota_I; class Bacilli_A; order ML615J-28; family CAG-698; genus JAAYBG01. Next base: position 93,746 of record CAYPLR010000001.1, read on the forward strand.
GCTGAAACTAAAATGATTCCTAAGGAAATTGCCTTTTTATTATATGATACTTTTGGTTTTCCATTAGAATTAACATTAGAAGTTGCCCAAGAATATGGTTTTATTGTGAACGAAGCAGGATTTAAGGAAGAATTAAACAAGCAAAAAGAACTGTCTCGAAGTGCTCGTAGCGATGATCAGTCAATGAACGCTCAAAATAAGGAAATGATGAATTTCAAAGAAAATAGTGAATTCATTGGCTACCATACTTTAAAAGCACCAGCAAAAGTGATTGCGATTTTCCAAAATGGAGACCGTGTCCCAAAAGCCAGTGGGGAAGCCTTACTTGTATTCAATCAATCTGTATTCTACGCGGAATCAGGTGGTCAAATTGGAGATATTGGCTATATTAAAACAAAGAATGAAATTAAAAAAGTAGTAAATACCATCAAGTTACCAAATGGACAACATGCATCCCTAGTTTTGTTAGATGATATAGTTATTTCTGTAGGTGATGAAATTGAAACAGGTGTTGATACTGAATTTAGAAGTTCAGTATGTGCAAATCACTCAGTAACCCATTTGTTGAACGAAGCGTTAAGAAAAGTATTAGGAAAACACGTCATTCAACAAGGTTCTAGTGTAACAAATATCAATCTACGTTTTGATTTTAATAACTTCACTTTACCAACAAAAGAAGAAATCTTACAAGTAGAAAAAATAGTCAACGAAGAAATTGCAAAAGCTAATTCTGTTGTTATCAAAGAAATGCCTTTGGCTGACGCTAAAAAATTAGATGTTCAGGCCGTGTTTGGTGAAAAATATGGAGATCTTGTACGTGTGGTTGATATGAAATTTTCACGAGAATTATGTGGTGGAACTCATGTTAGCAATACTGCTGATATTGAAAAGTTTGCTATTCTATCAGTTGAGAGTAAAGGTTCAGGAATTTTTAGAATTGAAGCAACAACAAAGAATAATATTAATGAACAATTAGATTTGGTCTTGGCGAATGTCAATCAAGAAATTAATGATTTGGATGAAAAAATTGCAAATTTAATTTTTGAAGCAAAAAAAGAAGGTTGTGAATTATCCTATCATAAACAGGATTTCACTCATGAGGGATTTGGTTATCAAACGATTGTTGATAAGGGCGTAGAGGTTGCTTATCTTCGTGAACAAGCTAAAGAACTAGATAAAGCCTTAACAAAATTCTCCAAAAATAAAAATTGCTTATCGATTGAAGATTACTTAGAAAAGGTTTATAATATCAATAATCATCCAATCCTAGTTACTTCTATTGATCATCAACCTCTAGATGCCATTAAAGATTTAGTGGATCGATTGGTAGATAAACTAGAAAATAGTGTTGTATTTATAGCGAATGTATTAGAAGATAAAGTAATCTTTATTTGTAAGAATAAAATTGCTGCTTTAAATGCCGGTGCTCTTGTGAAAGAAGCAGCGATCATCACGAAAGGGAATGGTGGTGGACGCGCTGATTTTGCCCAAGCAGGCGGAAAGGAAATTCATCTAGTCGATAGTGCTTTAGATAAAGTGAAAGAAATGATTAGGTGCAAATTATGAAAATACTAGGACTTGACTTGGGAAATCGTACTTTGGGAATGGCAGTTAGTGATTATTTAGAAATTATTGCGAATCCTATTGGTACATTTCGCTTTGAAGAACAAGATTTAGATGCGGCTCTACAAGAGACACTAAAGGTTATTAAACAGAATGATGTCAAGAAAGTAGTATTGGGATTACCCAAAAACATGGATGGAAGCATTGGCTTTCAAGCAGAATACTGCTTGGAATTTAAAAAAATGCTAGAAGAAGCAATGCCCCTTGAAGTAATAATGATTGATGAAAGATTAACATCAAAGATTGCGAACTCTACAATGCTTTCTGCTGATATTAGTCGGCAAAAGCGCAAGCAAAATGTTGATAAGCTAGCGGCAAGTATTATACTTCAAAGTTATTTAGATAGAAGAAAATAAGATTAGAAAGGAAATTTATGGAAAACGAAAAACAATTAATTTTTATTGATGAAAAAGGTGATGAGGTTTTATGCGACATTTTATTCACTTTTGAATCAGAAGAATTTAAAAAAAGTTATGTTCTTTTTTCACCAGTCGGTTCTGAAGATGAGAATGGACAAATAGAAGTTGCTGCAGCCTCTTATATTCCTGGTGAAGATGGCGCTGTAGGTGAATTATTTGCCATTGAAAGCGATGAAGAATGGGCTTTAGTAGAAGACATGTTAGCACATTTCGATGAAGAATGTGATGATGAATGTGACTGCGAAGAATGCGATTGTGAAGAATGTGACGATGACTGCGAAGATGAAGAATGTAGTTGTTGTGGACATGAACATAAGTAAAAAAAAGAGCTAGTATCAATTTGATACTAGCTCTTTTACTTTTCGTGTTTAAATAAGATTAGTTCGGCTAAGTCATTATATAGCTTACCGATTTCCTCATCAATTTCATATAATCCTAAATGATGTAAAGGTTGATTAATTGGTATTTGAGAAACGACTTCCGTTTCTAATTTTTCAGCAACTGCCTCACCACCACCTGAACCAAAGATGAACTCTTTTTGTTTATTGACAGGGTTTAAATAATAAGACATATTCTCAATAACACCTATGATATTGTGACCTAATTGTCTTGCCGCATAGCCAGCTTTTATAGCAACATGACTTGCTGCTAAGTGAGGAGTTGTAACAATTAAAGCATCTGCAGTAGGAATAATAGTTCGTAAGTCAAGAGCAATATCTCCTGTTCCTGGTGGGGAATCGATAATCATATAATCGATATTTTTATTCCATTTCACTTCATAGAAGAAATTATTCATCATCGAATTTAACATAGCTCCTCGCCAGATAATTGGCTTTCCTATTTCAGCGAAAAATTCTGTAGAGATAATTTCCATTCCGTAAGCTTCAAAGGGTAAAATTTTACCATCTTCACTAGCATTTGGATAATGGTGTTGCATTTCTAATATTTTTGGGATACTAGATCCGTAGATGTCCGCATCAACAAGAGCAACTTTTTTCCCTAATCTTGTTAAGGCATAGGCAAGGTTAGCAGCAACTGTTGATTTTCCTACGCCACCTTTCCCTGAAGAAATAATAATGAATTTTACATTGCGATTAACAATACTTTCAATTTTTCTTTTTTCTTCAATTTGCAATTTGACACCAGTAAAACCTAAATCAATCTTAATGATTTTTGCTAATTCGCGGCGAAGATTTTTTTCTGCGTCTCCACCAGTGCGACCAATGGCAAGAATTAAAACGACTATATTTTTTTCTGGATCAATTCCGATGTGCTTAATGGCATTGGTTTCTTGTAAAGTTTGTCCCGTTGATTCATCAACTAGCATTTCAATATGTTTTCTTATTTCTTGTGTTGTCATTTATTTACTCTCCTATGAATGGCATTTTAAATTCTTCTAAATATAAATTCAAATTGTTTGTTAATAAACTAAAAAGTTTGGTTGCTTTTAATTCATATTGAATATTGATATCATCAAGATGATATTTAATATTCGTAATGATTCGATCTTTGATTGTCTTAGGCAATTGTGAAACATATTGTTTGCCTTTGGAATTCATGGCTAATATCCTTAAATAATGAAAATACTGATTACTAAATTCTTTTGGCGTTTCTAAAAGAATGCGTAGTAATAATCGCTTGATTCGATTCTGTGGATATCGTTTTGTTTGAATTGCTTTGATAAAAGAATCATAATCCTGAACTTTTGGTAACATGCTCACCAATCGATTTTCAATTCCTTCATTTACTCCCAATATATTTCGTAGACAGTCGAGATTTTCAATCAATAATTTATATCTAAGAACTTGATATAGTATATCATATCCCTCTAGCAAATTGGTGAAGGATGCTTGATAGGAGGGAATATAACTTGTAATATCTTTATCTTCTTGTAATAATAATCGTAAACTAGTAGCGCTAGAAATAGCTCCCGTTACTTCTTTATTATAATAATCGTTTTTAATCCTTTGAACGAGTGTTATTTTAATAGTAGGATTAATTTTTTCAAGAGCAGCTAAGTACTGAATAGCAAGAGTATTGTTAGGAAGAGTAAATCCCTCAATAATATCTTTATCCATAGTTAAGGTTGAGATGGCTTTATAAGCGCTTGTTGAAAAAGAAACTCCTAAATCCAGATGATATTTTAATTGTTCATCGTAAGCTTCTGTTGTCAGATAATCTTTCATTTGATGTAGTTTATCTAAATCATTTAATTCAACACCAAAGGCTAGATCAGTAATACCAAAGTCACAAAGTGATTTTACAGAGTTATAAGCAAAGTAATCAGCGCTAGCAACAGCACCCAAGAAAGGAAGTTCAAGAACCAGATCGATTCCCATTTCTAAGGCAATTCGTGCTTTATCAAACTTGTTTAATGCCATGATATCACCACGCATAGAAAAGTTTGTTGAAAAAATAGCGATGGTAACATCTGGATTTACCTTTTTCTTGGCTTCCTCGATAAAATATTTATGCCCATTATGAAAAGGATTTAATTCTAAGATTAGTCCTAAAATAGTTTTCATATGCTTCACCTTAACTTTGGATATTATATCACATTATTTACATAATTTTAATAAAAATGATAAAGAAAATAAAAAAGAATCAAGCAATTTGTTTTCTTGATTCTTTATCTCTTAACTAATTATCCTTTTAATATAAGTTCTTGGCAATTTCACTTGCTAGTTTGCAATTATTGAAAACTAGTTGAATATTGGCATCTAAACTATCTCCACCTGTAATTTCTTTAATTTTTGCTAATAAGTATGGAGTAGTTTTATTTCCTGTTATTTTTAACTCATTCATTTCTTTCAATGCATCAGTAATAGCTTTATCGATAACAATAGAATCTACTTCATATTCTTTTGGAATTGGATTGGCTACCACAATTCCCCCTCTTAACCCCATTTCCCATTTTGATTGCATCAATCGAGCAATCTCTAAAGCAGAATCAAGTCTATGGTTCACTTTAAAATCACTTTTAGATGTGTAGAAAGCAGGTAAGAAATCTGTTTGATAACCGATGACTTCAATAGCTTTAGTCTCTAAGTATTCTAGGGTTAATCCTAAATCAAGAATAGACTTGGCGCCAGCACAAACAACAGCAATATTCGTTTTTGCCAATTCTTCCAAATCCGCAGATATATCAAAACTGGTTTCAGCACCTCGATGAACCCCACCAATTCCACCGGTTGCGAAAACTCGAATACCAACTAAACTAGCGATAAAAGAAGTAGCAGAAACCGTTGTTGCTCCATCTAATTTTTTACTAACTATATAAGGAATATCTCTAGTAGATGTTTTAAATACTTCAAGTCCCTTTTTGCCTAGGTAGTCAATTTCTTTTTCAGTTAATCCAATTTTTAAATAGCCATTAATAATAGCAATCGTTGCTGGAGTTGCTCCATGTTCTCTGATGATTTGTTCTGCTTTGAGTGCGGTCTCCACATTTTGTGGGTAAGGCATTCCATGAGAAATAATCGTAGATTCTAAAGCCACAATTGGGGTTTTATTTTTAAGAGCTTCACTTACTTCTAAGCTTACAGAAAGATATTTTGTCATATTCAATACTCCTTTAACAGTATAATTATATCATAAAAAATATAATTTGTTAATGAAAACAATATTTGAATAAAAAATGTAATATGTTATAATGATACCAAAGAATATCCGTTAGGAGGATTTATGAAAAAGATTTGTATTATAATTTTATTGTTTGGATTCATGTTAACTACATTTTTATTTCCTGTTTCTTCAGTATTTGTAAAAGCAGCAACAAAAGAAGCCTATCAAATTATTACGAATCCAGGGGAAAATATGGCTAATGAAGTAAACATCAATTGGCACTCTGATATTGAGGGAACATTTGTTGAGTATACTTTTAAGAACCAAGTAGACTACACCAATGCCACTCGAGTAGAAGGGCAATGTGAAGCACTTGACTTTCATGAGCCAGGAGATGACACATGGACCATATATGATTTCTCAGAACGAAAGGTTTGTCGTGCAACCCTAACCAATTTAGTCCCTAATACACAATATAAATATCGAGTGGGTAAAACTGTTTTTTCTAAGGATTACGTTTTTAAAACAGCAGGAACAGGGAGCTTTTCATTTATTAATATGTCTGACCCACAGTTTTATGGTTCGTCATCTGCTCAAGCATGGTATGATTTAATGGCTGATGCAGTATCTATCAATAGTAAAATCGCATTTACTTTATTAAATGGGGATGTTGTTGATTCAGGCAATCAAGGTGCACAATGGAATATGTTCTTTGCGAATCAAGAAATTTCTCAAATGATGGTAGCAGCAGCAACAGGAAACCACGAATATTATGCCAGTAATACGACTACTATTGATGCAAGATTTTATAATGCTCACCATAATAATCCAAAAAATGGAGCTAGTAATGTGGTCAATTCCAATTATTATTTTATTTATAATAATGCTTTATTTATTGTGCTTGATTCTCAAAAATCAGAAGGAGCAACATGGGCTACTCAAAAAGCATGGTTTGAAGAAGTGGTAAGAGCCCATCCAACTCAATATATTATTGTTTCTTCTCATCTTGGTATTTATGGAGGAGCAAACCGTGATGCTTCAACAACTTATAGACGAGTATGGATGCCTTTGTTTGATAAGTATGGAGTTGACTTAGTGTTAACTGGACATGACCATATTTACGCTCGTAGTAAAAAAATATATAATGATGAAGAAACTACGAATCGCTTCCAAGGAACTTATTATATTATTGGTGGTGTAGCTGGTAGTTCAACAAAATATAATGCTAATGACCTTGATAAATCAAAAATGGATCAATGGTATGAATTAACAACTACTTATGGAATTGTAACAGTAGCATCAGGAACGATTACTTATCGCTGCTATGACAAGGATAAAAATGTGGTTGATTTATTGATGATTTCTTCTAAACGAACAGGAAATGCTAGTGAAACATTTAGTAAGGAAGAATTCTTAGAAAATTTAAAAATTGTTCCTAATGATAGTGATTATAGTACAGCTAGTTTTAATTGGTCATCAATAGCTTATGGCTATGTAGATACCATTCGTTTATATGATGATAAGGATACTTTAATTGAGTCACGTTTTATCAATACCGATAATGATAACTATTTTGCAATTTCTGGACTAACACTGAATAAAGACTATCAATATAAAGCAATTATTGATTTTCGTGATGGGACTACAGCAACAGAACAAATCGACTTTAGTACAAGTATTGATTATGGTAATATTGAAATAATAGAAGAAACCTCATCGGAACAAGGAATTTTAGTCAAGTTTAATAGTAATCTTCGTAGTGATCTACTAGGAGAAGTGACAGTGTCACTAAATGGAAAACCACTGCAGAACTTCAATTCTAAACTGACGACAGGAGAGGTTTTATTACCAAGAGAAGAATTGCAAGTAAATAATGAGATTGTTTTCTCATCGGTAGCCTTAACAGATAGTTCTTTGGTCGTTCTTCATCAATTTTCTAAAACAATTGCGATAGAAATAACTCTAGATAAGAATGATATCACGTTAGAAAAAGGAGAGGAAGCAAAAGCCAACTTATCCATCTTTCCTCAAGGAACTCATGATATTCATGTTACAAGCGAAAATGAAGCGATTGCTACTGCCAATATAGTAGATAACGAAATTACCATTACTGGTGTTAGTGGTGGGGAAACAACCATCCTAGTTACAATTGGGGACGAAGAATTATCAATTACAGTAAAAGTAAATGAAATGGTTGA
>CAYPLR010000001.1:101649-118932 GCA_964411675.1 uncultured Bacteroidales bacterium
GAACCATCAACAGGATGTAATTCAACAACTGCCACATTCATCATTTCTGGATTTGGATTACTAGCATTCTTCATTCGCCGTCGTCGTTTCTTCTAACAAACGATGGGAATTTAGAAAAATAACAATATCGTTTGTTGTCTAGTTATAAGATGCAGAAAACAGGTGGATATATGCGGAAAACTTTTACTATCACAATCATAGGTGTTTTATTATTTTTTGCTTCTGGATGTAAGAAAGAAGAGGTTGTTGATGTTCAAATTCTATTAGACCAAGATGTGATGGTTGTTGGTGAACAGCAATATGCAACCTATCAATTAACTCCTGATAAAGAAGATAATCTTCATTTTACTTGGATTTCTAGCAAGCCAAGCGTCGTTAGGATTGATCAAGATGGAAACTGTCATGCTTTAGCTACTGGAAAAGCAACCATTTCGATTGTTTTTGAAGGAAGATTGAATCTAACAGCAGAGAAAGAGATCATTGTACTTTCGATTCCTAGTGAAAAAGAAAGTACAGTTATTACTGAGAATGCAATCCTTGTTACAACCATTGATCAAACAATTTTACATGATTCGAGCAATAGAATCATGGTTACGGTTAACCTAACGGCACGAAAAGAATTTACCGCAATTTTATCGACGGGTACATTTCAACGATTGGGATTGATTGATGTCGCTATTGTCAATGAAGAGAATAAGGAACAAAAATATTATTTGTATAGTGAATTATATCGAATGGCAGTAACAGATGATGAGTATGAATTTACCTTATTGGAGGGAGAATCCGTTACTAGGTCATTGAGCTTTGCTACCCTTCCTTTTGTAAATATCGAAGGAGATGAAACAATAGCTCCCCCTGGAACCTATCAAGTACAAATTAGAATTTCTCTATTTGGCGAAGATTGGCAAGATACAGGACTAGAAATTGTCGTTTCATAAAAAATAACACAAAAAGGCATAGATTTCATTCTATACCTTTTTTATATGTGTATAGATTGTGTAAAAAGCTATGATAGGTTTTGTAAATGTTCTTGAATAGGGTTGAAAAAAATCCTAAAAGTTGTATAATATATTAGTAAATAATATAAAGGAGAAAGTAAAAATGAAAACAATTGTGATCGGTGTGATTGGCGCTGATGTTCATGCGGTTGGTAATAAAATTATTGAATATGTTTTAAAAAATCAAGGTTATAATGTTGTCAATGTCGGTGTTTTATCTTCTCAAGAAGACTTTATCAATGCAGCAATTGAAACCAATGCCCATGCTATTTTAGTATCATCCTTATATGGTCATGGGGAAATTGATTGTCGTGGTATGCGTGATAAATGCGTGGAAGCAGGTATTGGCGATATTTTACTTTATGTTGGTGGAAATATTGTTGTTGGAAAACAAGATTTTGAAGGGGTGAAACGCCGTTTCGAAGAAATGGGATTCAATCGTATTTATGCACCAGGAACCCCTATTGAAGCGATATTGCCCACTTTAAAAGCAGATTTGGGAGAATAAACATGGAATTATATTTGTTAGTTGACTTTGGTTCAACCTATACAAAGTTAACTGCTGTTGATCTTGAAAAAGCGGATATCATAGCGACCTCTAATAGCTTTACAACTGTAGCTACCGATATTCATGATGGCTATCATCAAGCACTGCAACGGCTTTATCAGAAAATTGGATCTAAAGTTTCCTTTTCCAAAATAGTCGCTTGCTCCTCTGCTGCTGGAGGATTAAAAATGGCAGCAATCGGTCTTGTTGAAGAGTTGACTGTAGAAGCTGCCAAAAGGGTATGCTTGGGTGCTGGAGGTAAAGTTGATTTGGTCTTTTCCCATTATCTAAACACCAAGGAAGCAGCCAGAATCAATCAAGAAAACATCGATATCATCCTCCTTGCAGGGGGAACTGATGGTGGTAATCAAGATTGTGTCTTGCACAATGCTGAAGTATTAGGAAAAACAGGCATTCAAGTTCCTGTTATTTATGCAGGAAACAAATCTTGTCAAGATGGGATTATTGAAATATTTGAAAAATATCATATGGAATATTATATTTGTGACAATGTAATGCCGAAATTGAATGTATTAAATATCGAAAGTGCTCGTGAAGTAATTCGTAAAGTATTTATGAATAACATCATTGAAGCCAAGGGAATTAAAAAGATTGAGAATGAAATTGATCAAATTATTCTTCCTACTCCTCATGCAGTCTTAAAAGCTACAGAATTGTTATCAAAAGGCTATTTAGGAGAAAAAGGACTTGGAGAAATTGTCATTGTTGATATTGGGGGAGCAACTACGGATGTTTATTCCATTTGCTCTGGATCACCAAAACGAGCTGATGTCATTTTAAAAGGATTAGAAGAACCTTTTGCGAAGCGAACCGTAGAAGGAGATTTAGGAATGCGATATTCCGCTATGGGTGTTGTCAATGCTTTGAGTGCAGAAGAAGTGAATCGCTACCAAGAACAAGGCCTTGACATCGTGAGTGAAGCGAAAAAACGAGCAGCCAATGTTGATATGATTCCTCAAAACGAGGAAGATGAAAAAACGGATATTATTTTTGGCCAAATTTGTAGTAACATGGGAATGAGTCGCCATGTGGGTAAAATGGATACTCAGTATACACCGATAGGAACTTACTATTTTCAATATGGAAAAGATTTAACAGATGTAAACTATATTATTGGTACGGGTGGAGTTATTATTTATAACCATTACCCCCAAGAGATATTGAAAAAAATGTTAGCAAATGAACAAAGTATTATGGAGTTGCGTCCAAAAAACGCAAAATTTTTACTTGATAAAGAATATATTTTTTCAGCAATGGGCTTATTGAGTTTGCATGAACCACTAGTAGCCTTAAAGATCATGAAAAAATATATCATAAATATATAGATGGAGCATATAGATATCAATGGAACTAAAAAATAAAAAACTTACCGAAGCAGAATTTTTTGCAATACGAAAAGAAGTATTGGCATCATGGCCGACAGGCTCATCCAAATTATTAGATTTAGATGGTGCTATCGAACGAATGAAACGACTTCCTGATAGTAAGAATTTTGCTATCAAAATGGAACAAGCAGCCAAACAAGAAAAAACACTAGTTCAACCTCGTGCAGGAGTTGCCATTTTGGAAGAACATATTAAATTATTACAATATTTAGAGGATGCTGGTGCAGATTTTCTCCCTTCAACAATCGATTCCTATACAAGACAAAATCGTTATCATGAAGCAGAGCGAGGAATTGAAGAAAGTAAAATTATGGGAAGAAGCATGTTAAATGGCTTTCCCGCTGTTAATTATGGAGTTGAGTTATGTCGTCAAGTCCTTGACTCCGTGAATGTTCCTCTACAAGCTCGCCATGGAACTCCCGATTCACGTTTACTAGCAGAAATTATTCATGCTGCTGGTTGGACTTCGAATGAAGGAGGAGGAATTTCTTATAACGTTCCCTATGCAAAAAATGTGTCGATTGAAGATTCGATTAAATACTGGCAATATTGTGACCGCTTAGTGGGTTATTATGAAGAACATGGAGCTCATATTAATCGTGAGCCATTTGGTCCCTTAACAGGAACTCTTGTTCCACCTTCGATTTCTAATGCCGTTGGTATTATTGAAGCACTACTTGCTGCTGAGCAAGGAGTAAAGAACATCACGGTTGGTTATGGTCAAGGGGGAAATTTTATCCAAGACATCGCTGCTATTCAGTCTTTAAAAGATCAAACAATCGATTATTTAAAGCGTTATGGTTATCATGACGTCCTAGTTACAACGGTATTCCATCAATGGATGGGTGGCTTTCCTGCCGATGAAGCGGAAGCAACTGCACTAATATCATTAGCTTCTACCGTAGCTGCCCTAGGAAAAGCAACAAAAATGATTAATAAGACCCCTTATGAATCCGTAGGTATCCCAACGAAAGAGGCTAATGCGATTGGCATTAAAGCTTCTAAATTTGTTGTGAATTTATTTAAAGATCAAAAAAACCCTTCTAGTCATCAATATTTAGAAGAGTATCGCCAAATTAGAAAAGAAGTCGATTCTTTATTAGAACATGTATTTCATTTAGGAAATGGAGATTTAGCGGTTGGTACTGTTGAAGCATTCAAACAAGGAATCCTTGATATTCCGTTTGCTCCAAGTAAGTTTAACGCTGGAAAAATGCTTCCTGCACGTGATAATTTAGGTTGTATTCGAGTATTAGAATTTGGTAATCTAGGATTTAATGAAGAAATCAAAGAATTCCATCGTCATAAAATACAAGAACGAGCAAAATACGAAGGTCGTGAGGTGTCATTCCAAATGACCATTGATGATGTGTGCGCAGTAAGTGCAGGAGAATTAATCGGCCACCATACAAAGACAAAAAGAAATATAGAAAAGAAGGGTAAATAAAAATGAAAATTAAACAAGTTATTCTATCAAAATCATATACAGGATTTTACTTTGATGATCAAAAAGCAATTAAAGGTGGAGCAGATCATGATGGCTTTACTTATGTTGGAGAACCAAAAACACCAGGGTTCACCAGTATCCGTCAAACAGGCGAAGCCATTTCCATTCAACTAGTATTAGAAGATGGTAGTGTTGCCGTTGGTGATTGTGCTGCTGTTCAATATAGTGGTGCTGGCGGAAGAGATCCATTGTTTCTTGCTGATGAATTTATTCCTTTTATTGAGAAAGAAATCAAGCCATTATTAATTGGGGAAGATGTCAGTAAATTTAAAGAATTGGCTTTAAAATATGACCATCTTCAAGTGAATGGCAAACGTCTTCATACAGCCATTCGTTATGGTATCACTCAAGCGTTATTAAAAGCAACAGCGATTACCAATAAATTAACCATGGCAGAAGTCATTCGAAAAGAATATGGCATTCCTGAAAAAAAATATGCTCCAGTAGCTGTTTTCACCCAATCAGGGGATGATCGATACAATAACGCAGATAAAATGATTATCAAACAAGCCGATGTATTACCTCATGCTTTGATTAATCATGTTGAAACAAAACTAGGTAACCATGGGGAATTATTATTAGAATACGTGATTTGGTTACGCAATCGTACTTTAAAACTTCGTAAGAACGAACAATATAACCCTGTTTTTCATATTGATACTTATGGAACAGTAGGAATTGCATTTAATAATGACGTACCTAAAATGGTAGATTATTTTGCTGTTTTAGCGGAAGCTGCGAAACCATTCCATTTACGTATTGAAGGTCCAGTAGATGCTGGAAATAGAGAAGACACCATGATTGCTCTACGCGATATTAGTGCTTTACTTGATCAAAGAAAGATTGATGTGGAGATTGTTGCCGATGAGTGGTGTAATACACTAGAAGATGTTATCTATTTTGCTGATAACAAAGCGGGACATATGTTGCAAGTAAAAACTCCAGATTTAGGCGGAGTAAATAATGTTGTTGAAGCATTATTATATTGTAATAAAAAGAATATTGGTAGCTATTGTGGCGGTACTTGTAATGAAACAAATATTTCAAGTGAAGCAACCACCAATATTGCTATCGCTTGCCATGCAACACAATGCCTAGCAAAACCAGGTATGGGTTGTGATGAAGGATTTATGATTGTAAAGAATGAAATTAATAGAGTTGTTGCTCTAGCAAATTCAAGGAGATAAAAATATGAAAATAGGTGTTGCTGGGACTGTAGAATCGAATGACTGCTTGATCACGGTTGAAGAAAGTGATAAGTTAGAGATTATCATTGAAAGCATTGTAATGGAGTTTTTTGGTGAGCAAATCAAGAAAGTGATTGTTGATACCTTAAAAGAATTGCAAATTAAAACCATGAAAATTACATGTAATGACAAGGGAGCTCTTGATTATACGATTAAATCACGACTAGTGACAGCTATCAAAAGAATGGAGGGCTAATTCATGAGAAGAAGTTGCCTATTTATTCCAAGCAGTAATCCCGGAATGCTGCAAAGTGCTGATATTTATCACTTTGATGCGGTAATCTTTGATTTAGAAGATGCGGTTACGATGAGTGAAAAAGAAAGTGCTCGGGAATTATTAAAAAACTTTTTGGCGATTGCCAATTTAAAACAAAAAGAAATCATGATTCGAATCAATAGCTTGGATAATGACTTAGCTATGGTAGACCTAGAAAATATCGTCAGTGATGAAATTGATACGATTATGCTACCAAAAGCTCGCGTGAGCGATATTGTTTACTTAGACGATGTATTAACACAAATCGAAAAAAAGAAACATTTGAAAAAGAAAATCAACATTGTTCCGATTATTGAATTAGCGAGTTCTTTATTAGAAGTAGAAAAAATTGCTGAAGAAAATCGTGTCGATGGAATCTTACTGGGAGCAGAAGACTTAACTAGTGATATGGAAGTAAGTCGTACCGAAGAAGGAACGGAAATATTTTATCCGCGGGCAAGAATTGCGATGGTTTGTAAGGCATTTAAAATCGATGCGATTGATACTCCTTATACCAATGTGAATAGTCTTGAGGGCCTTGAGAAGGACTCACTACTAGCTAAGGGATTGGGGTTTAATGCGAAAGCATGTATCCATCCCAATCAAATTGATACCATCAATCAAATCTTTTCTCCTACGAAACAAGAGATTTTGAAAGCACAAAAAATTATTGCAGCTTATGAGCAAGAAAAAAAAGGTGCCTTTAGTCTAGATGGAAAAATGATCGATAAACCCATTATTGAACGAAGCATGAAAATAATAGCAAAAGCAAAAAAATTCGGTTTGTTATAGGAGGAAAATAATGAAAAATTCCTTGGGACGTTTTGTTAGCGAAGGATTTCGTCCATTTACTACGTCCAATGCTTATACAAATAAAGAAAGAATCAAGATTGCTGAAAAGAAAACGACTAATGTTAATAAGGTGATACCATCCTTAAGCGAAGTGTTTGATCAATTAGCCATTACTGATGGAATGACCTTATCCTTTCACCATCATTTACGAGATGGAGACCGAGTTTTAAACTTAGTTGCTGCTGAGATTAAAAGAAGAAACTTAAAGAACATGGTTTTAGCACCTAGTTCCATATTTCCTTGTCATAGCAGTTTAGTCGAATTAATTGAAAATAAAAATGTAGTTCAGATTTATACAAATTATGTTAATGGACCGGTAGCAGATGCCATATCACAAGGGAAACTAGAAAAGCCATTGGTGATGATGACTCATGGGGGGCGTCCTCAAGCCATTGAATCTGGATATTTAAAGATTGATGTTGCTTTTATCGCCTGTCCTACTGCAGATAGGGAAGGAAATGGCAACGGCTTTGAAGGAGCAAATGCTTGTGGATCATTAGGATACGCAATTAGTGATATGCTTTATGCCAACAAAAAAGTGGTGATTACCGATCATCTAGTTTCTAAAGTGTTAGAACGTGAGATTAAAAGTGAATATATCGATTATGTTCTTTCCGTTGATTCGATTGGCGACGCTCAAAAAATTGTTTCTGGTACAACCAAGATTACCAAAGATCCAGTTGGTCTCATGATTGCCAAGGAAGCAGCGCACTTTTTAGATCTTGCTGGCACGATTAAGAATGGCTTTTCCATGCAAACAGGAGCAGGAGGAACTTCGCTTGCTGTTGCTCATTATGTAAAGGAAATTATGATAAAAAATAACATCAAAGCGTCCTTTGCTAGTGGAGGAATTACTGGATATTTTACCAGCATGCTAGAGGAAGGACTAGTAGATCAATTATTTGATGTACAAAGTTTTGATTTAGAAGCGGTCAAATCGATTGGAAAAAATAAAAATCACATCGCCATTAGCGCTTCCCAATATGCTAACCCTTATGATGATAATATTGTAAACAAACTAGATTTTGTCATTCTTGGAGCTACAGAAGTCGATCTTAATTTCAATGTCAATGTCACGACTTCCTCACTAGGAAATATTATTGGAGGCTCTGGGGGACATGCGGATACTGCTCATGGTGCAAAACTAACTATGATTGTAACACCCCTAATTAAATCAAGGATTCCCATTGTGAAAGAAAAAGTGACAACCATCACCACTCCTGGTAGTGATGTAGATGTCATTGTGACAGAAAGAGGAATTGCGATTAATCCATTGCGTCAAGATTTAATTAATAAAATGAAATCAACGAATATGGATATTGTACCAATAGAAGAATTATTACAAAGGGCTCATCGGATTACAGGTGTCCCTGCTAATATCCAATTTTCAAAGGATATTGTTGGAGTAGTTATGTATCGCGACGGAACGATTATCGATACGATATATCGAAAATAGAGGAGGCTGGGATGAATTTTCTCGTAAAAGAGGCCATATTGCCACAAGAAAAGAATAGAATTATTACCTTTTTAAAAACATTTGGTTTGGATTATGAAAAGAATAACAATCTTAGTCTTTATATTGAACAAGATGAGGAAATCATCGCCACTGTTTCTGTTGCTGATTATATTATTAAAGATCTTGCGATTGCCAAACAGTTTCAAGAGATGAACCTTGCTAACCTTTTACTATCCCATTGCTTTCAAAAATTAGCAGCGAAGAATATCGTCTATTATCAAGTTTATACAAAACCAGAACATAAAAAAATGTTCCTAGATCTCAATTTTTCAGAAATCATTACCGTTAATCATACTTGTTTACTAGAAACAAAGAATTTTCCCATTCAAAGTGTATTATCAAAGATAAAAGAGAACTATCATATTCATACTAAGGATAATGGTGTAATTGTAGTAAATGCCAATCCATTTACCAATGGACATTTGTATTTAATCGAACAAGCAGCGAAAAAGCATGAAAAGCTCCTTGTCTTTGTTTTAGAAGAAGATCGCTCTACTTTTCGATTTTCAGAGCGTTTCTTATTGGTGCAGCAAGGGACAGTACACTTAGAGAATGTAGTTGTCATTCCAAGCACCAAATACATGATTTCTTCGCTTACATTCCCTACTTACTTTTTAAAAGAAGATGTAGATAAAGTAACCGAACAAGCCTTGGTTGATGCCCAAATCTTTACTCGATATTTTATGCCAATTTTCAATATTTCGAAACGCTATGTAGGTAGTGAAACCGATCCTGTAACCGCAAAATACAATTTTGCCTTAAAACAGGTTTTAGGAAATCGCCTAGAAGAAATCAAGCGAAAAGAAATCGGCAACCAGCCAATCAGTGCTAGTTTGGTAAGAAAATATCTTGAAACGAAAGAATTTGAAAAAATTGCCCCTTTGGTACCAAAAACAACACTTGCATATTTAAAGGAGAGAAATCATGAATGATATCTTAGCTGCACGAGAACGGGAAATTCAAAATCTGCAAAAAGTAATGAAAGAAGACAATATCTATCTTACTCTCAAGGCAAATGTTCCTGGAGAAGTGAAGCGAACAAATATCAGCGCTTTTCTAATTAAACTTGCTAGACAAAGGATTTATCATACTTTTCACGTAACAAGCGAAGAATTCTTTGATGATTTTGATGGTTTTTATTATATTTTTGAAATTGAAGAAAAAAGTCGACTTGAGGTGAAACTACAAACCGTTGCAATTGAAGAAGAAGATGCAATCGGTCGATACATTGATATTGATGTATTTCAAAATGAAACAAAGAGCTTAAGTCGAGGTGATTTAAATATTAAATCACGGAAATGCTTTATTTGTGATAACAATCCATACATCTGCATTCGAAATCAAGCTCACACCTTGGAAGAAATCAAAAATAAGATATACAATGATGTCATCGATTTTCTAGAAAGTAAAGTAACCAAGATTATTTCAGAATCTATCTTTTTAGAATTAAGCTTAGATCCGAAATTTGGAATGGTCACAGCAAAATCACAAGGTTCTCATAGTGATATGAATTATGAGCTAATGAAACGTTCGATTGGGATTATTACTCCTTATTTAGCGCTAATGGCGGTTAGTGGCTTCTGTAATAGCTTAGAAAAGATTCCAGCTATTATTAAAGATATTGGAATAAAAGCAGAAAATATGATGCTTCAAGCAACAGAAAACATCAATACGTATAAAGGATTAATTTTTTCTTTAGGCTATACTGCGAGTGCATTTGGATATTTATTGAAGAATAATTTAGGTTTTTCTAAACTCTATGATATTGTAGCTGTATTAGGGAAAAATTTATATCAAGAACTAGAAAGTAGTGAAGAAACTTTTGGCTTACAGGCTTATCGTCAATATGGTTTTATGGGGGCTCGTGGTGAAATTATCAAAGGACTTCCAACCATTCAAGAAGCCATCAAGGTTCTTGAAGAATACCAAGAATTTTCTGATCGAGCCTTAACTATGGCTTTAATTAGAATTATTAGCTTGAGTGAAGACACTGTGTTATTGAAACGAGCAGGTAGTCTAGAACGATATGAATATTTTAAA
This sequence comes from uncultured Bacteroidales bacterium, assembly GCA_964411675.1. GTDB lineage: Bacteria > Bacillota_I > Bacilli_A > ML615J-28 > CAG-698 > JAAYBG01. Next base: position 112,019 of record CAYPLR010000001.1, read on the forward strand.
CAAAAAGTAAGTAGTATTAAACAATATGATAAAAACCAAATCAATCAAATTACTCAAGAATGTATGAAAGAAAATATCAGTTTTGGGGGATCGAGTGATTTATTGGCAGTTTTAATATTTATTACAAAAATGAAGAAAGAGTTTTTCTATGAGAAATAATAAACCAATAGGTGTTTTTGATTCAGGAATCGGAGGAATTACAGTATTATCAAAACTAGCAGAAGTGTTTCCCTGCGAAGATTTCATTTATGTTGGTGATACTTTAAATTGCCCCTATGGAGTGAAAAGTCCAAAGGAGATTGCAAATTTAGTTACGAGAGTTGTTCGTTACTTATTGTCACAAGATGTAAAAGCCATTGTGATTGCTTGTAATACAGCAACAGCAAATAGTGCTCATTTAAAAGAGTTTGTTAAGATTCCTGTTATTGGTGTGATTGAACCAACAGCAAAATATGCGCTTAAAGCAAGTCGTAATAAAAATATTGCTGTTCTAGCAACCAATGCCACAATTGATTCAAAGTCATATCATAAACTGATTGATAAAAGAAGAATTTTAAAGCGTGGTAAAAAATATTTTGTGAAGTGCAGTGAGTTTGTGACAGCAATTGAAGATAAGCAATTTGCGAATGACTATTCTTTTAAATTAGTAAAAGATAAATTAGAGTTCTTATCCAATAAGAATATTGATACAGTTGTATTAGGATGCACTCATTTTGGATTGTACACTCCAGAAATTTCAAGAGTTCTTCCTCAAGCAAAATTAGTTGATTGTGGCGGACCTACTAGCCAGTTTTTAAAGAAAATTATGAAAAAAGAAGGATTGATGGCTGATGATTTCCGTACAGGAACGATTCGAATTGCAACTACAGGAGATCCGAAACAAATGGAGAAACAAATTGACTGGTTTGATAAAGAGTATCAAGGAATATTTAAAGTAACCCTATAGCCAAAGTTAATTTGGCTTTTTATTATGTCTAAAAGGAAGCGCATATCTGTGATACCATCAAAGTAATCATTATTTGTGCAATTAGTTTTGGCTTTGTTGCTTTCGAAATGTTACAAACAAAAAAAGTTGAAAATGAATACATATAAAAAAAGATTTGGATGTCCAAATCTTTTTATTTTATTTGATATTGTGAAATTCCTGCTTCTAAGAGATCATTACCATAAGAATCATAGGTAACAACAGCAAAGAAATCAACGACTTCTAATTTATAAATGGCTTCTGCACCTAGTTCAGGGTAAGCTATTAGTTCACATTTCTTGATGCTATCAGCGGTTAGTGCTGCAGTACCTCCTACAGCAGATAGATATAATCCTTGATATTGGACTAAAGCTTCTTTAATTGCTTGGCTTCGAGGACCTTTACCAATGGAAATTAGTGAACCTTGAGCTAAAAGAGAAGGAGTGTAAGGATCCATACGATAACTAGAAGTTGGACCAGCAGAGCCAATGGGTTTTCCAGGCTTTGCTGGAGTAGGACCTACATAGTATAAGATACTATTCTTTACGTCAAAAGGAAGAGGTTTGTTTTCCTCGATTAAAGCAACCAGTTTTTTGTGGGCTGCGTCACGACCCGTATAAATCGTCCCCGTGATGGCTAAGATATCGCCAGCACGAAGCGTTTTAATCATGTCTTTGGTAATTGGAGTAGTGATTTTTTTTATATTAGTCATAATTCCTCCTATAAAATAATCGATTTATGACGGGCAGCATGGCACTGGATATTGATGGCAACAGGTAGGCTTGCAATATGACAAGGATAGGTGTTGATTTTAACCGCTAAAGCAGTCGTGCGACCCCCAAATCCCATCGGACCTACACCAAGACGATTGATTTCTTCTAATAACTCTTTTTCTAATTTTGCTACGATTTCATCACTGCTTTGGTCTTTTAAATCACGCATTAGGGCTTCTTTTGCTAATAAAGCTGCTTTTTCAAGATTACCACCGATTCCTAAACCGACAATTATGGGTGGGCAGGGTTTTCCTCCTGCTTCAAAGATGGTGTCAAGAACGAGTTTTTTCACTCCTTCGATTCCATCAGCAGGGATTAACATCTTCACAAGGCTTACATTCTCACTACCTCCCCCTTTCGGAGCTACAGTGATTTTCAAATGATCGCCCACCACAATCTTTGTATGAATGATGGCTGGGGTATTATCAAGGGTATTAACACGATGAAAGGGATGGATAACAACAGATTTTCGTAAATATCCATCAATATAAGCATTTCTTACCCCTTCATTGATGGCTTGATAAATGTCACCCTCGAAATGAACGTTATTTCCAATTTCTAAAAATACAACCGTAACACCTGTGTCTTGGCACATAGGCATTTTTTCATTTCGGGCTAAGATATCATTCTCAATAATCTTATCGATTACTATTTTTCCTAAGGTGCTTTCTTCTTTTTCTCGATAGGATTTTAAGCTATCTAAAATCTCTTCATTGATATTATAGCAGGCATCTATCGCTAAACGATAGACTGCACTAGTTACTTCTTTCAAATCTAAATGTCTCATAAATAACCTCCACGGATATTATAACATGAAACAAAAAGTAATTAAATATTTAAATTGTAATCATTTTCTAAAGATCGTGTAAAGTTATTAATTGAATAAGCAAAAAACGATTAGAAGGCAAAAAAAAGGCTAAAAACAGTAAAGTAAGAGAATAAAAGATTAAATATTGAAAAAAAACTCTAACAATGATAAAATAGTATCAGTAGGTGAAGGATATGAATAAATTAGCAATTGGCATTTTAGACTCAGGATATGAAGGATTGACTCTATTTGAAGAACTAGTTAAAGAGTATCGTTATGAATCATTTCTTTATATTAATGATATTAATAGCATGCCCTATGAAGGTCAAAAAGTAGAAGATATTCAAAAGTCAGTTCAAAAGAATATTGATACTTTACGATTACAAGGTATCAAACTATTGTTAGTCGTGAGTGATATTATTGTAGAGCATTGCCAAGAACTCTTAAATTCTTTAGAAATCCCTGTTATTTCTATTGTGAATTCGATTATTGAGTATGTAAATGCTAATTTCGAACAAAAAGACTTAATTCTTTTGATTAAACAGGAAGTGATCAAAGCTAATTTATACCAAAAGAATTTCCGCTACAATCATTTATTTAGTATTAATAGTACAGAATTGTCAAAAATTATCCTAAACAAACAGATTAAAACGAGCAATTCTTTCTTTGCTTGTCGGGATTTATTCAAGAATTACTACAAAAGAAAAGTTGATTTGTTGATTATTAGCGAATCTTATCTCATGAAATTAAAAACAGAATTCGCTGAATATCTAGATGTTGAAGTAATGATCTCTTTACTAGATGTATTTAAAATACAAATCGAACGATTTAATGAACTTTTAGAGAAAAAAGGAAGAAGAAAAGCAATCATTATCAGTGATTTCAATAAAAAAGAGTTTTATCAACAAGTTTATTGGTTGCAGGAACAATATATATATTGGCAAAGAAGTAAAATACTAATCCCAAAATTAGTAGCGAAAAAAAACAAGAATACCAATAGCGAAGTGAATAATAATGAATAGCGAGATTGTTTCTTTACAAGAAATCATTAAAAATAGCAATAATATTGTTTTTTTTGGTGGTGCAGGCGTGTCAACAGAAAGTAATATTCCCGATTTTCGTAGTGATAAAGGACTCTATGCCAATTCCTATGGTAGTAAAAAATATAATCCTGAAGAAATTCTCTCTCATCATTTTTTTGTTAGTAATCCCGATGTTTTTTTTACTTTTTATCGAGAAAAATTGATTTTCCCTCAAGCAAAACCGAATCTTGCTCATCAAGTATTAAGTAAATGGGAAAAGGAAGGAAAACTAAAAGCAATTATTACACAAAATATTGATAATCTGCATCAACAAGCTGGTAGTAAAGAGGTTCTAGAACTTCACGGAAGTGTCGTTCGAAATTATTGTACGAAATGTGGTAAGTTTTTCACATTAGATGAAATTCTAAAGCAGAAAAAGACTCCAATTTGTGATGTTTGTGGTCATATAATAAAACCTGATGTGGTTTTATTTGAAGAACAACTAAACCATGAAATTTTACAAAAGGCTATTGACTATATTTTGCAAGCTGATGTATTGATTGTTGGGGGAACCTCTTTAACAGTATATCCAGCAGCCACTCTAATAAAATACTTTCGCGGTAATAAACTAGTCATTATTAATAAGGATATGACACAATATGATTGTTATGCTGATTTGGTTATTCATGCTCCTGTTGGAGAAGTACTATCACAGGTTCAAGCCAACCAGCATTAGAAGGAGATTTGCTTGATTCCATATAAACATAAAATCATTCGTTATCAGGATTATTTACTTGCGAAAGAAGAAAAAATCAATCCTAACTACCAATGGGTAGAAAGCATCATCGTATTTCTTTTCCCTTATCCCGAAAAGACTCATCAAGTATCTGGCTATTTACCAGCTAAATTTGCCTATGGAGAGGATTACCATCTAGTTGTGAAACAAAAACTAGAAGATGTAGCGAAGGATTTGGAGTTGAATCGTTATGAAGTATTGGTTGACAAAAGTTTTTTAGATGAAAAGGCAGTAACTGTGCTTGCTGGCTTGGGTGAAATAGGTCGCAACAATTTATTATTAACACCAGAATTTGGGAGCCGTGTCTTTATTGGCGAAATCGTAACCGATAAGAAGTTAGAAGCTAGTATCATCAAAAAAGACCCAACATGTAGTAATATTTGTCTTCATTGCAATCTTTGTGTAGAGCATTGTCCAACAAAAGCATTAGAGGATGGCTTTGAAAAAACCAAATGCCTATCTTTCTTATCCCAAAAAGGTAGTAAGGATTATCCATTGTATGACAAAATGGAATGCTATTGCGGTTGTGATGTTTGTCAGGATGTTTGCCCTCTCAATCAAAAAGATTATCAATATTTAGAAGAATTTGATTATCATGAAGATAGTTGTATGAATTTAGCTGATATCATAGACTTAAACAATGAAGAATTTGCAAGAAAATATGCGAATAAAACATTCCACTGGATTCCCGTCAAGCGAATGATTCGTAATCTATTAGTGCTTGAAGCCAACAAAGGTAAACTTTCCATGAAAGATATTGAGTTTTTCCAAAAAAAGTTTTATAATACTGATTGGCTTGTTGACCATTTAGAATATTTGAAAGGTAGGATTCAGCGTGGGAACCATTAATCTTGTATTATATCAGCCAGAAATTCCCCAAAACACAGGGAATATTATGCGTACATGTCTTGCAACAAACACCATTTTACATCTAATTAAGCCGCTTGGTTTTAGTTTAGATGAACGAGAGGTAAAAAGAAGTGGTGCGAATTATATTAAAGATGTTCATTATCTTACCTATAAAAACTGGGAAGAGTTCCTAGAGAAAAACAAAGGAGAAATGTATTTTCTTAGTCGTTATGGCTTAACATCAGTTCATAAACTAGATGTTACTGATAAAGAGAAGGATTATTACTTTGTTTTAGGAAAAGAGTCAACAGGAATTCCTAGTGAAATCTTGAAGGCAAATCTAGAGCGTTGCATTCGCTTACCCATGACGGATAAAGTTAGAGCTTTAAACGTTAGTAATGTCGCTGCAATTATTGTATATGAAGCCTTACGCCAGCAAGACTTTCCTAATTTAAGCGAATTTGAACCAGAATCCCTGAAAGGAAAAGATTTCTTATTGCGTGATTAACGATAAAAGCAATGTCTTTTGTCGTTTTTTAATTGATAAAATACTTAACAATCACTATTCATTGTGATATAATAATTGCAAGTTATCAGTGAAAGTGAGGAAACAACATGAAGCAATATTTACAATTCTTAGAGCATATTCTTAATGTTGGTGTCAAAAAAGAGGATCGCACCCAAACAGGAACTATTTCTACGTTTGGTTATCAAATGCGTTTCGACTTAAATCAAGGATTTCCTCTCTTGACCACAAAAAAAGTGTATTTAAAAGCTATCATTTATGAATTATTGTGGTTTATTAGTGGCAGTACCAATATCAAATATCTAGTGGATCACGATGTAAAGATTTGGAATGAGTGGCCTTATGAGCGATTTAAAAAGTCAAACGAATATCAAGGGGAAACCTTAGAGGAGTTTGTTCAAAAGATAAAAGAAGATAGTAACTTTGCTAGTAAACATGGAGAACTTGGGCCTGTTTATGGGTATCAATGGCGTCATTTTGAAGGACAAGATAAATTTGTTGATCAATTGGCTTGGGTAATCGAGGAAATTAAACAAAACCCAACGTCAAGACGCTTAATCGTTAATAGTTGGCAAGCAGCCTCTATCAATGAAATGGCACTTCCCCCTTGTCATTTATTATTTCAATTTTATGTACTCGATAATAAACTTTCTTGCCAATTATATCAACGAAGTGCAGATGCCTTTTTAGGAGTTCCATTTAATATTGCTTCTTATGCATTATTAACAATGATGGTAGCACATGTTTGCAATTTAGAACTAGGAGACTTTGTTCATACTATTGGCGATGCCCATATTTATTTGAATCATGTAGAGCAAGTTCAATTACAATTATCACGAGAACCACGAGCTCTACCTAAAATGAAGTTCCTTCGCAAGGTAACCGATATCAATGATTTTAAGTATGAAGATTTCTTGTTAGAAGACTATCATCCTCATCCTCGTATTAAAGGAGAAGTATCCATATGATTTCTATTATTGTTGCTATTGGTAACCACAATTTAATTGGTAAAGGAAATGATCTGCCTTGGCATTATCCAGAAGATTTACAATATTTTAAAGAAAAAACATTAAATAAAACTGTATTAATGGGAGAAAATACATTCTATTCCATTTTGGATCGCTTACATAAGCCCTTACCAAAGCGAAATAATATTGTTGCAACTTTGAATCAAGA
>CAYPLR010000002.1:0-107764 GCA_964411675.1 uncultured Bacteroidales bacterium
CTTATATAAAGTGTATTATTAAAGAAAAATAAAAAACTGGCTCAAAAGTGAACTGGTATCTGTCAAGTAGACAGTAATAAATATTAAAAAAATTAAGCAAATTGAGCTTGATTCCGATATTCTAACGGAGTCAAGCTTTTTAATTTTGCTTGGATTCGTTTTGTATTATAAAATTGTATGTATTTGTCTATTGCTTCTTGAAGCGATTCTAGTGAATAATATTTATGTAAATAATATTCTTCAGACTTTAATGTTCCCCAGAAAGCTTCCATAGGTCCATTATCAATACATTTCCCTACTCGTGACATGCTTTGAATCATTCCATGCTCATCTAACTTTACTTTAAATACTTTAGATGTATATGGAAATCCTCGATCACTATGAAATATTGGTCTTGCTTCTGGATTCTTATTAATCGCTTCATCAAAGGTATCGTGGGCTAATTTGTTGTTATTGGATAATCCCATTTTATAAGCAACAATACTATTATCGAATAAATCAAGAATAGCACTTAAATACAATTTTTGTTTACAACCAATCGCTTTAAACTCGGTTACATCAGTTAACCATTTTTCGTTTTCATGACTTGCAATGAAATCTCTATTTAAGAGATTTTCTCCAACTTGTTCTGGTTTTACTTTGATGTAATTATATCGTTTCCTCCGAATAATGGATTTGATATTTAAGTGTCTCATTAAGCGACGAATGTACTTAATGGAATAAGTGGCATGATTAAAACGATTGAGGTACAACCTCATTCTTCGATACCCCAAGATATGGTGATAGGATGCATCATACTCAGTGATTAATGCACATAGTTCTTGATCTAGGACCTCTTTTTGCGGTTTTATTCGCTTTTTCCATTTGTAATAAGAACTCCTATTTAATCCTAATACTGTACAAATATAGTCGATTTTCCATCCTTTTTCGTGGTAAAAAGCAACAGTTAGATACGATTCTTCTTGTTTGACTTTGGAGAGTAGAGAAGTTCGGCGAAATATTGCTTTTTTTTTAGAATTTCAATCTCTAATTCTTTTCGTTCCAGTTCGCGTTTTAAACGTTCGTTTTCCAATTGTAATCGTTCCTGATCTGATGCTGGAATGATTACTTTTTTATGAGGACCTTTTTTAGAATAATCTAATCCTACATTTCCCTCTTTTAAGTATCGATGAACCCATTGATACACTAGGCTATAGGGAACACTATATTTATCAGCAGCTAACTTATAGTTTTGATGGTTTGTTATACAAAACTCTACGATTTCAATTCTTTCCTCTAAAGTGGTTTTACGAGCTTTCATGGTATATACCTCATGTTTCGGATCATAATCCTGTATTTCTACACCATTATTATAATTGAAAACCCAATTAGTTACAATCGACGCTGATGATATATTGTATTTATTACTCAAATAGGCTGTGGAACCTTTACCATTCAAGTAGTCACTGATGACTTGTTTCTTTAATTCTTTGGTGTATTTTTTATTTCGATTATTCTCAAGTAATGCAACTTCTCCAAGAGAATCAAAAGTTTGGGTCCAACTTCTAATGGCGATTTTGCTACATTCTAAATCATTAGATATCTGGGTGATGCTTTTCATTCCCGACTTATAATCATTAATTGCTTGTAGCATAACTTCTTGAGTAAATCTTCTTTTTCTTCCCATAAAAAAATATGATACCTCCTTAAAGTATTTAGAGTGAAAAATATCGATTTTCTATCAGAAGGATCAAGGGGACACATTCCCCTTAAACCCTTTGATATTATCTTTACTTTTATTCTCTGTCTACTTTAGAGATATCATATCAAAGAGTCAGTTTTTATATTTCTTTTGCTTTATGGTATTTGGATTTAACTTTGCTAATTGACATGACGATAATCAAAATCAAAATGTTAATAAGAATGATAATAGGTCCTGTGGTAAGATTAGCATTATAACTAATAATAAACCCTGTGAGTAAAGAAAATTCACTAAAGATAATAGAAGTGATAATCGTATTTAAGAAAGAGTCTCCAACAAGAATGGCAGCAGCTACAGGAAGAATCATTAAGGAAGCAATTAATAAAACACCAACAATATCAATGAATAGAGAAATTACTAAAGCAAGAATAATGGTTAGTAATAATTGTAGTGATTTTACATTGATACCTGAAACAGAGGCGTAGGTCTCATCGAAACATAAAGTTACTATTTTTTTGTATGAAGTAAAAATCACAACAAAAATGATAACGGCCATGATTAAAATAATGATTAAATTAGTTGATGACACGGAATATATGGAGCCAAATAGTAAACTAGTAGTAAATTTCGCGTCAATATTATTACTTAAATTAATAAATAATCCACTTAAGGCAACGCCGAAGCTCATGACAATTGGCATTGATAATTCCTTATAATTTTTATAAAAGCTTCTCAATTTTTCAACAATAAAGGTTCCTGCTACACTAAAGATGATTCCCATGATGGCTGGATCAAAGCCTTTTACAGTAATTAACTTAGAAAGGAAGACACCAAAACAAACGCCAGCCAATGAGAAGTGGCTTAAAGTGTCAGCAATAAACGATAAACGCCTAATGACAACAACAGAACCAATAAGGGGAGCTAAAATACCAACAATAATACCAGCGATTAGAGCATAAAGCATGAAATCATATTCGAAGATAGCACGGAAGAAACCACTAAGAATCATGTTCTTCACCTATCTTTTGGAAACGATAATCACCTAAGTCATTTAAGATTAAGGAAAAATCAGTTAAATCTTTACAAAAGTCAAGATCATGACTGGAAATAATTATCGTGATTTCTTGTTTCTTTAAATCTGCAAGAATCTGGTGCAGTGCTTTCACGTTTTCAGCGTCAACTCCGACAGTTGGTTCATCAAGAATTAGCAATTTCGGATTGTTCAATAAACTTCTAGCGATGAAAACGCGTTGAATTTGCCCACCCGAAAGATTATTGATATTTTCATGGTAGATTTTATTCAAATCGAATGTATTGATGATAGAGGTGTAAAAAGCATCGCGCTTTTTGTTATATGCACAAGATAAAATTTCAAAAACAGTAATTGGGAATTCATAGTTGAATTCTGTTTTTTGAGGAACATAGCCAATATTTGTAAAAACCTTTAAATGATTAATATCGACATCATCTAAATAAATAGATCCATCGGGAACACTCAATAACTTTAAGAAACATTTGATTAGGGTGCTTTTTCCTGTTCCATTTTTCCCGTGAATTGTTAAAAAATCTCCACTTTTTAAGGAGAAAGATACTTTGTTTAGAACAAGTTTTTGGGTATATGCAAAAGTTAAGTTATCAACTATTACTCTCATAGACAACCTCCACCCAAAATTATTCTATCATAAAAGGCCTATTAAAACAAGAAAAATACTTTCCTTTTTATAGATAATATGAGATAATATGATATAAACTATTTTGTTTATTAAGTAGGTGAAACAATGAAGAAAATGTTTATAACGTTTGAAGGCGGCGAGGGTAGTGGTAAAACAACAATTATCAATCGTCTCATGCAAGAATTAAAAGAAAAGAACATAAAAGCTTTTCAATCAAGGGAACCAGGAGGTTCAAAAATTTCTGAAGAGATAAGAAAAGTAATTCTTAGTGTGGATAACACCAAGATGGACTATATTACAGAAGCATTGCTTTATGCTGCAAGTAGGAGACAGCATTTAGAGGAAGTCATTAAGCCAGCATTAAAAGAAGGTTATTTAGTCATTTGTGATCGTTATGTCGATTCCTCACTTGCCTATCAAGGATATGCTCGAGGCTTGGGTATTGATGAAGTATATAATTTAAATTACTATGCTACTGGAGGTTTGCTTCCTGACTTAACCATATTTATTGATGTGAATCCTGAGGAAGGATTGGCACGAATTTCTAAGAATAATCGAAATAAAGACCGTCTAGATTTAGAAACATTATCTTTTCATCATCAAGTTCGGGAAGGATATTTGCAATTAGTAAAAAGGTTTCCTGAACGAATCAAACGAATTGATGGAAACAAAAATATTGAAGAGCTTTATAACGAAATTAGAAAGGTTATATTTGAAAATTTGTAGGGGGGATAAATAATGGACTTTAGCACTTTATTAAGGACACAAACAAAAGTTACAAAATTATTGAATAATAGTATTCTTAAAAATCGTCTAGTAGGAATCTATTTATTTGAAGGTGCTAAAGGGACACAAAAGATTGAAGCTGCTTATTATTTTGCTTCGTTATTAATGTGTGAAAAGGAAAATAAACCTTGTGGACAGTGTTTATCATGCAAACGAATTCTAGAAGGTAAGCATCCTCGAATCTTCTTGATTGAACCTGGTGCCAAAGGTAGTATTTTAAAAGGCCAAATAGATGAATTAGAGCATGAGTTTTCTCTTGTTTCTCTTGAAGAAGGAATTCGAGTTTTTATTATAAAAGATATTGATAAAGCGACATTAGAAGCATCGAATCGATTGTTGAAATTTCTCGAAGAAACAAGTAGTACAACCTATGGAATTCTAACAACAGAAAATTTGCAAAGTGTCATTAACACCATAAAATCCCGTTCACAAATCGTTTCTTTTGCTAAGGTGCCACGAGATGTTGTCATTGAAGAATACACGAAAAGGGGAATTAAGGAAGAGCATTCACGAATATTATCTATCCTAACCAATGATATTAATGAAGGCTTACTATATGAGAAAGACGAAAAAGTAATAGCAATTATAGAGCTTGTAAAAGCAATTGATGAAGCAATTTGGTTGAAAGAAAAAGAACCCATTTTAGTTTTTGATGAAATGGGAAAATTCTTAATGAATGAGAAAGATAAAATGTATCATACCATTTTTATTGATTTAATAGCAACAATGATTAATGATCATATCTATTATAAATTAAATCAAAAAAATGAAATCACATTTATCGATGTAGACTTGGATGTTGATTGTGAAGTAAAAGAATTGTTTGCGCTTGTAGAAAAAATATTAGTTTATAAACAAAAAATAAAATACAATGTTAATATAGAATTGATGTATATACAAATGTTGATTGAAATAGCGAGGTAAATATGATAAAAATCGTAGGAATAACATTTAAAGATGTAGGAAAAATATATTGGTTTGATCCAACTCCATTTAATCTTAATGTCGGAGATAAGGTTGTTGTCGAGACAATTAGAGGGTTAGAATTAGGACACGTGACACAACCAATCAAAGAGGTTGAAAATGGCAATTTAGAGCACGAATTAAAGCCAGTAATTCGAATTGCTAATAAATATGATATAAAAAATTATGAAGACAACTTAGAAAAAGCAAAAAAAGCTTTGGTGAATTGTGAGAAAATAATCAAACAACACAAACTAGAGATGAAATTATTAGATTGTGAATATACACTTGATCATCAAAAAATAATTATTTATTATAATGCTGAAGGAAGAGTTGATTTCAGAGAACTATTAAAAGATTTAGCATCGGAATTCAGAGTAAGAATTGAACTTCGTCAAGTAGGTCCTCGTGAAGGAGCAAAATTTCTTGGCGGAATTGGACCTTGTGGGCGTACAATTTGCTGTAAAGCGCATCTACGTGAATTTGATTTAGTCACAATGAAAATGGCAAAAGACCAAGGAATGACATTGAGTGCTGCAAAAGTAGCAGGTCTTTGTGGAAAATTGATGTGCTGTATTGGTTATGAGAGTCCAGTCTACGAAGAAATTAGAATGCGAATTCCATTGGTAGGAGATATTGTTAATACTCCTAAATGTAATGGCTGTCGCGTTATTAGTGTTGATTTCTTAAGAGAAAGATTAAAAACAATAGATCGAGAAGAGAAAATTGACGAATGGGAAGCAAAAGAAGTCATTAAAGTTCAATCTCACAAAGAAGAAATTTCAGAAAAGGATTTAACGGATGACATCATTGATGAATAGGGTATAAATATGGAAAACATTCATGAATTGTTGGGTTATGAAAAGATTAAAATAATTCAAAGAGATGACATGCTAAGATTTTCCTTAGATTCTACTCTATTAGCTGATTTTGTTGCAGTGGGTAAAAACACCAAAAAGATTATAGATTTAGGCACAGGGAATGGCCCAATTCCCTTATTTTTGACACTAAAAACAAAAGCCAAAATACAAGGGGTTGAAATTCAAAAAGAGGTATTTGAATTAGCAAAAAAAAGTGTTGAAATTAATGGTTTCACTGATCAAATTGAAATGGTCAATGCCGATATCAAAGGAATTTATAAACTTGTTGGAGCGAATATATTCGATATTGTAACTTGTAATCCTCCCTACTTTAAGTATATTGAAACAAGTAATACCAATAAAAATGATTATTTAACAATTGCTCGACATGAAGTTTTAATTACTTTAGAAGATATTATCATTGAAAGTAAGAAATTATTGGGCGATGGGGGAAGATTTTATTTGGTTCATCGTTGTGAACGACTACCAGAAATTATTGAAACATTGACAAAACACGGATTTGGAATTAGAAAAATGCGTTTTATCCATTCTAAAACAACGGATGAAAAAGCATTATTGGTATTAATTGAAGCAAGAAAAAATAAAAAAGCAAATGTTGAAATATTGAGACCGTTGTTTGTTTATAATAGTGAATCTGAGTATACTGAAGAAGTTAAAAAGATATTCAATCGCAAATAAATGTCTTCAGTTATTGCAGTATATGATATAATATGATTGAAAAGGAGTGATAAATATGCTTTTAAACCTATTAACGAAAGAGGAAAAATTCTATTTTATTGATTTATTGGTTAAGGTTATTTCTATTGATGGTACTGCTAATGAGATGGAAATGCAAATCGTAAACAAACTGAAATATGAAATGGGCGAAGATGCTCTTCGATATCATAAAAGCAGTTTATCATTAGAAAAACTAATTGATTACTTTGCAACAAAACCAAAAGTAACAAAGAACTTAGTGTTCTTGAATTTGCTAAGCGCTTCTTTAGCGGATGAATTTTATTCTGTTGAGGAACACTTTTTATTGGAGCAAATCCAAAACAGTTTAGAAATACCACGAAAAAAACGAACAGAATTGGTGAAAGCTGTTTATTCTGATCGTGATTTACGAGAAAAAGTAAAGAGGATTATTAGCGAATGAAAATCCAAACACTCGAAGAGAGTCCTCAACTTTATTTAGTACCAACGCCAATTGGTAATTTCGCTGATATGACGTTTCGTAGTATTGAAATTTTAAATAAGGTTGATATGATTTTTTGTGAGGATACACGGGTGACTAAGATTTTACTTAGTCACTTTAATATTAAAACACCGCTTTCTAGTTATCATATCTTTAATGAAGAAAGTCGAGTTACAGAAATCTTGGAAAGCTTAAAACAAGGGGAAAGAATTGCTCTAGTTAGTGATGCTGGGTTACCATGTATTAGCGATCCTGGCTATTTGTTGGTTAGAAAAGTGTTAGATGAAGGGTATCATGTATGTAGCTTACCTGGAGCAAATGCAGGATTAACAGCATTAATTGCGTCGGGTTTACCAACAGACAAGTTTTATTTTTATGGTTTCCTAGACCACAAAAAAACACAAAAAGAAAAAGAACTACTAGCCATTAGGGATTTAAAAGACACGATTATCTTTTATGAGTCACCATTAAGATTAAAGGAAACCATTCTTTTAATGGAAAAAGTTTTAGGAGATCGTGAAGTTGTCGTAGCTAGAGAACTTACTAAAAAATATGAAGAATATATCCGGGGATCTTTAAAAGAGGTTAGTCAGCTAGATTTGCAATTAAAGGGTGAAATTGTCATCCTAATTAAGGGAGCAGATCAAACCCATTTGCAAATAGATTTAAACAAGCAAACAGTAGAAAATCATTTCAATCATTATATAAATGAAGGAATCGAAGAAAAAGAAGCAATGAAGTTAGTTGCAAAAGATCGAAATGTTTCCAAAAGTGAAATTTACAAACAAATAAAAAGCAAGGCAAAGTGATTTTTATGCCTTGCTTTTATTGTTATTCTCTATTCATGATGTTATAATATTGGAAAAAGGAGTATCGTATGGATTATAAAATAATCACCCTTATTTTAGTAACTATATTATTTGTTTATCATATTATGAATAAGTATTTTATCTTTACAGCTGTTTCTAGGCCGATTCCTGAGAATGTAAGAGATGTATATGATATGACTACCTATCAAAAGTGGGCGGAATATACATCAGAAAAGACAAAACTTAAAATATATCAAGAATTGGTTAGTTACATGATTTTTATGATGCTAATTATCTTTAACGTGTTTATGTTTGTAGAAAAAATTGCCGCTGATAATGTGTATTCGAAAGCGATTATCATATTGATATTTTTTGAACTTGTTAACTTCATTGCCGATATCGGCTTTGATTATTTTGATACAATGAAAATAGAAAGTAAATATGGTTTTAATAAAACCTCTAAAAAAACATTTATTACTGATCAAATAAAGAATTTAATTTTAAGTTTAGGTTTAATGAGTGGTTTACTAGTAGCTTTCATTGGATTATATCGTTGGTTGGGAGATTTAATATTACTGGTATTTTCATTGCTAATCTTCTTTTTTGTACTTGTAACCTTCTTTTTAATGCCATTATTCGCGAAGATTTTCAATAAATTCACCCCTCTTCCTGAAGGAACATTGAGAACCAATCTAGAACAATTGTTAGTAAAAAATGGATATAAAGTCAACGAAATCAAGGTTATGGATGGCTCTCGTCGTAGTAGTAAAGCAAACGCTTATTTTAGTGGCTTAGGGAAAACAAAAAATATTGTCTTATATGATACCATTCTTGAATTAATGACAGAGGAAGAAATAGTTGCTGTTTTTGCTCATGAATTAGGACATGGAAAGAACAAAGATATTTTAAAAAACTATTTGTCTTCTTTATTACAAATCTTCATTATGATTTTTATCAGTTGGTTTATGATATCTCGAGTAACCTTTATTCAAGATTTTGCTTTTAATGAGTTGAATTATGGGTTTGCTTTTATCCTAATATTAATGGTAGTAATACCTTTTATCAATATCATTATGCTACCAATCACTAATTACTTAAGCCGAAAACATGAATATAAAGCGGATCTGTTTGCTAGAAAAGAAGGCTATCAGGAAGCACTAATTTCAGGATTGAAGAAACTATCAAGACATAATTACGCTTGTTTGAATCCGCATCCTTTCATTATTTGTATGAGCTACACTCATCCTCCACTAAGCCAAAGAATTGCTGCTTTAGAAAAAGAAATGTAACAAAGAGCAAAGTATGAAAATGTATAGTTGGAATCCATGGCATGGATGCCATAAAAAGAGTGAAGGTTGCATGAATTGTTATGTATATCGCCATGATGCTCGTTATAATCAGGATGCAAGTAACATTTATCAAACACAAAATTTTAAAGCACCGATTCAAAAAAACAGGAATAAAGAATATAAGATTCCCAGTGGATCGCTTATTGCTACCTGCTTCACTTCTGATTTTTTTTTAGAAGAAGCAGATCAATGGCGAAAGGAAGCGTGGGATATCATTCGTGAGCGAAAGGATTGCCACTTTATATTCCTAACAAAAAGAATAGAGAGATTCTATCAAGTGATTCCCAATGATTGGAAAGAAGGGTGGGATCATGTTGAGATAGGATGTTCCTGTGAGAATCAAAAACGCGTAGATGAAAGAATACCCATTTTCTTGGAATTACCAATAAAAACAAAAGATATTGTATGTGCACCTTTATTAGAAAAAATTAGTTTAGAAAACTATTTATGTGAGAAAGTCAATCAAGTAGTCGTTGCTGGTGAATCAGGGAATGAAGCTAGAATCTGTGATTTTAATTGGGTAAAAGAACTTCAAGCAGAATGTGTAAAACACAATGTAAGTTTTTTCTATCGCCAAACGGGTTCTAAACTTTTAAAGGATGGAAAACTATATCGCATTAGAGTAAAGGACCAAAGTACGCAAGCAAGAAAAGCAAAAATAGATTATCAATAAAAAAACAAAGAAAAAGAAGAGACCACGAGATAGGAAGTAGATTAATAATCGTGGTCTTTTTATATCTATGGATAATGAAATCTTAAAATCAAGAAAAACGCTTTTATTAACAGATTTTTAATGTTATAATAAATATTAGAGGTGATATTAATGCGTGAAATGATCAATTTAAATTTTAACTGGCTTTTTTCTTGTAATTTTGAAGATGAACACTTGAAAGATTATACGAAAGCTACCGGGTTTCAAAAAGTCCATATACCTCATAATATTATTGAAACACCTTTCAATTATTTTGATGAAAAAGAAACTCAAAAAATTGTAACTTATAAAC
This sequence comes from uncultured Bacteroidales bacterium, assembly GCA_964411675.1. Classification (GTDB taxonomy): domain Bacteria; phylum Bacillota_I; class Bacilli_A; order ML615J-28; family CAG-698; genus JAAYBG01. Next base: position 10,324 of record CAYPLR010000002.1, read on the forward strand.
ATGATATAGATATAAAAGATGCTTATCAAGATAAGAATATCAATTTGATATTTGAAGGTGTTGCTCACGTTGCAACAATCTATATCAACGATGATTTTGTATTGACTCATAAAGGGGGTTATGATGAGTTTAAAGTGGATATCTCAGAATATGTAAAATATGGTGAGAAAAACATTATCACGGTTATTGTTGATTCGAGAGAAAATCCAAATGTTCCTCCTTTTGGTGGATTAATTGATTATTTAGGATATGGAGGTATTTATCGCGAAGTATATCTTGAAATAGCAGATAAAGATCGAATTCTTGATGTTTTTGTAAAGACAAAGGATGTTAATAATAGTATTACCGCGTTTTGTGATATCACAGTTAATAAAACACCAGTGATTGTTGAAGTGGAAATTCAAGAAAAAGGAAAACAAGTTTCCTTAAATAGATATAATATTAATCGTGAAAAAACCACGGTTGATTTTGACGTAAAAGAGAGAAAATTATGGGATTTAGATAATCCTAACTTATATGATATTATTGTTAGAATGTATGATGATAATATTCTTCTAGATGAGGTGAAAGATCATTTTGGCTTTCGTGAAATTTCTTTTGACCATGGGGGATTAAATCTAAATGGTAAAAAAATAAAATTACGAGGATTAAATCGCCATCAGAGTTATCCTTATGTAGGATATGCAATGCCTAAAAGCGCTCAAGAAAAAGATGCAGATATTTTGAAATATGAATTAGGGGTCAATATTGTTCGGACATCCCACTATATGCAATCAAAACATTTTTTAAATCGATGCGATGAAATAGGTCTATTGGTTTTAGAAGAAATTCCTGGTTGGCAACACATTGGTAATGAAGAATTTAAACAAAACTGTATTGTAAATGTTGAAAAAATGATTACAAGAGATAAAAATCACCCCTCTATTGTTTTATGGGGAGTTCGTATCAATGAATCATTTGATGATGATGAACTTTATAAAAAAACAAATGAAGTAGCGCATAGTCTAGATGATACACGTCCTACAGGAGGAATAAGAAACTTCATCAACTCTAAGTTTTTTGAAGATGTTTTCACATTCAATGACTTTACTCATAGTGGTGGTAAAAAAGTATTGGCAAGGCCAAGAAAAACTCCGCACTTAATTACGGAAAACAATGGTCATATGTTCCCAACCAAACGCTATGATGATGATTCACATCGTCTTGAACATGCTCTAAGACACGCTAGAGTTCTTAACGCAGCATCAAAGAGTGAACAAATTGTTGGCTCTATTGGCTGGTGCTTTGCTGATTACAACACACACAAAGACTTTGGTAGTGGAGATGGTGTTTGTTATCATGGTGTTATGGATATGTTTAGAATACCGAAATATGCAGCAAATGTATTTGCTTCCCAAAAGGATAAACCATATCATTTAGAAGTGTTATCTACCTTTGCAAGAGGAGATTATCCGGCGAGTAAGATGGACAAAGTATATGTTGCAACTAATTGTGAATACATTAAAATGTTTAGAAATGATGATTATGTAGGTACTTTTTATCCCGAGAAAGAGCAATTTCCCGGATTGATTCATCCGTTAATCGTTGTTAATGACTTTATCGGTGTTCAATTAGAAAAGCATTATGGATTTACTAAAAAGTCTTCAACAATGGCTAAAAAAGCCTTTAAACAAGTAGCTGCTGCTCAAGGGAAAATATCACTGTTTAATTTAATTAGAATGTTCATTCTAATGATCAAAAACAAGCTAAAAAGAGCACAAATTGTTGATATATTTTATGAATATGCGATGGGAAAATTTAGTCAAAATCAATATTATCGTTTTGATGGCTATGCTAATGAGAACGTGGTTATCTCACAAACACTTAGTGAGATTAAGAAAACAAGTTTTACTTTAGAGTTAGATAAAAAAGAATTAATCGTTGATCAAACATATGATGTTACTCGATTAGTTGTTAAAATGGTTGATCAAAACAATATTGTAGTCCCTTATGGAATGGCTTGCTGTCAGATTACTGTCAGCGGGGGAATTGATCTAATCGGTCCAAGGAGTCTTCCGCTTTTAGGAGGAGCCGTTGGTTTTTGGGTTAAAACGAATCAAACTGCTAATATTGGTAAAGTACAAATTGAAGTCAATGGTGTTACTTTAATAGAAGAACTTAAAATCATCGAAAGGGTGGGAAAATGATAACCAATTTAACGATTAAAGAAAAAATCAGTCTATTAAATGGTAAAACTGCATGGTTAACAAAAAATATTGATCATGTTCAATTACCATCGTTGGAAATGTCTGATGGACCTCATGGTATTCGTAAAGAAAAAGAAAATAGTAGAGAAGCATTGCCAGCAACACTATTTCCACCAACAACTACACTAGCATCTACTTTCAATAAGGAATTGGCTTATCAAATGGGAAGAGCCTTGGCTCAAGAAGCAAAAGAAAAAGGAGTAAAGGTAATTCTAGGTCCTGGTGTAAATATTAAGCGTAATCCTCGTTGTGGTCGTAATTTTGAATATTATTCAGAAGATCCAAGCCTATCAGGGGAAATGGCTAGTAGTTACATTTCCGGGATTCAAAGTGAAAATGTAGGGGCTTGTGTGAAACACTTTGCTGCTAATTCACAAGAAACATACCGGTTAACCATTGATTCAGTTGTTGATGAGCGAGCGCTAAGAGAAATTTATTTGCCATCATTTAAAAAGGCAGTAGAAAGTAACGTAGCAACCATTATGGCTTGTTACAATAAAGTAAATGGGGTTCATGGATGTGAAAACAAGAAGCTGTTAACTGATATTTTACGAAATGAGTGGGGTTTTAAGGGGTTAGTCGTTTCTGATTGGGGAGCTGTTAGTAATCCTATTCAGAGTATTAAAAATGGACTTGACTTAGAAATGCCAAATAGTAATGGTTATAATAGTAAAAGGCTATATGAAGCATATAAAAAAGGACAAATAACTGAAGCAGAGATTGATAGAGCCTGTAATAAAGTAATAGAATTAGTGAAAAAATATGAACAGGTATTACCAGAAAAAGCAAACATGGAAGCAAATGAAGAAATTGCGAAAGAAATTGCTCATGAAGGTATCGTACTTTTAAAGAATGAAGGGATTCTACCCATTAACAAACAAGAAAAAATTGCAATTGTTGGTGAATTTGCTCGGAAGCCACGTACACAAGGTGGGGGAAGTTCAAATATCAATCCTTATAAAATGGAAACCGTATTAGGAGAAATTGATAAGTACACAACAAATTACACATTTTTTCCAGGATATCCATTACAAGATGATTGCTTCAATCAGGAATTAATTGACGAAGTTATTAGCGAAGTTGAGAAATTTGATAAAGTAATCGTTTTTGTTGGTGTCCCTAACGAAGCGGAAGGAATCGATCGAGAAGATTTGACTTTACCAAAAGGTCAATTAGAATTAATCCAAAAAATTCATCGAGTAAATCCGAAAATGATTATTTGTATATCTTCAGGATCAGCGATCGAAATCGATTTTGAAAAACAAGCAAAAGCAATTTTACATTGTAATTTACTTGGTCAAGTGAATGGTACTCCCCTTTTAGATATTCTTTTTGGTAAAGTTTCACCAAGCGGAAGGCTAAATGAAACATATGCTTTCCACTTAGAAGATTATAGTAGTACAAAAAACTTTGCTGATGGTAATAATGCTATTTATTATGAAGAAAGCATTTTTGTTGGATATCGATATTTCAATACATTTGGCAAAAAGGTTAGATATCCTTTTGGATATGGATTAAGTTATTGCTCATTTATATATAGTGATTTAATCGTTGATTCTTCAACAATAAGAAAAGATAAGAACATTGTTGTTACCTGTAAAGTAAAAAACAATGGAACAATGAAAGCAAAAGAAGTGGTGCAATTGTATGTACAAAATAATGATTCTTCTGTTTACAAAGCAAAAAGAGAACTAAAAAAGTTCACGAAAATAGAATTAGCACCACAAGAAGAAAAAACAGTAGAGTTTATCTTGGATTACCAAGATTTTGCATACTATGATGTGAACATGAAACAATTTCATGTTGATAAAGGAATCTATCAAATTCAAATTTGTAAGAATGTTGAAGAAGTTCTTCTTTCTCATAGCGTGAATAGAAAAGAAAACGATGAAACCTTTATTGAACATAAAAAAACAGCATATCATAGTAGTGAATGGAAAATTACAACTGAAGATTTTGCAGAACTTATAGATCGAACATTACCACCAAAATCGATCGTACGAACTGCTCCCTTTACGATGGATTCAATTCCTGAGGACTTTAAGAGTACTTTTTGGGGTAGGGTTTTGTACAAGCAACTAATAAGAAAGGCATTGTCACTATTACCAAAAGATGCGAGTGAAAGAGATAAAAATTTCATTATTGCAAATGCTACACAAATGCCAATTAGAGGAATAGTAGCTATTGGCGATGCTGGAGTATCGCCAAAGAACGCGGAAGGAATTATTGATTTTGCTAATGGAGAAGTAGTAAAAGGAATTATAAAAATTTTAAAAAAGGAAAAAAGATATGAATAAAACGTGGTATAAGGAAGGGATAGTTTATCAAATTTATCCAAGGAGTTTTAAAGACTCCAACAATGATGGAATTGGTGATTTACGGGGAATTATTGAAAAATTAGATTATTTAAAGGAGTTGGGAGTTAGTATTATTTGGTTAAGTCCCATCTATGAGTCACCATTGGATGATAATGGTTATGATATTTCTGATTATTGCAAAATCTTACCTGAATATGGCACCATGGATGATTTTAAAGAATTAATCAATGGCCTTCATGAAAGAGGGATTGCTTTAATTATGGACTTGGTTGTTAATCATACTTCAGATGAACATCCATGGTTTATTGAATCAAAAAAGAGTGTGGATAATCCTTATCGTGATTATTATATTTGGAGAGAAGGAATTGAAGGGAAAAAACCTAATCAATTAAAAGCACCTAATAAATGGGGAAGCTTTTTTGGCGGCCCAGCTTGGGAATATGATGAAATAACAAATCAGTATTATCTTCATTTGTTTTCCAAAAAACAACCTGATTTAAATTGGGATAATCCAAAAGTTAGAGAAGAAGTAAAGAAAATTCTTTCTTTTTGGCTTGATTTGGGAGTTGATGGTTTTCGCTGTGATGTGATTAATATCATATCGAAAAAAGAAGGCCTTCCTGAAGGAAAATGGAAACCCGCACTGAGAGGATCAGAGCATTATATCAATGGACCTAAAGTCCATGAATATTTACATGAATTATATGAAGATGTTCTAAGCAAATATCAATGCTTTACTGTTGGAGAATCAGTTTTCATTACCCCAGAAACAGCTCTTGATTATATTGCTGATTGGAGAGGGGAATTAAATATGCTTTTCCAATTTGATCATATGAATGCTGATTGTTTCTTTGTAAAATGGTTTGAACGTAAATTTAAACCTGTTCGATTGAAAAAAGCCATGACAAAGTGGCAGTATGGTATCAACGGCAAAGGATGGAACACTTTATATTTAGAAAATCATGATCAACCACGTAGCGTTTCTCGTTTTGGTAATTTAAAATATCGCGAAGAAAGCGCGAAGATGCTAGCTACTTATTTCCTTTTTCAACAAGGAACACCATTTATTTATCAAGGACAAGAAATAGGAATGACAAATGCTCATTTCAAAAAACTTAGTCAATACCGCGATGTTGAAAGCTTGAATATATATCGAATAGGGACTAAAAAATTACTTTGGTCAAAACGAAAGATGTTGAAAAAACTAGCGCATAGTAGTCGTGATAATGCAAGAACTCCAATGCATTGGAGTAATGAGATAAATGGAGGTTTCTCTGAAGCAACTCCATGGATTGAAGCAAATATAAACTATGAAACAATTAATGTTAAGAATGATTTAAAAAACAAGAATTCTATTTTGAAATATTATCAAAAAATAATTGCTCTACGAAAAAAACATGAGATTATTGTTTATGGAGATTACTTGGAGCATTATCCAAATGATAACAAGATTGTTTGCTATGAACGTAATTATGAAGATGAAAAATTGGTTGTGGTTGCTAATTTTACAGCGAAAGAAGTATTCCAAAAAGCACCATACGATTTAGCAAAAGCAAAATTATTGTTGAATAATTATGAGGATGATGATCCTGTTTTAAAACCTTATCAAGCAAAAGTATATTTATTTAAAAAGTAGAGGTCACTTATGATTAAAGTTGTTGATAATCATTTTATTCTCGAAACAAACAAAACAAGCTATGTCATCACTTATACAAAAAGTGGTCTTTTACTTCACGATTATTATGGAGAAAAAGTAGATTTTGTAGATTTTGAATGTATTCGACAAAAACTAGAAAACGGTAGGGGAACTGCCGTTTTATTTGAAAATAATCCTAACGAATTTATTGATGATTTAGATTTAGAACTTTCAACAATCGGTATAGGAGATTATCGGGAAAACATGATATCTATCCATTCTTTACAACATGGATATACTAACTGTTTTAAATATCAAACTTATGAAATATTAGAAAATTGTACGATAAAACCACTTCCATGTAGTTATGATGAAGCAGAAATTCTGCGAATTGATTTATATGATGAAGTATTAGAGTGTCGACTAGAACTATATTACAAAGTTTTTGTCCAAGCAGATGTCATCACAAAATATGCAAGAATGATTCACCTATCAAAAAATGATTATGAGATAGAACGATTCTTCTCAAATCAAATTGATTTTCGTGAGAATGACTTCATCATGATGACGTTTGATGGTGCTTGGAGTCATGAGCGACAGGTAAATAAAAAAAGATTAACAACCGGAATCTATATCAATGATTCAAAATCAGGAGCAAGTTCGAATAAGCACAATCCTTTTGTGATTCTAAAAAAAGAAAACACAAGTGAAGATTATGGTCAATGCTATGGATTTAATTTAGTCTATAGTGGAAATCATAAAACTATGGTTGAAGTAAAACCAAACGGGAAAGTTCGATTATTATCAGGAATGAATGATTTTGCTTTTTGCTATAGTTTAAAAGAAGAATTCATTGCTCCAGAGGCAGTCATGACATTTTCTTCAGAAGGATTAAATGGGTTATCACAAAATATGCATTATTTTGTAAATCATCATATCGTTCGTGGAGAATGGAAAAACAAAGAACGACCAGTATTAATCAATAACTGGGAAGCAACTTATTTCAATTTTGATGAGAAAAAACTATTGGATTTAGCAAAAGTAGGGAAAGAGGTAGGAATCGAACTTTTCGTATTAGATGATGGTTGGTTTGGGAAAAGAAATGACGATACTTCTTCTTTAGGTGATTATCATGTTAACACGAAGAAACTACCTAAAGGGCTAACCAATCTTTGTGATAAAATCAATGCATTGGGCTTGATGTTTGGTTTATGGGTAGAACCAGAAATGATAAGTCCTAATAGTGATTTATATAAGAACCATCCAGAATGGTCCATTCAAGTTCCGAATAGAAAACCCTCCATTGGAAGAAATCAGTTAGTATTAGATCTAACCAATTCGGAAGTTCGTAGCTATTTGATTGATCGTTTAACAGAGGTTTTTTCTAGCTGTAATCTAAGTTATGTAAAATGGGACTTTAATCGTACGTTAACGGATATGTGGGGTTCAAAACTAACCAACCAAGGAGAGTTTTTCCATCGCTATATTCTTGGCTTATATGAAATATTAGAAGAATTGAACCTTCGCTTCCCAAAAATACTTTTTGAAGGATGTGCTGGGGGTGGAAATCGTTTTGACTTAGGCATGTTATGTTATTTCCCACAAATTTGGACTAGCGATGATACGGATTATTTAGAAAGATTGTATATTCAAACAGGAACTTCTTATGGATATCCACTGTCAACAATGGGAGCTCATGTCAGCGATGTTCCTAACCATCAAACTCTCCGTAATACTCCACTTGCTTCCAGGTTTCATATATCGATGTTTGGTGTTTTAGGATATGAATTAAATCTTACTACACTACCAATGATAGAAAAAATCCAAATAAAGAAACAAATTGAATTATATAAACAGTATCGTAAAACATTACAGTATGGTCAATTCTATCGCAGTAACAAAACAATCTTTCAAAAAAATAACAGTTATTTTTGGGTAACAGATGAAGAAAGAACAATTGTTGGATATTTCCAAGGATTAATGCATCCAAATCAACAAGAAGATATCCTATATATTTATGGTTTAAAACCTAATGAAAGATATAAATTCATCAATCTTCCTAAAAAGATAAACCTAAAGACATTTGGGGGACTAATTAACATGGTTTCACCAATTAAACTAAAACTAAATGGTCGTTTGCATAATTTTATTTGCCGAGTTTACCAATTGAAAGCTCCAAAAGAAGAATATCTTTGCACAGGAGCAATGGTAGAAAAAGCAGGAATCAGATTACAAGGACAATTCTTGGGTACGGGATTTAATGATCAAGTTCGAGTCATTGGTGATTTTGGAAGTAGCATTTATCTTTTAGAAAAATGCAAAAAAAACTAGAAAAAAAATGAAATCGATTGTTATATTAGTGTAAGTGAATAAACAGGGAGGATTTATGAAAAAAATATTATTGGTTTTAGTTACTATGTTTATGTTATTTTCACTATTTGGTTGTAAGACACAAGAAGAAAATCCCTATGATGAATATGGCATTCGTCCGATTGGCTCATACAGTAAATTAGGAAACTTTTTTAAAGCGCGACAAATAAGTGAGTTTTGGCGATATGGTATAAAGGGTTCTAATGCATTAGAAGATGCTGAAGCGGAAGCACCAACAGATGAAGCAGTCGAAGAGGAATCAAGTCAAACAAACGTGCAAGTTGAAGGCGTTGATGAAGATGATACTGTAAAGAATGATGGACGTTTTATTTACGTCATTAGAGAAGGATTCTTAGTAATTTTAGATACGGAAACAAATGATTTTGTGAAATATCAAAGCGAGGATTTCCAAGCGGAAACGATGTATTTATTAGAAAACCGTTTGGTGGTATTAGGTAGAAAATATGTTGAATATATTATTGAAGAAAGACCTACTGATGATGGTACAAAAGAAGACAGTAAAGAAGATGGAAATCCTACTTCAAAAGAGGAAGAACAAGACTCTTCATCTGGTGATGAAACAGTAGAAAGAGAAACAGCAGAAACTGAACCATCAAAACCAGCACCAGATTATTATTATGGTTATTATTGGGGCTATTCTGATGAATATGTAATTAAAATCTATGACATTAGTAGTAAAGATATTAATGAAATTGAGGTTGTTAGAACGTTACGATTTAAAGATTCTTATTATAATTCTTCAAGAGTTATTGATAATAATTTCTATTTGATTTTAAACAATAGTAGTATTTACGATTATGAAAATAAAGAAGTAAAACCTTTTGTTTATTATGATAGCCTTCAGGGAGAAGATGCAATTGAATTGCCAAGCGACAATGTTTTCTATATTGGTAATGAGGATAATGTATATTATTCTTATACTGTTTTAGTAGGCATGGATGTAGCAAAAGAAGAAAAGATTGATATTAATGCTTATGTTGGTTATTTCAGTAATATGTATTCATCATTAAATGGTTTATATGTAGCTAATGTTTATAATATGGTTTATAGAATAGCAATCTTTGCTGCTGAAGATTATAGTTATGATCCACAAACATTTATTTATCGATTTGAGTATGATGGAGCAAAGATAGTTTATAAGAATTTTAACGAAATAAAAGGAAATATCAAAGATCAATTCTCGATGGATGAATACGAAGGAGTTTTACGAGTTGCAACAACAGTTGATGAGTGGGACACAGAGAAAAGCGAATCATTTGTAACTACATTTGATATCACTGGTGATCGCTTTACTTTAATTAGTACTCTTGGTGGTATTGGATTGAAGGAACGAATTTATAGTGTTCGTTTTGAAGAAGATAGAGCATACATTGTAACATTTAGAACCATTGATCCTTTCTATGTAATTGATGTTGAAGATCCAAATAACATGAAAATTTTAGGAGAATTGAAATTACCTGGAGTTAGTGATTACTTGCATCCAATTACAGATACCTTAAAATTGGGAATTGGAAGAATGACTGAAACAACAGAATATGGTTCAACAATTTCTGTTGGATTAAAGATCACTTTGTTCGATGTAACTGATGAAGAAAATCCAATTGATGTTTCAACATTCGAACTTAAGGGAGCTTCTAGTGATATAGCTTATAATCATAAGTCTTTAATTCCATTAAAGAGTAGGCAAATTTATGCTTTACCAATTTATAATTGGTATGATTATCAAAGCACACAAGGAATGTATGTAATGTGGATTGATGTTGAGAATAAAGAAATTGTTGTGTTAGGTTCCATTGTTCATCAAAATCTAGGTGAAACAGGTCAAGATGAATGGACATACTTCTATAACAGAACAGTAGATAAAGGAGTTATCATTGGAGATAAGATTTATAGTATATCTAATGAATTTATCACAATCAACGGATTAAGCGATAAACTACCACTAATTGAAACAATTAAAATATCATAAAAAGAAAAAAACCGCTTCGGCGGTTTTTATTTTGTTGCGAGGCCTCCTGTTGAGGTCTCTTTATATTTTGCTTGTAAATCATAACCAGTCTCTTTCATAACTTCAACAACCTTATCAAAAGATATGAAATGTTTTCCTGAGGTCATTAATGCATAATTAGCAGCATCAAAAGCTTTCGCAGCAGCTATTGCATTTCTTTCGATACAAGGGATTTGTACAACTCCATCAACAGGGTCGCAGGTTAATCCTAAATGGTGTTCTAAAGCAATTTCAGCGGCGTATTCTATTTGTTCATTGTTTCCTCCAAGAAAATAGGCTTCAGCAGCAGCAGCCATTGAACAAGCTACTCCAATTTCACCTTGACAACCAACTTCTGCGCCTGAAATGGAAGCATTGAATTTAATGATATTTCCTACAAGGCCAGCAATCATTAAGCCTTCTACTATTTTTTCTTTGGAAATATGATGATAATCACGACAAGCAAAAAGAACAGCAGGAAGAACACCACTAGAACCACAAGTAGGAGCTGTAACGACAATTCCTCCACTAGCGTTTTCTTCAGCAGTCGCTAAAGCATAGGTATAAAGAAGTTTTGAAAATGATTTTTCTTGAAGATACACGTTATGAAAGGAAGAAGCCTTCCTTTGTACTTTAAGTCTACCCGGTAAAACACCAGAGGTAGCTAAGCCCCTTTCAATTGTTTTATCCATTGAGTTATAAACTAGTTCCAAATAATCTTTGATATTTGCATCAAATCGATTAACATATTCAACAAGATTGATTTTTTCATGCTTACAATAGTCTAGAATCTCGGTCATTGTCTTATGGGGATAAATTTCTTCTTTGCTAGAGTAACGAGGTTCATCTAGTTCTTTCAAAGCTCCACCACCAACACTAAACACTAACCATTTTTCTAATTGGACATCATCTTTAAAAGCTTTAAATTTCATAGCATTGGTATGATAATTATAGCTTTGTTGGAGATTAAAAACGATTTTAGTGCGCTCTTCTCCTAATGTTTTTTTAATCACATAATCTGTTAAGTGTCCTCTACCAGTTAAAGCAAGAGAACCGAATAATTCAACCAGGAAGAAATCAGCATCGGGGTGGCGTTTTAAAAACATCTCAGCTGCTTTTTGTGGTGCCATAGTGTGAGAACTAGAAGGGCCATTACCAATAGTAAACAAATTGCGAATTGAATCCATAAATTATCCTTTCTTAAAATGGTTTTTATTTAGAAGATTGAGGTATTCAATACTTTTTGGAGATAAAACTTTTGTTTTATCGCAGGGATAGTCTAAACATAAACTACAACTATCAATTTTTTTATTTAGATTACACATTCTTATATTACAGGTTTTACACATTTCTGTTTGACTAGTAGCGCATCCCGAGCAAGAGCCCTGGAGATTTTTTTTATATAGTGGACATAAAGCACAATCAAAGCCACAAAAAGCAATACAACTATCAAGAGAATATAAAGCATGATTTTGATAATGAACTAAAAAATAATTGTTTTTGTTTTTTTCTAGTTGGCCATATCGATAGAGTGTATCTAAAGTCAAATCAGAATAGGTTTCAACAAGTCTTTGGTAAATATAATTTCTTTCCCATCTCGTAATGGTGGTTGGCCACCATATTTTGGGTCTCATTTTGGTTTTTAAAAGATAATCTTGCTTGATAATAAATAAAAGCATCTCTTGATCGGAAACAGTATCGAGTAAACTTTCATATAAAGAACGGGTAATTTCATCAAACTGTAATTTAGAAAAATCTTGTTTTTTAAAAATATATTTCATAATAATCAAAAAAGTTTCGAATGGATTGAGGGCTAGTGTTTCAAAGAGATAGGACATTGTTTTTGTAAAATTGTGGCTATTATAAAACTTGTTCACTCCTTTTTCAACAAGTCTTATTTTCTCTAACTCTTCTTTGGTGATGTAATTATTAGCAATTACTTCGTAAGGAGAAATCTCATCAAAGAGATATCCATGCAATTCTTTTGTGTTGCTGATATGGGTTTCTTTTAATTCTTTCAAAAACCCCAATTGTAACTCATCGCTAAATAGTAGGAAAACATCGTTAAACGATTTTTTAAAACTCTCAAAATCTTCATAAGGAAGACCTGCAATCAAATCAGTATGAATGACGGCGTTTTCTCTTAAAAGAAGAACATTTTGTTTTAAAACCTCAAAGTTTTGTTTTCGTAAAATTGCAGCAGTTGTTTTCTCATTGGTTGTTTGAATACCAATTTCGAGACGAATGTAATTTTTTCTCATACTATTGATAAGAGCAATTGCTTCTTTGGTTAATAAATCACCGACAATTTCGAACTGAAAAGTAGAATAGTTATTATCAGAATCTTTGATGAATTGAAGAATTTCTAACATGTATTTCGTATTGATATTAAAAGATCTGTCAAGAAACTTAATTATTTTTGCTCTTTTTTGTAACAAGAATAAGATGTCTTGTTTGATTACATCGATGTTGAAGAAACGAACAGGTTTTTCTAAAGATGCAAGGCAATAAGCGCAGTTAAAAAAACAACCTCGACTCGCTTCCATGTAGGATACTTTATTTTCAAAATCATCGATTAGAGAGTAATCGTGTTTGATTAAATCCAAAGGAAATACTTTTATTGGGGTAGAAAGCAAATGATTTTCTTTTCGATAAAGAATGTTATATAATTGAGAAAAATCGATTTTCTTCTCTAAGTAAGAAATTAATAGATTGAAAGGAATTTCTCCTTCACCTTTGACGATATAAGTAACATTGTTATACGTTTCAAATTGCTGAGGGTGATAACCAGCTTCAGGACCACCAAGAATGATAGGATAGGAAGTCCTTCCTAAAGCATCTAGGAGTTCTTTCACTTTTTCAACATTCCAAATATAGACAGAGAACCCCAAGACATCAAAGAATGTATTTTTAATGGAGTTCATAATGGTTTGATTATGATCTTTTATAGTAAATTCATAATATGAAACTTCACTTTCTGCATTTGTATAGATTTGATGAACACCGATGGCTGGATGAATGTATTTTGAATTGATTGCAATGAGTAATGTTTTCATATTGTAATCCTCTTCATTCATTTTACCATAAAAAAAGGCTTTTTAAAAGAAGGAAAAAGATTATCCTTTATGAACAAATAAGCTTATATTTTACATATAATTTAAAAATTATATCTTGAGAAAAAAAGCAGTCTGTAGTATAATATGATAGGAATTAATAATAATAAAAAAATAGGAGGAAAAGTCACAAAAAGGTGACCTAATAGAAAAATGGCTAAAAAGGTTTTTCAATCAATGGATGGAAATCAAGCAGCTGCATGGGGTGCTTACGCCTTCACAGAAGTTGCTGGTATTTATCCCATCACTCCGTCTTCAACAATGGCGGAATACGTAGATGAGTGGGCAGCAAAAGGACAAAAGAATTTATTCGGTGTTCCAGTAAAGGTTGTTGAAATGCAATCAGAAGCAGGAGCTGCAGGAACTGTTCATGGTTCGTTACAAGCAGGTGCACTTACAACCACATTTACAGCATCACAAGGATTGTTGTTAAAAATACCTAATATGTATAAGATCGCTGGTGAATTATTGCCAGGCGTTATTCATGTGTCAGCACGTAGTTTAGCTGCTCAAGCATTATCAATTTTTGGCGATCATCAAGACGTTATGGCTTGTCGTCAAACAGGATTTGCGATGTTAGCATCATCAAGTGTTCAAGAAGTCATGGACTTAGCAGGAGTTGCTCATTTATCTGCAATTAAAGCAAGTGTTCCATTTATTCATTTCTTTGATGGTTTTAGAACAAGTCATGAGATTCAAAAAGTAGAAGTTTTACCATACGAAGTATTTGATCGTTTATTGGATAAAGATGCTGTTGCAAAATTTAGAGAGCGTGCATTAACTCCAAACAGACCAGTTACTCGTGGTTCAGCACAAAATGATGATGTATACTTCCAAACACGGGAAGCACAAAACAAATTCTATGACAATGTTCCTGAAGTTGTTGAAAAATACTTAAAAGCAATTTCTGAAGAAACAGGCCGTAATTATGCACCGTTTGTTTACTATGGCGCAAAAGACGCAACAGATATTATCGTTGCTATGGGCTCTGTATGTGAAACAATTAAAGAAGTAATCGACCATTTAACAAAAGAAGGAAAGAAAGTTGGACTTGTAAATGTACATCTTTATCGTCCTTTCTCAACAAAACACTTATTATCAGTAGTTCCATCAACTGTTAAGAGAATTGCTGTATTAGATAGAACAAAAGAACAAGGATCAAACGGAGAACCACTATATCTTGATATTAGAAATGCTTTCTATGGTCAAGAAAAGGCTCCAATGATTATTGGTGGTAGATATGGTCTTTCTAGTAAAGATACAACGCCAGGTCAAATTTTCGCGGTATATGATAACTTAGCAGGCAAAGCAAAAAATAACTTTACAATCGGTATCGAAGATGATGTTACATTCCTATCTCTTCCTGTTACAAAAGAAATCAATACTGCAGGTGCAGGTGTTAGTCAATTGATTTTCTATGGATTAGGCAGTGATGGTACTGTAGGTGCGAATAAGAGTACGATTAAATTAATCGGTGATAATACAGATTATTATGCACAAGCTTATTTCGCTTATGATTCTAAAAAATCTGGTGGTGTTACTCGTAGCCATTTACGATTTGGTAAAAACCCAATTCGTTCTCCATATTTAGTTACAGAGGCGGACTTTGTATCTTGCTCTTTGGATACTTACATTGAAAAATATGATATGTTAAGTAAATTAAAAGTTGGTGGAAGATTCTTACTAAATACAGTAAAGAGTGAAGAAGAATTAATTCAATTTATGCCTAATTCATTTAAGAAAGAATTAGCTAAAAAGAATGCAAAATTATATGTAATTGATGCTGTTACATTGGCAAGAGAAATTGGTTTGGGTAATCGTACCAATACGATTATGCAATCATCATTCTTTAAATTAAATGAACAAATTATGCCATATGAAGAAGCAAAAGAATTAATGAAAAAATACGCTTATAAAGCTTATATTAAAAAAGGCCAAGCTATTGTTGACTTGAACTACAAAGCAATTGAACTAGGCGCAGAAGGATTAAAGGAAATTAAAGTAGATCCATCATGGGTTAATTTACCACTTGAAAAAGTTGTTGAACAACCAAACCTTCCTAAGTTTGTGAAAGAAATTGCTAACCCAGTTAATGCAATCAAGGGTTATGATTTACCAGTTTCTGTATTTAATGATTTCGTTGATGGTACAATGACTCCAGGTTCAGCTGCATATGAAAAACGTTATATCGCTCAATTCGTTCCAGTATGGAATAGCGATAACTGTATCCAATGTAACCAATGTTCATTCTCATGTCCTCATGGTGTTATTCGTCCATTCTTAGTGACTCCAGAAGAAGAAGCAAAGGCACCAAAGAGTGTTAATTACCTTGCTGCTAATGGAAAAGGTCTAGAAGGCTTGAAGTTTACTATTCAAGTTTCTGTTGCTGATTGTACAGGTTGTGAAGTTTGTGTGAATACTTGTCCAGGCAAAAAAGGAAACAAGGCATTATCAATGGCACCAATTGATGAAGCAATTCATCAAGAGAAAAATAAAGAAGCAGAATATTTCTTTGAAAATGTAACTTATAAATCAGATTTGGTAGATATCACAGCCAATTCTAAGAATTCACAATTTGCTCAACCATTATTTGAATTTAGTGGAGCCTGTGGTGGATGTGGTGAAACTCCATATATTAAGTTAGTTACACAATTATTTGGTGATCGTATGATCGTTGCCAATGCAACGGGATGCTCATCTATTTATGGAGGTTCATTCCCTGCAACACCATATACAGTAAACAAGGAAGGAAAGGGTCCTGCTTGGGCTAATTCATTGTTTGAAGATAACGCAGAGTTTGGTTATGGTATGCGTATGGCAACAGAAACTATGCGTGACCGTATTGGTGTATTAATGGAACAAGCAATTGCAAACTGTACAAACGATGATAGTGAAGTGAAAGGATTATTCCAAGCTTGGTTAGACAACCGTGATAGTGGTGAAGAAACAAAGAAAATTGCAAAGAAATTACTTCCATTATTAGAAGCAAGTGGGTGCGAAACAGCAAAAGAAATCCTTAAATTAAAAGAACATCTAATCAAACGTAGCCAATGGATTATTGGTGGTGATGGATGGGCTTACGATATTGGATATGGAGGACTTGATCACGTTATTGCTAACCAAGAAGATGTTAATATTTTAGTACTAGATACTGAAGTATATTCAAATACGGGTGGACAATCTTCTAAATCATCTCCAACAGCTTCTATCGCTAAGTTTACTGCTTCAGGTAAAAAGGGAAAGAAGAAGGATTTAGCAGCAATTGCTATGAGTTATGGACATGTTTATGTAGCACAAATTTCTCATGGAGCTTCTCAAGCACAAATGTTGAAAGCAATTAAAGAAGCAGAAAGCTACAAAGGGCCATCAATCGTTATTGCATATTCTCCATGTATCGCTCATGGTTTGAAATCAGGAATGGGCAAAACGCAAGAACAAGCAAAATTAGCTGTAGAATGCGGATATTGGACAACATTTAGATATGACCCAAGATTAGCAGAAGAAGGTAAAAATCCATTCCAATTAGATTCAAAAGAACCAGATTGGAGCAAGTATGAAGACCATCTAATGACAGAAACAAGATATGCACAATTGAAACAAATTAATCCAGAAAAAGCATCAGCATTATTAGCATTAAATAAAGCTGAAGCTCAAAGAAGATATAAAATGTATCAAAGATACGTAGCAATGGATTATAGTAAATAACAAAATGAAAGGCTCTATCAACAAGAGCCTTTTTTTTATCGTGACTTTTTAGAAATGTGGTATAATAAGATTAATATAAGAAAGGATAAATGATATGGGAAAAATATTCAAGATTATAATAGGCTTAATTGGAACAATTGTATTCCTTGTTATTATTGGTGTTGTGGTATTTGTAGTTATGCTTACAGGGGGTGAGATACAAACTCCTGAGTATGTACTAGATGATGACATAAGTTCAAGCTCTTATGTTAGTTATGCTATTGGAGAAAGTATTAAAGAAACAAAAGATACCAATATTATCGATATTACGTTAGATGAGAAAGAATTGAATTATCTTTTAAATGCAATGCTAAGGGAATCAAAAGAAGAAATAGACACTTATCCACTTGAAATAGATTACATATATACCACGATTGATGAAGAATCAGGACTAAATGTTTTTATCCCTGCTCGAGCGTTTTCCATTAGAACAGTAGTAAAGACAGCAGTTAAAATAACTCAAGTTGATCAAGATATAACCATTGAATTGGTGGATTTTAAAATTGGAAGAATTTCTTTTGCTTCTAAAATATTAAGGACAATCATGGGAATTAATGCGGTTGAAGCGGAAATTGAAAGAACACTAGAAAGTAAAGGGATTGAAACAGAACTTGATTTAAGTAATTTTTCCTTTACGATAACAACCAATCAACTACAAAACATCATCCTAGATGCTTTAAAAGAAGATGATAATATCGAGTTATATAAAACAGTTTTTTCTATGTTTTTTTTAGAAGATAATGTTATCAATATTAATTTCGGAGCGGATAACAAAGCAGGAGTCACACTAGATTTACAAAAAATGAACTATGACGAAATCGTGGATGGAAAAGATGATATTGATTATAGTATTGCTTCTGCAGTAGCAAAAGTAGAAACGATGTTGAATAATGATAGTTTAAGTGAGAAGGATTTATCAGCTGCATTTAGATATTTATTATTAGGCTATGACCGAATCAAAGATCAGGATTTAGTAATCATTAATAAAATTGATTTTTCTTCCATCGGAATTTCTAGTAAATCAAGTTATCAAGGAATTATACCTCAAGAAGATTTCACTATGGCAGATGTTTTTACCTCTATTACATTAGCAGATTTACTAATTAATCCAGGTTGGTTTACGATAAGAATTACAGAAACAGAATTAAATAAAATCTTTTTAGGAATGGATTTAGTAGGGACAGCATTTGCTTTTCCGTATTTAGAATCAGGAGAATATCATGTTTCCTATATAGCGCTAAGCTCATTTTATGTTGATATTTTTCAAGACATCATTGAAATCAAATTGGTTCTAGATGTGAATGGAAAAGAAACCATCATAAAAACAGAATTTATGGGAACAAAAAATCAAGATTTGTTGATAGAACTCGATTTTACTGAATTGAATCTTGGTCAAATTATCGGGAGCGAAGCAGATCGAACCAATATCCTTAGTTATCTTGCTGATGTTTTAAAAGATGAAGCTTGGTTAGAAATGGATATTCCTAATAAAAAAATAATTTTCAACTTCGCAGAAATGATAACAACCAACGAAATATTACAAGATGTGATTGTTGAAACAGGAACCAAAGAAACAGAGTTTATTGGGACCAATTTAACAACCAATGGATATATTGAATTGAAGATGGAAATATCATTACTACCATAATCCAAAGAAAGGCTTAATTTCTACTTTTTAAAAATAAAAAGAAAAGAACCAATAAAAACAACCTTTTGATTGTTTATATATTGAGTAGCAAGGAATACTATGAATAGAGAAAGTGAAAATAGTAATAATCTAATCGGAGAAAATATAAATGAACTTGTATATCAATTAAAAAAAGGGAATCTTGATGTTTTTGATGAATTCTATGAATTGACAAAAAAACAAGTTTTTTATGCTATTATTGCTATTTTAAAAGACCAAAGTCTAGCTGAAGACATCATGCAAGATACCTATTTACGATTTTTAGATAAAATAAATTATTATAAAGATCGAACGAATGTAGTGGCATTTCTAGTAACAATCGCTCGCAATTTAGCAATCAATACTTTTAATCGCCGTAAAAAAGAAGTTATTTATGATATTTATGATCACGATGATTCATTCCAAGCAGAACAAAAACAAGAAACGCCACTACTTAATTTAGTTATGGAGACTTTAGAAGGCGAGGAACTAGAAGTTTTTTTGCTACATGTTGTTGATGAATTAAAGCATCGAGAAATAGCAAAAATGATGAATAAACCATTAGGAACTATTACTTGGATTTATAATAATGCGGTTAAAAAAATGAAAAGGAAGGTGGGTGAAGAAAATGAATAACTATGAAAAATTTGTTAATGACTTAAAAACAGAAGCAAGCAGTAAAAAGATTGCAAATTATAGTACAGTCATAAAAGCACAATATAAAATGAATCACACTCCTTCTATAAAACAGAATAAGATGTTTTTCAAATGGGGATTTTCTTTGCTTACTATATTGATTTTAGCTTTTGTTGGCTACTTGATTTGGGAGAATGATAAAATTAAACCAGCAACAGAAATACCAGGAATAGAAACTACGGAAGAGACCTATGCATTCGAAATCGCTGCTGCAGCAAATATGGTTTATAATATGAATTTAAGTGAAAGGCTGTTAAGTAGTTTTAATAACGACTATACTACGCTTGAATTAGCTAAAAGAGGTGTTGAAGGAACTGCAATAGAGGATGTAGCCGCGGAACTAAACAAATATATATATACCATAAAACAATTACTTGATAACGAAGTGGTGGATGCAAAAGAAACAACGCTAGTTGATGGAGATTATCAATATCAAATGTCCATTAGTGCCAAGTTAAACGAAAGTGAAATGATGGAATATCAAATTCAATATAATAAAACAGATATTACCGAAAATGCTTATCGACTTGATGGGTTCATCGACATCGATGGGAAAACATATATGATTAAAGGAGCTCAAGAAACCTTAGAAGAGCAACAAGTGCTCATTGTAAGAATTTATTTTAGCTCTAGTAATTTTATTTCTATTCATCAAGTAGTTGAAGAAGGAATGACAAAGTTTGTATACCGTGAATTTGTTAATCATCGTCGAACTAGTGAATTAGTAATTGGAATAGGTGAAAAAAGAGGATATCGAATTATTAGTATTGATTCTCGTGAAGGAAAAGTAAGAGGAAGTTTTGATGCTTTATATTATGATTCAGAACTGATTATTCGTAGTAGATATGAACGATATCGAGGGAATATTAGAGTTGAAATCATGGATAGATTTGAAGTTAGGTATTACTTTGTTGGGGAAAAGAAAGAAATTATTATCAAAAAAAGCGATAATCTAGAGATAGACGATCGCTTTTTATTTACGAGAAAGATGGAACTAATGTTTACATAGTATATTTTTTATGGTAGAATATTCAATGTAGGAGTAATTGATATGGAAATTAGGAAAAATGAAAAGTTACGTGAATATGAAGTTGAAATGTTACAATTAAAGGATCATTATTCAAGAGAGTATCATACCATTACCAGTTATTACTGGCCAATAATTGCTCAAAACAAAAAAAGCTTGAAAAACCAAATTTACTATACTGGTGCAATGATATGCATGCTTGTTTTTTTTGTTGTGATTATTCTCCTTGGAGGATTAAAAAACGAATATCTTTTATGGGGAAGCATAGTTTTTAGTCTTGTGTTAATCGGAGTAGGAGCAATTGTTACAACAAAAACATTAAAGAAAAAGAAAATCATTACAGAAGAATGGGACAAAAGCAATAAAAAAGTTCAAGAAATTCAGGAAAAGATTCACATGGTTGCTATCAAAGCTACTGAAGAAATTCCCTATGTTATTTTTTATAGTGAACACTATGAAGATATTATTTCAAAAAAGCTACAGGAAAACAGTGAAGAATGGAAGAATTTAATCGAACAGGAAAAACAAAAAATGCTAGACTATACGGCAGGATCTATGGCATATAATGATGTAATCGGATATTATAATCATTGGTCAGATAATTTCTAACAAATTAAGCACTTGATAAGTCAAGTGCTTTTCTTATGGAAAAAAATTATTATATTCAAAGCAAACATTAAAAAAATTTGGTATAATAGTATAAGTTAAAAAGAGGTTACTATGAAGAGAGTTTTATTATTAATCAATTTTTTAATCATGATATTGGTACTTATGGGTTGTAATGCTAGTCAAAGTAAAGTATATGATTTAAATTTTGATATGTATTACAACACAGTAAATAATGTAAAGATTGTATCTACAGTAAGAAACGAAGATAAATTAGAAAGAGTATATGAAGGAATCGAAGAAATTTTATTGCGAATTGATCGCTTGTTTAATGTTCAAATACAGGAAGATCAATACGAAACAGAATTAATGTTGGTTAACGAAAATGCGGGTATCAAGCCTGTCGTAGTAAGTGATGAAATAATCTTTGTTTTAAAGAAGGCACTGGAGGTTGCAAAACTATCTGAAGTTGATGGTGTAGCATTATTTGATCCTACAATTGCTCCAGTATGGGATTGCTGGAATTTTATAGAATCTTATTATAGTATTTATAATCCCATTATTGGAACAGTACCTGATGACATTGAAGAGGTTTTACCACTGGTTGATTACCGAAAGGTTATGATTGACGAAGTAGAAAAAACAGTTTTCTTGGAGATGGAAGGAATGAAACTGGATCTAGGTGGAATTGTAAAGGGATATGTAGCGGATTGCATTCGTACCTATTTACAAGAAGAAGGATTTCAAGATGCGGTAATTGATATTGGAAAGAACATCATTCTTATGGGAAAGTATCAAGGAAAGGGTTGGAAAACCTCTCTACAAACTCCCTATATCGAACGTTATAACCACTCTCAAGAAGAACAAATGTATTATTATGGGAGATTGTATTTAAGTGATAAGACGATAGTAACTTCAGGGGTTTATGAAAAATATATCATGGATAAAGACCAAAAAGAATACCATCATATATTAGACCCGCGAACAGGATTTCCTTTTGATAATTCGGTCATTAGTGTTAGCGTGATTACCGATTCATCGATTGATGCAGATGGGTATAGTACAACACTATTGGCATTAGGATTGGAAAAAGGAATGGAATTAGTGAATAAAACAAAAGGATTAGAAGTCATATATGTGATTAAAAATCAGGACAAATATGAAGTATATATTTCTAAAGGGCTGTTAGATCAGTTCGAATTTAATGAAAATGTAAAAAGTTTAGGTTATGAATATAAAGGAGTTTTTGGTGAATAATATGAGAACATTAGAAATAAAAAATTTACATGCACGAGTTGAAGAAAAAGAAATACTAAAAGGAATTAATTTAAAAGTGAATACAGGGGAGGTTCATGCAATCATGGGACCAAATGGTACGGGGAAAAGCACGTTAGCTTCTGTAATCATGGGACATTATCGTTACCAAGTAACCGAAGGAGAAGTGAAACTAGACGATGAAGACCTACTAGCAATGTCAGTAGATGAAAGAAGTCGTAAAGGTATTTTTCTTGCGATGCAATATCCAAATGAAATCAGTGGAATTACCAATTCTGATTTTATTAAAACAGCAATGCAAGCACGACTTGCTGAAGGGGAACACATTTCCTTATTTAAGTTTATCAAACAATTTGATAAAGCGGTGGATGATTTAAAAATGAGAAAAGACTTACCACATCGATATCTAAATGAAGGATTTTCAGGTGGAGAAAAGAAACGAAATGAAATCTTACAAATGAAAATGTTGAAGCCTAGTTTTGCTATTCTTGATGAAATTGATTCAGGATTAGACGTTGATGCATTAAGAATTGTCGGAGAAAATATCAATAATATGCGAAGCGATGATTTTGGAGCAATTATTATTACTCATTATCAAAGATTACTTGATTACCTTGATGTTGATTATGTTCATATTATTATGAATGGGAAAATTGTAAAATCAGGGGGAAAAGAATTGATTTCTAAGATTGATGCAGAAGGTTATGATTGGATTAAAACGGAATTAGGAATTGAAGATGAAGAAATAGTGAATAAAAAAGCTCATGCTGTATTAGGATCTTGTGCATTTAAGACTTCTAAGGAGTAGAAAAATGAATTTAGAGAAAATTCAAAATGAGATTTTAGAAAAAGAAGATAATTTTGTAATCTTAGAGAACGGGAAAATAATTTATAGCTCTTATTCAAGTACTGATTTAAAAATAGAAAAAAACATGTCATTAAAAGTGATTCATTTTATTGATAAGAAAACTGAATTTGCTATTGAGATTGCTTCGGGAATATCCGCTAAAATAGAAGAAATTTATTATAGTGTAAAGAATAATGTGGAGATTCACACCAATATTACCATAGCAGATTATGCTTGTTTAGATTATTTAAATTTCGAACGAAATGAAGACACTCAAAAAATAATCACCCATGTTAGCATTCATTTAGGGAAAGAAGCAAGAATTAATAATAAAAGCATTGCTCTTTTTGATGGTGAAGTTTCTTCTAATCAATATATTTATTTAGATGGCGAAGGAGCTATTAATGATAGTATTAATGTCGTTATTAATAGCAGTGAAGGAAAGCAGGATTTCACTTATCACTTATATCATCAAGTTCCAAATACAAATTCTACAATGGTTAATTATGCGATTTGTAAGAAGAAATCATTACTAAATGCTAATACGCACGGAATCATTGTAAAAGGAGCAAAAAATACGAATTTATCACAAAAGGTAAAAGGATTATTAATGGATCCTGAAGCCATGATTAGTGCGAACCCTAAACTACAAATTGATGAATATGATTGCATGGCTTCTCATGGGGCTTCTATTGGGGCTATTGATGAAGATGAATTATATTATTTAATGAGTCGAGGATTAACCAAAGAGGCAAGCGAAACGCTTATTGTTGAAGGATTTATTAATCCATTTTTATTAGAAATAAAGAATGAAAAATTTCAAGACTATATTAAGTATTGGAGTAGTAGACATATATAGAAGGTGGCTATCATGGTAGATGTTAAGAAAATCAAAGAAATGTTTCCAATATATAAAGAAAGCCCTCAATTGACTTATTTAGATTCGTGTGCAACCAGTTTGAAGCCACAACGAGTCATTGATAAAATGAACGAATATTATACACAGTATGGTGTTAATATTCATCGAGGAGTTTATCAGTTAAGCTATAAAGCTTCTGATGAATACGATATTGCTCGTAATAAAGTTGCGAAATTTATTAATAGCAAATTTGAGGAAGTAATCTTTACACGAAACGCTTCAGAAGCACTTAAT
The DNA here is from genome assembly GCA_964411675.1 of uncultured Bacteroidales bacterium. Taxonomy (GTDB): domain Bacteria; phylum Bacillota_I; class Bacilli_A; order ML615J-28; family CAG-698; genus JAAYBG01. The sequence continues at coordinate 35,029 of CAYPLR010000002.1, forward strand.
TTAGCGGCATTAATTTATGGTGAAAAATACCTTCAAGAAGGAGATATTGTCATTACTTCTGAATTAGAACATCATAGTTCGGTTTTACCATGGATGAAGCTTTGTGAAAGAAAGAAAGCAGAGTTAAAATATATACCTCTTGATAAAGAGGGAAGAATTACTATTTCTGCGTTTAAAAAGATAATGTCAGAGAAAGTAAAAGTAGTTGCTTTAACTTATGTATCTAATGTGATGGGGTATATCACTCCAATCGAAGAGATTATTAAGTTAGCCCATCAATATCAAGCAGTTGTGGTTGTTGATGCAGCGCAAGCAGTCATGCATGTAAAGATTGATGTAAAGAAAATGGATGCTGATTTTTTAGCTTTTTCTGGTCATAAAATGTTAGGACCAACAGGTATTGGCGTTTTATATGGGAAAGAGAAGATTCTTCATAAATTGGAACCATTATTATATGGTGGTGATATGAACGAAGAAGTAAACCTAGATAGTGTAGTTGTAAAAGAGATTCCCTATCGTTTTGAAACAGGTACGCCAGCGATTGCGGAAGTGATTGGTTTAGGAGAAGCAATTGATGTATTAGAATCCATTGGAATCAAAACGATTCATGATCATACAATGGCGATTAAGAATTATGCATTGAAAGGCTTATTAGCAATAGAAGGAATTACAGTGTACAATCCGACGGCAGAAACAGCAATTATTTCATTTAATATCGATGGAGTTCATCCTCACGATGCGGCGACAATCTATGATAATGCGGATATTGCTTTACGAGCAGGACATCATTGTGCTCAGCTAATAACAAAATGGCTGAAAACAAATGGTACACTAAGAGGATCTTTTAGTATTTACAACGACTATCAAGATGCTGATAAACTAATAAAGATTACAAGAGAAGCAACTTCGTTTTTCCGTCAATTTGCAGGTGAAAATAATGAATAACATAGAAAATTTATATCGTCAAGTGATTATGGATCACTATAAAAATCCGCGAAATAAAGGACTGAAGGGTTACCCTCATGTTCATATCAAAAATCCTTCTTGTGGGGATGATATTACGGTAGAAGCAAAAATAGAGAATGGCATTATTGTAGAGATAAATCATCAAGGAACAGGATGTTCGATTTGCTGTTCTTCTGCAAGTGTATTATCGGAAGTATTGAAAGGAAAAACAGTAGTAGAAGCCAATGCTTTGATTAAGAAATATTTACAAATGATCAAAGGAGAACCGATTACTGATGAGGAAGAACTGGAAGAAGCTTTGGTCTACGAAGGAGTTTCAAAATTTCCAGCAAGAATTAAATGTGCAACAGTAGCATGGAAAGCTTTAGAGAAAGTAATCAATGGTGATGCCGATGAAGAATGAAAAAATAGATAACATTGTTGGCGATTACAAATATGGATTTAAAACAGAAGCAAAAGAAATCTATAGTACGGGGAAAGGACTAAACCTAGAGGTAATTTTAAACATATCTAAGTTCAAGAATGAACCGGAATGGATGAAAGAAATTCGAGTAAAAGCCTATCAAAAATTTGTTGAAATGCCACAACCTAATTTCGGACCTAAACTTGATTTTATTGATTTCAATGAATATATATACTATATTAAATCAAGTAAAGGAGTAGAAAAAAGTTGGGAGGATGTTCCCGAAGAAATCAAAGAAACGTTTGATAAATTAGGGATTCCTGAATCAGAAAGAAAATATTTGGGAGGATTATCTGGTCAATTTGAATCTGAAGTAGTTTATCACAACACCTTAGAAGAATTAGAAAAACTAGGAGTTTTGTTTTGTGATACGGATACTGCAATTAAAAAATACCCAGAGATTGTGAAAGAATATTTTGCAAAAGTAGTTCCTTATACTGATAATAAGTATGCAGCATTAAATACTGCGGTTTGGAGTGGTGGCTCTTTTATCTATGTTCCCAAGGGAGTAAAAATTGAAAAGCCATTGCAATCGTATTTCCGAATTAACACCGAACAAATGGGTCAGTTTGAACGAACATTAATTATTGTTGATGAAGAAGCAAGCTTAAATTATGTGGAAGGATGCACAGCTCCCATTTATTCAAGAGATTCTCTTCATGCTGCGGTTGTTGAGATTTATGTAAAAGATAAAGGATATTGCCGATACTCAACGGTTCAAAATTGGTCAAATAATATTGTCAATTTAGTTACGAAGAGAGCAATTTGTTATAGCCATGCTCATATGGAATGGATTGATGGTAATATTGGTTCAGGAATTAACATGAAGTATCCAGCTTGTATTCTTGCTGGTGATGGGGCAAAGGGAACAACAATCTCAATTGCCTTTGCCGGAAAAGGTCAGATTCAAGATACAGGGGCGAAAATGATTCACTTAGCTCCGAATACGACGAGCACTATTATTTCTAAATCGATTTGTCGAGGTGGTGGGGAAGTTAATTACCGAGGAACCGTTCGTCATAGTCCAAAAGCAATCAATGCCCGTAGCCATGTTGAATGTGATACCATTATTCTAGACAATTTATCAAGAAGCGATACAACACCATTCAATTTTGTTCAGAATCAAAAAGCAAGAATTGAACACGAGGCAACAGTATCGAAAGTTAGTGAAGATCAATTATTCTATTTAATGAGTCGTGGACTAACAGAAGCACAAGCATTAGAGATGATTGTTATGGGTTTCATTGAGCCATTTTCAAAAGAATTACCAATGGAATATGCAGTAGAATTAAATCAATTAATCAAACTAGAAATGACAGGATCTATTGGATAAGATAGATCCTTTTAAAAAGATTAGAAAAAACAATACTTGTTTTGTTTATAAGAAGTAGTTATGAAAGTGACAAATATTTTAATGAGGAGAAAACAAATGAAAAGAATTTTATGTTTAATCATGGGCATTGTTATGGTTTTAGGATTAAGTGCCTGTGCAAAAAAAGAAGAAAAACTAGAAGGATCACTCGAAGAGATCCTAAACGAGATTTATGAAAAAGGAGACTATTCAGACGATTTTGAACAATACATGAAACCCAATCTATTAGTTTTTGAAATTGATGAGGAAAATGTAACGTATTATTTAGGAAAAGAAATTGAGTTTGAAGAAGCAATTGCTTCTGAATCAATGATGATGACTTCTGCTTACTCAGTTTGTCTGGTACGCATGAAAGAAGATGCTGATATCGAACAAGCAAAACAAGATATTTTAGATAATGTTAATCCCTATAAATGGATATGTGTAGGTGTTGATGAAGACAAAATTATTGTAGATAATATCGGAGATGTTATTATTCTAATTATGACAAATTATGATGGTGAAGCCATTCACGATGCGTTCTTAAGTTTGAAAAACAAAAAATAGATAGCAAGGAAAAATATGCTTTTTTCTAGTATCAGTTTCTTATATTATTTTTTACCCATTGTTTTTATTGTATACTTTTTGGTTCCCAAGAAAGGGAAGAATTTAGTTTTATTGATAGCAAGTTTAATTTTCTATTTCATTGGTGAACCAATCTATAGTATATTAATGATTGCATCATCATTGTTAGGTTTTATTCATGGTCTTTTAATAGACAAGTTCCGAGGAACTAAAAAAGCAAAGATAGCATTGATATCTTCGATTGTGTTTGGAATTGGAATTCTTGGTTTCTTTAAGTATGCTGATTTTTTTATAAAAAACATCAATGACTTACTGAATAGCAAGCTTGGATTACTACATATCGCATTACCTATTGGGATTAGTTTTTATACCTTTCAAATCTTAAGTTATACGATTGATGTCTATCGGGGAAACGCACAAGTACAAAAAAGTTTTATTAAATTTGCGACATATGTTACTTTATTTCCTCAATTAATTGCAGGACCAATCGTTAGATATACAGATATAGAAGAGCAACTATCGCTAAGAAAACATAATTGGGAAAATATCTATTCTGGTAGTAAAAGATTCATTATTGGGCTTGCTAAAAAAGTAATTATCGCGAATACTCTTGCTGAAATAGGAGTGCTCTTCGCTAATTCAATCGATAGATCGGTTGCTCTTTATTGGTTAATGGCCATTGGTTTTATGCTACAAATCTATTTTGATTTTTCTGGATATAGTGATATGGCAATTGGCTTGGGTCGCATCTTCGGTTTTGATTTTCAAGAAAACTTCAATTATCCATATATTGCAAAAAGCATAACTGAATTTTGGCGTAGATGGCATATTTCTTTATCGTCTTGGTTTCGTGACTATGTTTATATCCCTATGGGTGGAAGTCGTGTTAATTTGCTGAAGTGGATTAGAAATATTTTAATTGTGTGGTTATTAACAGGATTTTGGCATGGAGCGGAATGGAATTTTATTCTTTGGGGAGTTTATTTTGGTGTTTTATTGATTTTTGAAAAACTATTTATAACAAAGATCTTTAAAAAAATACCTTCTATCTTCCATCACTTCTATCTTTTATTCCTAGTGCTGGTAGGATTTGTTATTTTTAACGCCGGTAGCTTACCGGATGTATTCAATAATCTATCTGGATTGTTTGGAGGTTTAGATATCCCAATCATTAACACAGAAACGATTTACTATTTACGAAATTATTTCGTGGTTATCGCTATCGCTATGATAGGGTCTACTCCACTTCTGAATAAATTAATGACTAGAATTAGAGAAAAAACAAGAGGATTAAAAACCCTTAAATTTGTAGAACCAGTATTATTTGTCTTGCTTTTGTTAATGGTAACAGGATGTTTAATCAGCGGTTCATTTAATCCTTTCTTGTATTTTCGTTTTTAGGAGTTTATATGCAAAAAATTATTTCAAAAATTATTACAATATTTTTGCTAATAGGCATTTTAATTTTAATCATGTTCACCAATATGGTTGTATCTGACAAAGAATATTCTTTCAATGAAAGAAGAAAACTAACACAATTTCCCCAATTAAAAGTATCTGAAATTGCTAATGGTGATTTCTTTGAAGATTTAGAAGATTATTTTCTTGATCAATTTGTCTTTCGTGATTTCTTTCTAAAAATGGATTCTTTTATGAGACTTCGTTTATTGCAACAAAAAGAAATCAAAGGAATTTATGCAATTAAGGATAGTTTATATAAAATAGAATATCCACTAAATGAAAAATCAGTGATAAATATTGCTGAAACAATTGAACAAATTTCTAAGGAATACCAGGATTATTTATCTATTTATTATGGAGTTATTCCTGATAAAAATTATTTCGGTGCCCAAAATAGTAAGGTGTTATCTCTTGATTACCAACGAATGTTAACATTGCTACAAGAAAATATTAATCATGCGAAATACATTGATTTATTTGTTGCTTTAGAAGCTGAGGATTATTACCGTACTGATATTCATTGGCAACAAGATAAGATTTTAGATGTAGTAGGACAAATTTCTCTTAACATGAAAAGCAGTATTAAGACAAACTTGGATTATTATGAAATACACAAATTATCGCCATTTTATGGAACATACTATGGACAAGCACCCCATAAAATCGAAGCAGATGAATTAGTATTCTTAACAAATGAAGTTATTGATCAAGCCAAGGTTTATAATTATTCTACTTTTAAATATTCACAAGTATACCATGAAGAAAACATTTCTAATGTTGATGGTTATGATGTATATTTAGAAGGAGCAGTTCCATTATTGACAATCGAAAATACAAATAGCACAAATGAGAAAGAATTATATCTATTTAGAGATTCATTTGGTAGTAGTATTGCTCCCTTATTAATAGAAGGATATCAAAAAATACATTTGATTGATTTACGCTATGTAAGTTATGAAAAGGTAAAAGAATATATCAATTTCGAAGCAGGGAATGATATTTTATTTTTATATAGTACAACAATTATAAACAATAGTTTTACTATAAAATAAGTGAAATTAAAAGCAGTATCCTAAGGGATGAACACTGCTTTTTTATTTATCAATTTGATTAGCGCTTTATTTTTTCAGAAAAATTTGATATAATAACACAAGGTGATTGGCTATTATGGAATATATCAGAATACAAAAATTACAATTTAAGAACATGGAGATTGATATTTCCTTAAATAAACAAGAAATATTTGCAGTTTATTCTTGTGATAAAAAAACGACCCATGATTTCTTAATGGTGTTGAATGGAATAAATCCCAATAATGGTAGTTGCTTATATCAAGATAAGGATATTTTTGATAACGAGGATTTTTTTAAACAAAGAATTTACATTGATTTTAAAGAATCATATTTAAAGACTATGAACGTTGAGTTTATTCAAGAAGCATTAGCGAATCGATTTAATTTATCATTCAATAAAGAAGCTTTTAATGCTTATGTACAAGAAATGGGAATTCGGCTTGAAACAAAGGTTAGAGCAAATTACACATTTACGGATACAGGAAATACAATGGTAAATTTCGCTTTCTTTAAAGCCTTAAATATACCTTTTGTTACGATTAACAACCCTACAATTTATTTGAAAAAAGCAAAGATTATTGAGACGATAACAAATAGTCTAGTAGATAAAAGAAAATACGAAAGCATTGTTCTTGGTTTGGATAAAATTAAAAACTTTAAAGAAAAGTTAGATAGAGTGTTGGTATTTACAGATTACCAGACATATGTGGTTGTTAATCCGCAACAAGATAGTTTTTTATTAATTGAAGATAACATTCATTTGCATGATAAAATGTTTCGAACAAAAGAAATCGGTTTAGTTATATGCTTAAATAATTACACGAAAGAAGAGATGAAGAAATTTAACAATTTTAAATTTAAATATCAAAAACTATCGTTTTATGAATTGGAAGATTATTTTGGTGATGATAATGGAAAATAGAAAAACACAAAAAAACCTTCATCATTATGAAATCCAATTAATCGTATTGGGAATCATAATTGCTATTTTACTTATCGGTTCTTTGATATTAATAAATGGAATAAAAAATCAAGAAATAAAAATAATCAAAAGCAATTTTATGGTAGCTTTATTTTGTAGTTCTATCATGGGGGGTGCTTTTCTCTCTTTTTCAACAACCAATCGACTTTTAAAGTTTCAAACATCGTTTGGAATTACTCGTAAAAAAATATATAAAGACTATATTCTACGAATTATTCAAGTGTTTTCTTGGATGATAGGGATCTATTTATTTTATACCATGATGGATTTTATAATAATGGGTCAAAACGTCAGCCTTATCCCAATGCTCTTTGATCAAAAAATTATGATTTTAATTTTATTGTTTTTACTAATGAATATGACTGGTTTTTGGTGTGGAATTCGACAAATTAGAATCGAATTGTTTCTAATTATTTTACTAGCTATATTTGCAATAACGTTTTTGTTATATTATTTTCAAATCTATAATATTTTTGTGCTTGGAGGATTTGTAGCCATCATTGTAGGTCTATTTTTCAATAATTATAAAACAATCACTAAAGGAAAAATTAGGTGAGAATATGAGTATTTTTAAAAAGCATAGAAAAATATGGTTTATTGTTTTCTTCATCGTGATTAATTTAATTAATGCAATGATGATTACACAGATTAATAAGACAAACAATTGGCAAGAAACATTAGGGATGACTCTCAATAGTATTTTAGGAAATATTGGTTTCATCGCAGTTTTATTATCGCTAGCAATACTGTTTTTTGGCCAAGAAAAAAGATTCATGATTTTCTTAGTCATTGAAACAATAATGTTATCTATTTTTTTAATAGCGATTACTATGTATTATAATTACTATAAAATGTTTCCTTCTTTTTACAACTTGACTGCTTTTAGTGGAGAATCAAGTGATAGTGCCTTAGAATTTATTATCGATTCTCTTGGTGAATTATCAAAAAATATTAAATGGATATTTGGGTTACCAATCATTTTCATTATTGGTTTGTATATTTTTATAAAAAAAACCAATGATTTGCATAAGGAAACACCATTTTCTTCAAGGAAGTATCAAGCAAGCATCATTTTTTTGATTGGAGTTTTATTGCTTGGTGGGTCTGAAAAGTTTTATGAACGAATTGTTAAAGGGACGTGGCATGAAGAAAACACAACAGTTACCTTTGGATTACAGGCTAAAGGAGTATTGAATTTTTATTTGGGAGAATCGATAGAGTATTTTATAATAGGGGAAGAAGAACCTGAACCTGAAAAAATTGAACTACAGCTAGAAGAACTAAAAAAGTATCAAAACGACTCACAGATAAGTTTTATTGACAATAGTGAAATCAATAATAATGAATTATATAAAGGAATCTTCGCAGAAAAAAACCTGTTATTAATTCAACTTGAATCTGAAAGCAATTTTTTAATTGGATTAAAAGTAAAAGTAGGTACTGAGTATATTGAAGTAACACCCAATTTGAATCGCTTAGTTGATAAATCAATATATTGTAATCAATTTTATACAACCGTGGGAATTGGGAATACATCGGATGCAGAATTTACAGCAATGACAGGAATTAATCCTAGTGGGAATCGTTACACTGTTTATGAATACAATAATCAATCCTATGAAACATTACCAAACTTGTTCAAAGAAAAAGGTTATTTTACTTTTGCAACACATGCCAATGCAGGATTTTTTTATTCAAGAGAAGAAAACTTTATCAACACATATGGATTTGATTTATTTCTTGAAAAAACTTATTTTGAAGAAAGCATCCAGGATTATCAAGATAAAATTGTTCACGAATGGGTGGGCGATGTTAGCTTTTTAGAACAAACAGTAAAAGAAATGAGAGTACAAAAAGAGAATACAGGGAAAGCTGTTTTTAGCTACCCTATTACTGTATCGAATCATTTGCCTTACAATTTGAATGAGGGACAAGATTTTTATGGTCAAAAGGAGTTATTATTTCCTAATGGTGTTGAAGGTATTTCAGAAGATTATATTAATTATTTGGAACATGCTAGTTATAATGACTATGCAATCGGGAAAGCAATTGAGGCTTTAGAAAAAGAAGGTCTTGCGGATGATACCGTAATGGTAATATATGGCGATCATGGTTGTGGAATTGATATCTACGAAATGTTTTATCAAACACCTGAACTATTTACCAATGAAATGAATCCAATTATTGAATATGTTGAAGAGGAAAGTTCTAGGAATCTGCTAGAACAACAGTTCCTATTAAATGTTCCATTTTTTATCTATGATGTTTCGGAATCAGGAATATTACCACCTCAAACAATCTCTTTAGTTAGAGGGCATGAATCAATTAAAAGGACAATTGCCAACTTATTCGGTCTGGATGCTGAGTATTATTTTGGTATCGATATATTAAGCGATGATAAAACCTCTTGTTATAATCCAAGAAACTTAACAATTCTTGCAGATGGAATCATTGTTTCAGGAAGTTCAAAGAAAAAGGTCTTTACGGATCAATACGTGTATACAGACGCAGAAATTGATAGAATTATTTTAGGAACCCTTGAATACAAAAACATGAATGATAAAATCTTTAAGTATAAAATTTTTCTTGATAAATAAAGCCCACTTTTGAATTGAACCAATTTATATATACATATAAATTGGTCTTTTATATAGGTGTATACTTTAAGAGACTCTATTCATTTGATAAGGCTTTATTTTTTTTGATTGCTTTTTCATTGAAGAAATGGTGTATTCATAGTATAATATGTCGAGGAAAAAGTTATGAAACGAAGGATAATTGCTTTTTTAAAAGAAAACAATATAAATCTTAACGGAAAAAAAATAGTTTTGGCGGTATCAACAGGGATTGATTCTATGGTGATGCTTCATGTATTTATGCAGTTAATAAAAGAATTAAACTTTTCTGTTGTTGTTGCTCATGTGAATCATCAAAAAAGAGTGCAATCACAAGAAGAAGAAGAATTCATCCGGAAGTTTTGCTTGGATAATCAATTAATTTGTTATGTGAAGAGATTAGATTTTTCTCATGTTACAGAGAATTTTCAAGCAGATGCTCGAAGAAAAAGATATGAATTTTTTCAAGAAGTTTTAGAGAAGGAAAACGCCGAGTATTTGGTATTAGCTCATCATGGGAATGATGTATTGGAGACAATTATGATGCGATTATTAAGGGGAAGTTCATTAAGTGGTTATGCAGGAATGAAAGCTATCGTGCCTTTTAATAACAAAACCATTCTTCGTCCATTCCTTACTGTGTTGAAATGTGATATTGAACAATATCAACAATTACATCATATTGAGTATTATGAGGATCAATCAAATATAGAGGATTTGTATACTCGTAATCGACTTCGCAAAGAAGTTATTCCTGCTTTGATTAAGGAAGATCAAAATGTCCACTTAAAGTTTTTAGAATTCTCTGAAACTTTGGAAGAAGCTAGTGCAGAAATTCATAAAATTCGTGATGATTTCATTCAAAAAAAAGTGACTTCTGATCAAGAAAAAGTATCGTTTAATATCCTAGATTTTAAAAAGCTTTCAACATATATGCAAACGGAAGTACTCTATGAACTTCTTAAAAGTTACAATTTGGGAAAAGCGAACATTGTGGAATTGTTGAAATTGATAAATTCTAGTAAAGCAAATCATGAAGTTTTATACAAAAAAGATTTAACATTTGTAAAAGAATACAATAAAATTTATTTCTTCTTTAAAGAGTTAATCAGTGAGAACATAAATATTGTGATTTCTGAATGTAAAAAGTATCTAGTTAATGACACTATTGCAATAAATGTAACAAAAAAAACAGCAGAAAATATTACAAATGACAACTGTTTATGTTATAATAGTAACAACTTACCATTAGTGCTTCGTTCCCGAAAACCTGCAGATAAAATAAAACTTTCTCAAGGCTATAAAAAAGTCAAAGATTTATTGATTGACAAAAAAATAGGAATCTTACAAAGAAAAAGAGTTTTAATTTTAGAAGATGGTTCTCATGAAATATTAGCTGTTTTAGGGATCAAGAAAAGCGAAAAATTAAAAGAAATAAAAATCAAAGATATTATGATATCATTGGAGGAAAAAACAAATGGACAAATTTATTGAGGAAGTTTTGTTCACCCATGAAGAAATCGTTGAAAAAAGTAAAGAATTAGGTAAAATTCTTACAAAAGATTATCAAGATAAATGTCCAGTTTTAATTGGTTTATTAAAGGGATGTGTGCCATTTATGGCTGAATTAATCAAACACATCAAATGCGATTTGGAAATTGATTTCATGAAAGCTTCTAGTTATGAAGGAACCTGTTCAACAGGAACAGTTACCATAACAAAGGATATGAATACTTCTGTTGTTGGACGTCATGTTATTATTGTAGAAGATATTGTTGATAGTGGACTAACCTTACAACAAGTAATGAATTTATTAAGAGATCGTAAGGCAGCAAGTATTGAAGTAGTTGCCCTTTTAGATAAGCCAGCAGGAAGAACAATCAAATGTTTTGAACCAAAATATGTTGGTTTTATAATTCCACCAAAGTTTGTTGTAGGCTTTGGACTTGATTATAATGAATTGTATCGAAATTTAGATTATGTAGGAGTGTTAAAAAAATCTGTTTATGAGAAATAAGGAGGTGGTGTAAATGCCACAACAACAAGAGGGATCAAGAAAATTTAAAAAATCAGATATAGGATTATTAATTGTTTTCGTCGCTATTTTAGTGGGAATATTTATTTTAGTTAATAATTCATTAGGAAAGCCTGATGAATTAACCCAATATGATTTTCATGAGCTATTAGAAGATGAAAAATTAAAATCAATTAATATCAAACCTATTGGAGGAGATAACAAAGATTTCTTTGAAGTATATGGTACCTATTTAGATGCTACGAACGAAGAAAAGAATTACTCCACTGTATTGTCTATTGAATATGTAAATGAAAATATTTTAAGTACTGAGGGAATGGCAAAATACAACATCAATCCTAAAATTGTAAAATTGGTTACAGTGGATTGGTTTAGTATCATTTTTATGGTAGTTTTACCAATAGCATTAATTGTTGGTTTTGTTGTTTTCATTAGTAAAAACGCGAATAATAGTAATAATAAAGCCTTTGAATTTGCAAAAACAAGAGCAAAATTAAGTAAAAAAACAGACACAACATTTAAAGATGTTGCTGGTTGTGATGAAGAAAAACAAGAGTTAGAAGAGATTATTGACTTTTTAAAGAATCCAAGAAAATATTTTGAAATTGGAGCAAGAATACCGAAGGGTGTTTTATTAATTGGCCCTCCAGGAACAGGTAAAACTTTACTTGCAAGAGCGGTTGCTGGTGAAGCAAAAGTTCCATTTTATTCTATTTCAGGTAGTGATTTCGTTGAAATGTTTGTTGGAGTAGGTGCTAGCCGTGTTCGTGATATGTTTAAAACAGCGAAACAGACAGCCCCATGCATTGTTTTTATCGATGAAATTGATGCTGTAGGTCGTCAAAGAGGAGCAGGTCTTGGTGGTGGACATGATGAAAGAGAACAAACATTAAATCAATTGTTGGTTGAAATGGATGGATTTGCTCAAAATAGTGGTGTTATTGTTATGGCAGCCACAAATAGAGCGGATATTCTTGATCCTGCTTTATTACGTCCAGGAAGATTCGATCGCCAGATTAGAATTAGTAATCCTGATGTAAAGGGAAGAAAAGAAATCATGCAAGTGCATGCACGTAATAAGAAATTATCACCAAAGATTAATCTTGAAGACATCGCTCGTCGTACACCAGGCTTTAGTGGTGCTGATTTAGAAAACTTACTAAATGAAGCAGCATTATTAGCGGCACGTGAGAATCGTCGAGAAATTAAAATTTACGATATTGATGAAGCCATCGATAGAGTATTAATGGGACCTGCAAAACGAAGTCGTAAATATTCAGAAAAAGAAAAACAAATCGTTTCTTATCATGAATCAGGACATGCTGTTTTAGGTGTTAAATTAGAGAATGCCGAGATTGTTCAAAAAGTTACCATTGTCCCACGGGGTGATGCTGGTGGATATTCAATGATGACACCAGAAGAGGAAAGATTCTTACAAACGAAACAAGGATTACTAGATACGATTACAGGCCTTTTAGGTGGGCGAGTTGCTGAAGAGCTTATGACAACCGAAATTACTACGGGAGCTCATAATGACTTCCAAAAAGCTACTTTAATTGCAAGGGCAATGGTCACTGAATATGGAATGAGCGAATTAGGACCAATCCAATATGAGCAAAGAAGCCAAACAGTCTTCCTTGGTCGTGACTATATGAGTGATAAAAACTTCTCTGATCAAGTTGCGATGGAGATTGACCATGCCGTTCGTAATATTATTGAAGAATGCTATCAAAGAGCCAAAACGGTATTAACAGAAAATAAAGATTTGTTAATTAATATTGCTAAACACCTAATGGATATTGAAACACTAACAAAAGAAGACATTTATGAAATCGTAAATACAGGTCGTCTTGAGTGGTGGGAAAAGAAAAAAGCCAAAGAGGAAGCTCAAAAAATAGCTGCTGAGAAGGAACAAGAATTAAATGAAATCTATCAAAAGCAATTAAAAGCAATGGAAGAAGCAAAAAAAGCTAGTGGTGAAACAGCTTCACCAAGTACAAGCAATGTTGATCCAGCTGCAGATTCTAAAGAATTGTTCCGTGAAGCATTGGCTAAAGATGAGAAAGAAAAACCTGAGGAAAAATAATGAGAGTAGATAAGTTTCTCAAGGTTTCGCGCTTAATTAAAAGAAGAACGGTAGCGAAAGAAGCAAGTGACAGCGATAAAATTATCGTGAATGGAAAGATTGCTAAACCAAGTACTATTTTAAAAATAGGCGATAAATTGGAAATAAATTATTTCAAGAAAAAAATGATAGTTATCGTAAAAGCTTTGACAACTTCAACAAAAAAAGAAGATGCCGATGCGATGTATGACGTCATAGAAATCATTGATAATTAATGCAAAGTGAAAAAAACTTTGCATTTTTTTATGTAAAAAAATGCTTTTGATTTTCTTTATAAAAGCAATAACATGTGGTATAATAATTAAAAAGAGGTATGGTTATGAAAAAAGGTTTAAAAATTGCTATTATCGGTTCAGGAAGTACTTATACACCTGAATTAATTGAAGGATTCATTAATAAAAAAGATTCTTTACCATTAAAAGAATTGTTCCTAATGGATATTGAAGAGCGAAAATTGAATATTGTTGGGGGCTTATGCGAGCGTATGATTAAAGCAGCAGGATTAGCCTGTAAAGTAGTATTAACAACAGACTTGACTGCATCGCTTGATAAAGCAGATTTTGTATTGGCTCAAATCAGGGTAGGGAAACTTCCGGCACGAGTTCTCGACGAAAGAATACCTTTAAAATATGATTTAATTGGCCAAGAAACAAATGGCATAGGCGGATTTTTCAAAGGAATGAGAACAATACCTGCAATTATGGAGATTGTTCATAAAATGGAAGAATTGTGTCCAAATGCTTGGCTAATCAATTTTTCTAATCCTTCCGGAATGATTGCAGAAGCGGTTTTAAATCATAGTAAAATTAAAATGATGGGTCTATGTAACGTTCCGATTAATATGATTGATAGTTTGAAAAAAAGATTAGCAATCCCTGATGCTGAAGTTGAATATGTTGGCTTAAATCACTTAAGTTGGATTACTTCAATCAAGTATAAAGGTGTTGATTACCTACAAAAAGCAATTAATGAAGGAATCAATAGTGAAGCCATGAAAAATATTCCTGCAAGTGGGTTCACTGCTGAATTAATCAAAACTGTTGGAGCGATTCCTTCCTCATATTTAGAATACTATTATTTTAAAGATCAAAAATTAGCAAAAGCAAAAGAAGTAGAAAAATGTCGAGCTGAAGTATGTATGGAAATAGAAGAGCAATTATTAGATATCTATTCTAATAGCGAACTTCATGTAAAACCAGAACTACTAAGTAAACGAGGAGGCTCTCGCTACTCTGAAGTTGCAATTAATTTAGTAGATGCGATATACAACGATAAAAATGACATCCAAGTAGTAAATGTATTAAATAAGGGAGCAATTCCTTTTATGGGAGATAATGATGCTGTGGAAGTGTGCGCCGTTATTGGTAAAGATGGAGCGAAACCGATAAAAACGCATTTTAAGAATGAGCATATCAAAGAATATATGTTAATGATGAAAGCTTATGAAAAGCATGCTGTGATAGCAGCATTAACTGGTGATGAGGATGAAGCAATTAGAGCATTAATGATTAATCCTTTGGTTTTTGATTATAAGAAACTATACCCTTGTTTTCAAGAATTAAAAGAAGTACATAAAACTCACTTACCTCAATTCTTTAAGAAAGAGAAATAAAACATGAAAGAATATATCATTGGAGTAGATGGTGGTAATACCAAAACAGATTACTTCTTATTTGATATTACCGGTAATTTTATTGATTTTTATCGTGGTGGGACTTGTAGTCATGAAGGATTACATGATAGTTTTACTGGCTCATATAGAGTAATGAATGAGGTTTTCACAAGCCTATTTCAGAAGAATAATATCAATATCAAGCAAATAAAGACAGCTGTGTTTGGTTTAGCGGGTGTAGACACTCCATTTCAAAAAGCAAAACTTGAAGAAGTGATACAAATGTTAGGATTCACACAATTTAAAGTTGTTAATGATTCTTTTTTAGGAATTAAAGCAGGGACTACTAACGGGTATGGTGTTTGTTCTATTAATGGGACAGGAACATCAAGTGGAGGAATTGACCTAGATGGTAAAGATCTACAAGTCGGTGGTATTGGTGCTATTGTAGGAGATGAAGCGGGTGGATCTTGGATAGCTAGACAAGCGATTAGAGTTGTTTATGATGCCTGTTACCGTTTTGGGCAACAAACTTTATTAACAGAAATTGTCATGAAAGAATTAGGTGTTAATGATAAATATTATTTAATGGAAGCAATTAGCAAAAACTTGACTCAACGCAAGATTAATCTAACAACATTAACAATTGCTGTCTTCGAATGTGCTAATAAAAATGATCAAGTAGCACTTCAAATCTTAAAAAACATGGCTGATAATCTTGCAAGAAGCGCTGGCGGCTGTGTAGTCAATCTTAATTTTCCAGAAAAAGTTGAGATTGTATTGGCTGGAAGTGTTTGGGTAAAAGGATCATGTCCGGTTTTAATCGAAGAATTCACAAAAAAAATTGAAGAATATACCAATAAAAAATGTAACATAATTACTTTAAACGTTCCACCAGCAACAGGTGCTATTGTATGGGCATTAGAACTTGCCACAGGAAAGTTCCCTGATTATGAAACAAGAAAGTTAATCAGTGGTAACGTTGAAAAAGAATTAGGAAGAATAGAACGTCACGAATAATATGAAAATTATATTAGGGTCAAAGTCACCACGAAGAAAAGAACTACTAAAACAAATGGGGATTTCTTTTGAAGTTTATACGTTAGATGTAAATGAAGATATTAAAGATTTTAAAGATCCTCAGGACTATGTTACTAAAACAGCATTGAAAAAGGGAAAAGCAATATCACAAGTTTTTCCTAATGACATCGTTATTTGTGCAGATACGATTGTCGCGCATAACAATCGTATTTTAGAAAAACCTAAAACTAAAGAGGAAGCATACCAAATGATTCAGGAATTGCAAGGAGATGCTCACTTTGTTTATACAGCGGTATACTTAGGACTAAACGATAAGATTGAAGTATTTGTTGAGGAAACAAAAGTAACAATTGATCATATGAGCGAAGCTGAAATCGAAGAATATGTCAATACAAAAGAACCCTATGATAAAGCTGGTGCTTATGCAATTCAAGGATTTTTTGGAAGATATGTACAAAAGATTGAGGGAGATTACTATAATGTAATGGGACTACCAGTGAATAGGGTATATCGTGAAATTAAAAAATTAGGATTAACATTGGAGTTAGAGCGTTGAAAAAGTCAACGCTCATTTTTTATATTTGTAAATAATGTCCAAGTGAGGATATATTTCATAGATACTCCCTTTATGGGGAAAATAAAAACCACCTTTTTATCATTTTAAAAAGGTGGCTTGTCATCGTTCTGACTCGGATGTTAATTCTATTTTTTTTCATTGTATTCAATTAGTAGTTTTAATGTGTTAATTACTCCATCAATATGTGTTCTTTCCATTCCATGAGAAGCATGAACACCAGGACCAATTAAAGCCCCTCTAATGTTGTTTCCCGCTTTTAATGCAGCAGAAACATCAGAACCATAAAATGGATAGATATCAACTACATAAGATAATTTTGCGTTTTTTGCACAGGAAATTAAATCATTGGTTAAATCTAGATTATAGGGACCGCTAGTATCTTTAGCACAAATGGAAACATCATATTCTGTACAAGACAAGTCTTCTCCAATACACCCCATGTCTACAGCGATTAATTCATCCACCTCTGGAATATAACTAGCACCAAATCCAACTTCTTCGTTTGTTGAAAAAATAAATTTCAATGTGTTTTTTGGCTCAATATTATTTTCTAGTAAATAATCGATAAATCCAAATAAAATAGCGACGCTTATTTTATCATCTAAGAATCTAGATTTAATAAAACCAGAAGGAGTAATAACTGTCTTAGGGTCTAGAACAATGAAGTCACCATTTCCGATTCCCAAATCAAGTACATCTTGTTTGTTTTTAACTTTTTCATCAAGACGAACAAACATATTAGCATCATCACGTGGAAGCGTGCGAGAATCTTTATAAACGTGAACAGAAGGTGCTGCGGATAAAAATGTACCTGTAAACTTTCTTCCATTGCGGGTAATAATATAGCAATATTCTCCATCATAAGTTGGAAGTATTGGCCCTCCAAGGACACTAAACTTTAATTCACCCTTGCTTGTGATACTTCTTACCATAGCTCCTAAAGTATCAACATGAGCAGAAAAACCAGTTATCTTTTTGCCTTTTCCTGGAATAGTGATTACTAAATTACCATTTTTCGAAACCTCATGCATAAGATTGCGCTTTTTTGCTTCCTCTTTTAGAAACTCAACAGCGACATTTGTATATCCTGATGGGCTTGGAATACTTAGAATATCTTTTGTAAATGCTAATAATTTTTCTTGGTTAATTGATTTCATTTTTGTTTTTACCTTTCGCATGGACTAGTATTTTGTTTAATTCTTCTTCACTATATCGGTACACTTCTTTACAATAGTGACAAATAACTTCCGCTTTATGATCTTTTGTAATCATTTCATTTATTTCTTCTTTTCCTAGAGAAGCAATTCCTCCAGCAAATTTTTCTTTTGAACAATTGCATTTAAATTGTATCTCTTTCGTTTCTATGATGTGATAATCATCCTTAAAAATAAGTTTTAATATCTCTTCTTGATTAGGATATTCCATTAATAATTTTGAAAAAGAACTTAGTAATTTAATTCTACTCTCAAGAAAATCGATATCCTCTTCTAATGCATCGGGTAATAACTGAATTAAAATACCTCCAAACACTTGAGCGAAGCCATCAGTTGTAAAATATGATCCTAGACTTATTAAAGAAGGAGTTTGCTCGCTAGTTGTAAAGTAATAGGTGAAGTCTTTTGCTAAGTCTCCTGTTTGAATAGGAATTGTAGATATGAAAAAATCTTTTAGTTTTAAATCTTTAATAACTTCGATATAACCATTATATCCAAGTGTTGTAACATCATCTATGGTTTGCTTGTTATCAAAATGAACATGTTCTCTACCTACATAACCACGAACGTTGCCTTTTGCATCAGCATCGGCAACAACATTGCCAATGGGGCCATTACCATCAATTTTAATAGTAAGGGCTTCTTCCCCTTTCAACATTGCTCCCATCATTATCCCAATAGTCATTGTCTTTCCCAGAACAGAAGCTGCACTAGGCCATAGATCATGACGTTTAATTGCTTCATTTGTGATATCAACAGAATTAGCAAGAAAAACTCTTACTCTTTCATTTAGTGCTAGAGCTTTTATTAAAATACCCATTCTTCTCCTCCGTTTAATTACATATATTTTAGTATAAAATGTCATTTAAATCAACTTATTTGTAAATATTGTTTTCCATTATAAAATAAAATATGTTATAATAGACAAAGAAAAATAGAAATTACTGAGAGGGACATCGATGAATAAAATAGTTGTAAAAAGTCAATATTCAAAAAAAATGCATCTTGCATTTTATAAGTTTCATATGTTTAGAAAATCAACAAAAATATACTTTATCATGCTAATAGGAGTATTTACTTTATATCTAGCTATTAGATATTCGTTATCAGCAGAAATGGATTCAACAAATCTAATGATTGTTTGGTCATTAGCAGCATTTTCTATCTTACTAACACCAATTATTATGATAACGAGAACAAGTTCTATTGTCCGCCAAGAAGCAAATGAACGAAAAGACACTGTTGAAATCCTTGAAATCACAAAAGATAGGATTTTAAGAAAAGTGGAAAAAGCAGGTAGTGTTGCTATTGGATGGTATAATGTAAGTAGTGTTTATGAAACAAAAGATGCTTTTTATTTCTATTTATCAGCAGAACAAGGATTAGTGGTTGTTAAAAAAGATATCATTACTGGTGATACTGAATCATTAAGAAGCATTATCAGCAAAAACTTAAAACCGAATAAAAAGGGAAAAGTATCTTATAAAAAATGCTTTAAGGAAAGAAACAATGATTAATATTGAAGATTACAAAAGTTATTATCAAGATAATAATGATTTTTTTGCTTTGTTAATTGAAAACAATTCCTTGGTTTATGATCGACTTAGCGATGTGTTTAAAGTCTTAGGATTCATTGAGATGATGGTAGATATGTACCAAAAAATTGATGAAGAGTTAGAAATAATTTTTGAAACGGGGTTTAGTTATTTTCATGAACAAATAGAGCAGATAAAAATCTATTACAAAGATTATTTTAAAGGAAACTTTATCAAGTTTGAACGTTATGCACAATTAATTAATTATAGTTTGTATCTAGATGACTTAGAAGAAGCACTAAATGAAAAAGAATTGTTAAACAAAGAAACAAAAGAAGCATTAACAGGATTAGGCCAAGAAATTGAAAATATTCTTATAAAGCAAGAAAAATTTAGTGATGAAGATGTTGATCGATTTGATTTGATTGTTGGAGAACTTGTGAATTCTTCTAATCCAATTTATACAACTCAAGAAATATTTGCGATGATTGTTGAAGAATTGGAGTTATAAAAAAAGCCTCATAAAGAGGCTATAAGGCGTTAACATAGTTAACGTTTTTTTATTTAGTTCGCATGTGTGGGAATAAGATAACATCCCGAATAGAATCGATTTGTCCTAGTAGCATAACGGTTCTATCAATACCGATGCCAAGACCACCAGTAGGAGGCATGCCATATTCTAATGCTTCAACATAGTCGTTATCCATCTCAGTTGCTTCATCATTTCCTAAAGCTTTTTCCTTCAATTGATTAACAAAGCGTTCGCGTTGATCAATTGGATCGTTTAATTCACTAAAAGCATTGGCAAATTCCTTTTTATTAATAAATAGTTCAAATCTTTCAGTGAATCTAGGATCTTTGCTCTTTTTTGCTAATGGACTAATCTCAAGAGGATGCCCAAAGACAAATGTTGGTTGAATTAATGTTTCTTCAACATACTTTTCAAAGAAAAGATTAATAATATGACCGATTGATTGTTGATGTTTACCTACAACAATTTCATGCTTCTTAGCAAGCATTAGCGCTTCATCAAGATTGGTTATTTCAAAGAAATCAAGACCAGTTATTTCTTTAATTGCATCTACCATATGAATTCTTTTAAAAGGTTCTCCAATATGAATTAGATTTCCTTGGTATTCAATATCAGAATTTCCTAAAATAGATTTACTGATTGTTTGGAAACATTCTTCGATTAAATCCATCATACCTTCCATATCAGAATATGCCAAATAAGCTTCTACTGTTGTGAATTCAGGATTATGGGTTGAGTCCATTCCCTCATTACGGAAAAGACGACCAATTTCATAAACAGCTTCCATACCACCAACGATTAACCTCTTTAGTGGTAGCTCAGTAGCAATGCGCAAATAAAAATCCATATCTAATGTATTATGATGAGTTACAAAGGGTCTAGCATTTGCACCACCAAGAATTGGTTGTAAAATTGGAGTTTCTACTTCAACAAAACCCTTACTATCAAAAAAGTTTTGAAAAGCTCGAATAATTCTTGGGCGCAAAAAAGCAATTTTCTTGGAATCTTCATTCACAATTAAATCTACATAACGATGGCGTCTTGCTTCTTCACGATCCTGTAAACCATGAAATTTCTCTGGTAAGGGACGTAAAGCTTTAGAAAGATGAGTATATTTATTTACTTTGATGGTAATTTCTCCAGTATCGGTTCTAATAACTTGTCCTTCGATACCAACAAAATCCCCGATATCACCTTTTTTAAAAAGTTCGTATTCAGTTTCAGTTAAATGGTCACTACGAACATAAATTTGTAATTGACCAAATTTATCTTGGATGTGCATAAAGCCGACCTTGCCCTTAAAGCGCTTAGTCATAATTCTTCCTGCAACAGTAGCAAAGACATTCAATTCTATTAATTCTTCTTTTGTAGCATTTTCATATTTTGTTTTCAACTCTAAAGAATTTGTAGTCCGTTTAAAAGCACTGCCAAAAGGATCAATTCCCATTTCGCGAAGAGCTTCCATTTTTTGGCGGCGGACTAGTTCTTGATCGTTTAAGTATAATTCATCTGCCATTAGTTTTCACCTCGTATTTCTTATATATTATAGCATAAAAAAAATAATTTACAAATAATACTTATAAATTATTCTTCAACATATGGGTATAGAAGACTTGTTATAAAACAATAACCATCTAAAGATATATGCAAACCTTCCACTGTATATTCTTTTTTCAAACGACAATCCTCATCTAGAAGGTGAGGGAAAATATCGATATAGGTAATATTTTGTTCTTTCGCAAATGCAACAAGAGCACTATTGATTGTTTCGATATCTGCTTGTTTGCGTCTACCAACGATAATTTTACTGACAGCCATTGCCTTATCATTAATGGGATATAAAGATATTAAATATAACTTTGTTTCTGGTAATTTTTCTATTAGAATAGAAATAATCTTCTTAATATTGTTTATAATATAGAGAGGTTTTTTATTCTCATTTAAATCGTTTGTTCCGATTTGTAAGAAAATTTTCTTTGGTTTCATCATGATAACATTAGACTCTAGTCGATCTAGAACATCATCAGTAGTGTCGCCAGCGATACCCCGATTGTAGATGTTAAAATCACGAAGAAATTCATCAGTTCGATAAAACTCTGTTAGAGAATCGCCTAAGAATACAATGCTTTCTTTTTCAAGGTCTCGATTCAACAATTCATAATACTCTTTTTTTCCTGCTTTGCTACTTTTCATGTATTTAAGAAAAGCGTGGAAAAAAATCGAAATTAGTACAATATTAGATAAAAAAAGAATAATAAATATAAAAAAAATCACATTTTCAAAAGTAAGCATAATTTTCCTCCTAGATAATTATACCATAAATTTAAGAAAAATCATATAAAAACTTTGTCTTATAACCAAATTATGATATAATCTTATGTAATGTAAATAGGTGAAAAAATGGAATGGTTTATTACGGGTGGTATCATAGCATTAGGAGTTGTTGCTTTTATCATTTTTACAATTATAAATAACAAAAACAACAACAAAATAATAGAAGAACACTTAAAAGAAATCGCAAAAAAACATAATATGAAATTGTCATTAGGAAATAAAGAAGACCATGATTATCTGATTGAGAATATGGATGTGGCGTTATATATAAAAAAAGCGATGATTCCTAGTAACTCCTCGGTTACTATCAATGCCCGTAGTACTTGGTGTTTAAGGTGGGGTGGGAAACGCCTGGGAAGAAGTTATCCTAATATGCGGTATATGAATGAATTAATCCCATATCTGGTTCGTGATTACCAAAGCGAGAAAAAAGTAGTTAAAATAGTTTTAATTTATCCTAATACGGAAGTAATCTTAAAATATTTGAATGAAAGCGAACTAGCAATAGTCAGTCCTCTAGATAATAATTATGGAACAAAAGTAGTCAGATTTTTAGATTTTGAAGAAACAGTTAAAGAATTAATAAAATAGAAAGTCTAATCGGAGAAAGTTATGAAAAAAGCATTATTATTGTTTATTTTAATAGGAATTGTAATGATGATTACAGGGTGTAAATTAAGCGATCAAGCAGATATCTATACCACTGTTTATCCAATTGAATTTGTCACAAAGGAAATTGTGAAAGACAAAAAAATAGTCAAGTCTGTTTATCCCCGTGGAGGAGAAGTTCATGACTATGAACCATATCCTAAACAAATTATAGCAATTGCTGATTGTGATATTTTGTTTTATATTGGATTGGGATTAGAGCCCTTCATAGAGAATGCGTTAACAACAACTTTTAGTAATTTGAAAACTGTAAAAGTAACGGATGGCTTACAACTTGTTGAAATGGATGGGACACACGTTCATGGCGAGGGAGAAAGTAACCACGAAGGTGAGATTTATGACACTCATGTTTGGCTAGATCCGATTTCCTTAATAGGAATAACGAATACAATTCTTCAAGAATTAATCCTAATATATCCTGAATATACAGAAGAGTTCACAAACAATGCCAATGCATTAGTTTTAGAACTAGAAATACTAAATAATGAATTTGTTGAAGCATTGATGGATGAAACAATCACGAGTAAAACAATTATGGTTGATCATGATGCTTATGCTTATTGGACATTTCGTTATGGAATTAATCGTATTAAATTACGTAGTGACAACGAAAGTAATGAAGTTGATGCGGCAACTCTAATAGAAAAAATTAATCAAGCAAAAGAATTGGGAATTAAATATATAATTGCTTCTAAAAATGAAACAAAATCAGCGTTGTTCGATCAATACTTATCAAATTTAAATGCGGAACAAGAAGAATTACATCATTTAGGAACGATAACAACCAACGAATTAAAAGCTGGTAAAAATTATTTAACAATTATGCGAGACAATTTACAGGTATTAATTAAAGTTTTACCACGTGAATAGGATAAGAATTTATACGTAAAAAAAGCAAAAAAGGCTTGCATTTCATCTTCATTTATAGTAAAATAATAAGGCAGTTTAAAAACTGCTTAAATTGGTGGGGTAGCGAAGTGGCTAAACGCGGTGGACTGTAAATCCACTCTCTCCGAGTTCGGTGGTTCGAATCCACTCCCCACCACCATTATTCTCTTTACGTTCTAAAAAGTACCTTTATGTACTTTTTATGACAGGTTGTAGGGCTATAGCCAAGCGGTAAGGCAACGGACTTTGACTCCGTCATTTCTCTGGTTCAAATCCAGATAGCCCTGCCATTTTTTATTTAAAATAGATCAATCAAATCTCTATCTACATGTAGTATAGAGATTTTTTATATTATATATAAAGTACATATCTATTATGTACAAAGCACATAATAAATATGTACTTTGTAGATTCAAATGTATTGCGTAGAATAGTTAAGTGTGATAAAATTTAATCAAAGATAGAATTTATTTGTTGGCTTTTGTTTTTGCGGTTGTTTCTAGAGAAAAACAGGTGTAAAAGCTAATAACCTCTCTAGAAGAAAACCACATCGTGGCTTTTTTGTTATAGATCGAAATAGATTATAGACGGAGGGAATATGAAAAAAATCTATACAATATGTTTCGTTTTATTAGGATTATTACTATTGTCAAGCTGTAAGCCAGAAAAAGAAGTAAGTAGCATTGAAGTAATTATGGATAAAGTCATGTATAATATCGAGGATTTTTCATTATCAGATATCAAGATAAAAGTAAATTATGGTGATAATTCAAATGAGACCATTCCTCTAGATAAAAGCATGATTTCAAGTGAAGACCAAACTCGCCTTAAAACACCTGGGTATTACTATATTTGGGTTAATTACAAGGGAAAAGCAGCAGAAATGGAGATTTACTTAGCAATCGTTCATACAGTCAGTTTTGGAGAAATTTCTCAAGTAGAAGTAGTTGATGGAACCTATGTATGGAAGCCAATAGATCCGCAACAAGAAGGGAAAATTTTTGAAGGATGGTACTTAGATAGTGCTTTAACAATCATGTATAATTTTGACACAGCGGTTACTTCCGATTTGAAACTTTATCCTAAGTGGTATGAGCAATCAATGGATACTTCCGATTTTATCATTGAATATACTTATTATGGATATAGTGTTGTGAGTTATTTAGGAAACGATCAAACAATTATAATCCCTACTACTTATAATGATGGGATAAATGGTTCTGGTCCAGTAGTTAGAATTGCTGATGATTTATTTAGAGAAAATAGTGACCTTATTAGTGTTACCTTACCGAATAGTATTCAATATATTGGTGAATTTGCATTTGGCTATTGTGACTCATTACAAACAATAAATTTTCCGAATGGACTTTTGGAAATTGATGATTATGCGTTTTATTCGTGTACAAGTCTACAAAACATAACATTACCTAATACAATAACAAAAATTAATAAAGGAACCTTTGCAGATTGCGATACATTAACAACAGTGATCATTCCTCAAGGAGTTGAAAGAATAGAAAATAGTGCTTTTAATGATTGTGATAGTTTAGTAACAATTAGTTTTCCTCAAAGCTTAATCGCGCTAGGAGAAGAAGTATTTATGCATTGTCCCAATATTAAAACAATTTCACTTCCTAATAGTGTTACAGCTGTTGGCCAAGGAGCATTCAACGAATGTGATGGTTTAACTAGTATTACTCTTTCAAATAATTTACAAGCAATTGATGCATGGACTTTTGCTTATTGTTCAAGTTTGACTAGTATCAATCTTCCAACTGGAATTACTGAAATAGGAAGTTATGCTTTTACAGAAGCAACGGGTATTACGAGCATTACACTTCCAGCAACGGTAACCAAAATAGATTTTGGAGCTTTTGAATACTGCACGGCTTTAAAAACTTTATTTATTCCTAGTAGTGTTATAACAATTACTGATTCTATAGCTGAAGGATGTAATGAATTAACAATATACTGTCAAACTGGTTCAAAACCATTAGGATGGAGTGAAAAGTTTAATCGTTTAGATTCGTGGGGTGGAGTAGTTACTGTTGTATGGGGGTATAATAATTAGCAAATACATGATAATATTGCGAAATATTTGCAGATTCTAAAGATTTTCTTTAGAATCTTTTTAATTAAGGAGGGAAATTCACTTTATTCTAAAAAAGCGTTGTCTTTTCCTTATCTGTATTATATAATTATGCTTAAGGGTAATTTTTTAAAGTAGATAACAAAAAACACCTTGATAGCTACTTACTTTTTATTGTGGGATAATAAGATTAAACGTAAAGAGGAAAATGAATGAATCTTAAAAAAACAATTCTGGTTATTGATAAAGATTATCAAGAATCTATTTTTTTAAACGATTTTTTAGCTAGTGAATTTGATGTTTTAACAATCAATGATGAATGTATCATAAATAATATAATCAATACCCAAAAAGAAAATTTGTTAATCATTTTAATTAGTGATACATTTATGAATGAAAATATTACAAGCAAAGGTGTTATTGATAGAATTAAGGCTCTAAAAATTCCTTTATTGGGAATTGTGAGTCAAAAAGGGAATGGCGAAGAAAAAAAATTCTTAGACTTAGGAATTATTGATCTTTTATATAAACCCTTCACTTATGGCGATGTTTTTGGGGAAATAGTAAATATCGTTAAAAAAGACAAAACTCAAAAACAATTACAACTTATTATGGATAATATTACTGGAGGAGTTTTGCTTATTGATGTGGGAGAAACCCTTCGATGTTTATATGTAAACCAAGGCTTTTTTAGTTTTAGTGGGTATAGTGAAGAAAAATATCATCAAAACATGCAAATAGATATTGCAAGATATATTTTTTCTGAGGATGAACCTTTTGTAAGAAACCAATTAACACAAGCTGTAAAGGATAATAAACCTTTTTCTTTTGATTTTCGTACAACAATTAAAGAAAATGAAATTAGATGGTTTTATGCACAAGGAACACCAATAAAAGATAATGAAACTACAGATTCGATGGTATTGGTTTTATTAACTGATATAACAAAATTAAAGAATGCCGAAGAAGAACTTTCACGAACTTCCTCTCAGTTGTCAATGATTATCAAAAATTTAAACTGTGGAATTGCCATTTTTTTATTAGATGAAGATATTGAACTACTTTATGGGAATGGAACTTTATCAAAATTAATGGGATTTAAAAATGATGAAATTCGCAATTTATCAAGCGAATCCTTATCAAAATGTGTTTATGAAAAAGATTTTGAGAAATTTAAAAAGTATTTAAAAGAAGCTAGCCAAGAAAAAACAGATTCAAAAATAGATATAAGATTTATAAAAGGAAATGCAACCATTAACTGGGTTCGATTTAACGCGGAAAGAATCAGTGAAAATAGCAATAAATCATTAGTATACGGTATATTCTTAGAAATTAATAAGGAAAAAGCTCAGGAAGAGCATACACAAAAAACAACAGAAGAACTAACATATCGTGCCAACTATGATTTATTGACAGGCGTTTTTAATAAAACAGCATTTTGTAATGCTACCTATACGATGCTTAAAATTTATCCTCAGAAGAAATTCATTCTTACTATGTGGAACATCGAGCAATTTAAAATTATTAATGATTTATTGGGAATCAAAACAGGAGATAGAATTTTACAAATAATCGCTAATCGTTTTGCAAACATATTATCTGGTCAAGGTACTTATGCTCGAGCTGAAGCAGATCACTTTGTAACGTGCTTTCCAAAAGATCAATTCGATGTTGAAGAAATCTTAAATGATATCGTTAATAGTATTGGACAATTGAAAATACAAAATCAAATTAGAATTGTTGCAGGAATCTATGAAGTAGATGATATTAATATTCCTGTTGAACAAATGTGTGATCGTGCAGCATTAGCTATGCAGACAATTAAAGGAAAATTCTTAAAGAACTTTGCTTATTATGATGATCATTTGCGACTGAGCCTAGTTGTAGAGCGAGAGATTGTTAACGAAATGATACAAGCAATTGAGAATCGAGAATTTACAATTTACTTACAACCAATTTATAGTCTTGCAAAGAATGAAGTAATCGGTGCAGAAGCATTAGCTAGATGGATTCACCCTCAAAAAGGAGTCATCAGCCCAAGTGTATTTATTCCTGTTTTTGAAAGAAATGGGTTTATTGCAAAATTGGATTACTATATTTGGGAAGAAACATGCCGTTATATTCGTAAACGAATGGATGAAAATAAGAAACTGATTCCTATTTCTGTCAACGTATCACGATTAAGTTTATATAATCCTTTTTTGTGCGAAGAAATTGTTGAATTGATTGATAACTATGGAATAAATCATAATTTATTACGCTTTGAAATTACAGAAACAGCGTATAACGATAATCCAAAACAATTATTATCAACAATCAGTAAAATGAAAAAAGAAAAACTAAAAATTATGATTGATGATTTTGGTAGTGGATATTCATCATTGAACGCATTGAAAGAAATACCAGTAGACATTATCAAAATGGATATGAAGTTTCTAGAAGGAGTAAAAGAATCGAATCGTGCTGATAGTATCTTAACTTCTGTTATTAGAATGGCAAAATGGATAGACAATCCAGTGATTGCTGAAGGAGTAGAGACAGAGACACAACTACATTTCTTGAAGAGTATTGGTTGTGATCGAATTCAGGGATATTATATTTCTCCGCCATTACCAGTAGAACAATTCGATAAATATCTTGAATCGAATCCTAAAGTATATATCGGAGAAGCACCCCTTCAATTGGTTGTCGATCAACTTGATTTAGGTGCACTATTCAGTGGGAATCCACTCTTGACTTATTTTTTAGATAACATCGCAAGTGGTGTAGGAGTTTATGAATTTTATAAAGGGAATTTAATTGGACTTAGAGTTAATAATGCTTACTATAAAATCATGGGTTACACGAAAGAGACCTTCTTGCAAGATGCAAAAAGCATTTTACAACAAGTTTATGAAGAAGATAGAAAAAAACTTATCGATGCTTGTAAATTAGTAATTAGTAATAAGAAACCAGAAAAATTATTATTTAGAAGATATCGTGCCGATAAAGTAATTATCTGGTTGGATTCAAATATTAATTATTTAGGTGGATCAAAGAAAAAGCCTTTGATATCGATTACTATTAGTGATGTTACTATTAGTGTTCAAGATAGAAAACTATTGAGTTATCAAGAAGAAACCATTATGCGATCATATCGTTTCCTAGCAAAATTATATGATACGATTCCTTGTGGTATTATTCAGTTTACGTTAGCAACAAATCCAAAAGCAGTTGCTGCCAATCAGTCAGCATGTAAGATGCTTGGATATGCCAATGAAAAAGATTTTGTTGAGACTGTGGGGAAAGATCTTTCTAACCTTCTTGTAAAAGGAACAAATAAGTTTGTCAATAAACAAACATACAAGGAATTAAAAGAGGGAAAACAACTCAATTACGAAGTCGAGTTTAAAAAGAAAAACGGTAGTTCAGGTTGGTATCGTATCACGATCTATCAATTAACCAATGTTGAAGGAATAGAGGTAATTCAAGGAGTATTTATTGACTTTAGCGAAGATAAAACTAAATTGATTACCACGAAAGAAAACATCTCAATTTTAAATCGTTCTCTTGATTTTTTAAGAGTTGGGGTTGTTTGCTGGGAACAAGATAGCAAAATCAAGATTGCTTTAATCAATAAAAAAATGAGCGAAATGTTGGGTTATTCTCATCAAGAATATTGTAAATTATTCTCATCGGGTAAAATTGATAATAATACTAAAATAGAAGATCTTAAGTTTAATTATGAGGAATTGAAGAAACTCCAAAGCAACGAAGAAAAAGTTGTTGAATTAACTAGAAAAGATAATAGTAAAATTATTGCTAAGATTAATTTATCTATCGATACTAGCGAAGGACAAGATTCTTATCAAGCAACAGTAATAGATATTACCAAAGAATATCAAGAAAACAAGGAAATAAACAGTAAAATTGATTTATATGAGAATTTATTGTGTATTCCTAAAAGCTATATATTCGATTATAATATCAACAGCAAAGTTTTAAAATACTATAGGCCAGATAAAGAAGAAAATAAAGACACGAATATTGTTGAAAACTTCAACACAAAAATTGTGAAATATAAAAATATACACGAAGATTATATTAAAGAATTCACAAAAATCTTCTTAAAAAAATACGAACAAGAAACGAAAGACAGTTTAGAATTTCTCGCCAAATTCAATAGTCCTGATTTCAATTGGTATCGTATTACTTATAAAGTTATTAAGGATGAAGAAAAAAAAGGTTTTCGTGTCATCGGTAGTGTTTGCAATGTTCATTCCGAAGTAGAAAAAGTAATCAGGATGAAAGAGCGTTCCCAAAGAGACATTATGAGTGGGCTTTACAATCGGGCAGTTACTGAAGAATTGATAAAAAGTAAACTTTGTGAAATGAAAAGAAATGAAACATTTACTTTTTATATGATAGATATCGATCAATTTAAAGAAATTAATGATGAATATGGTCATTTAATTGGGGATAGATTAATTTTAAAAATATCAAACATGTTAAAGCAAAAATTCGATTCTAAAGCAATCATAGGTAGACTGGGTGGGGATGAATTTGCGGTTTTATCTATGACAGAAAACAGTGAAGAAAAAGCAATTCTTAAAGCAGAAGATATTCTTCAAGCGACAAGAGATTTGAGTAAAACAATGAATGTTAAGCTAAAAATTACAACAAGTGTAGGGATAGCGATGGCTCCTCGCGATGGAAAAGCATTTAAGACACTATTTATGAATGCTGATAAAGCAATGTATAAAGCTAAAAACGAAGGAAAAGATTGTTGTAAGGTTTATCAAGACTAAAAGAGCGCATCAAGAATGCGTTCTTTTTTTATTATTGGAGAAACAATTCAGCGAAAGCCTTTACAAAAATCACGAATTTTATTATAATGTATATAATTATAAATACAATAAGAGGGACATTATGGAAAGAACTGTGGCAAAGTGCTTATTAGAAATAAAAGCCATATTTTTTGGGTTTTCAACCGAGTATATCTCTTCTAAAGGTGAAAGATTGCCGGTTTACTGTAACAATAGAGTAATTCTATCTTATCCAAGAGTAAGAAAAGTAATCACTAAATGGTTAACTAATGTAATTAAGGATACTTATCCTGATGTAGATATGATTATTGGAACGTCAATTGCAGGAACTTCCTTCGCTGTTTTAATCAGTGATGCTTTAAGTGTTGCATCAGGATATGTGTTAGAAAATGATGCAATGCGTGAATCTGATGAAAGAATTAGGGAAGCGTTTAAACCTGGTGCAAAAGTAGTGGTTATTGATGACACAATTCG
This sequence comes from uncultured Bacteroidales bacterium, assembly GCA_964411675.1. Classification (GTDB taxonomy): domain Bacteria; phylum Bacillota_I; class Bacilli_A; order ML615J-28; family CAG-698; genus JAAYBG01. The sequence goes on from CAYPLR010000002.1 coordinate 66,455, forward strand.
TACAGGAGCAACAATTATAAGTGTTACAAAAACATTGAGGAAATTTGGATGTGAAGTGCTTGGAGGCGTTGCATTATTTTCCTATGAACTAGAAAGAACAGAAAAAATGTTAGCGGAAGAACATATTAAATATACAGCACTAACAAATTTTGATACCGTTACTTTGATTGGGCAGCAAACAGGAAGAATTAGTTATAACGAATATGTTCAAGCTCTAAAATTCAAGAACGAGCCATTTGCTGATGAGTGGCATAAAAAGTAAGGAATTTCATGGACACTTTAAAAATAGCAAAAGAAAATGTAAAGATGATTGCTCATCGTGGATTGAGCGGTTTAGAAAAGGAAAACACCATTGCTGCATTTATTGCAGCGGGTAATAGAACATATTATGGAATGGAGTGTGACATCCACTTGACAAAAGATAATGTTTTTGTTGTTTGTCATGATGATCACACAGGGAGAGTTTCACCAATCAAAAAAATTATAAAAGAGTTGACTTATGAGGAACTATCAGAGATTTGCTTGTTCGGATTTGAAAGTAAAACTACAAGATCGTATTTGAAGATTCCAACTCTTAAAGAATATTTAGAAACTTCTAAAAAATATAATAAACATTGTATTATTGAAATAAAATGCGAACTAGAAAAAAAAGATGTTGATAAATTGCTAGCAGAAATAGAAGAATTAGATTATTTAGATAATGTTGTTTTTATTTCTTTTAATCTTGAAAACTTAAAAAAAGTAAGAAGAATTAATAAAAATATACCCTTGCAGTTTTTAACATCGACCTATACAAAGGAACTACCAGAACTTTGTAAAAAAGAAAAAGTGGACATTGATATTGCGTATCATGAATTGACTTTATCAATTGTAGAGGAATTTCATAGCTCCAATATCAAGGTGAATGCATGGACAGTTAATAATCCGATTGAAGCGTTGATTTTAGTTTCTTGGAATATAGATTATATTACAACCAACATATTAGAATAAGCTTCAAATTTGAAGCTTTTTATTTATAGTTTAAAAATTATGTTATAATGATTACTCGAGGTGACGATAATGAGTTTATACCAAAAAGATTATGAAGTTTATCAAGCAATTAAAAATGAATTACAAAGACAACAAAATAATATTGAACTAATCGCATCAGAAAACTTTACATCGAAAGAAGTAATGGCTGCGCAGGGTTCGGTTATGACCAACAAGTATGCGGAAGGATATCCGAATGCTCGCTATTATAGTGGCTGTGAGAATGTTGATATCGTAGAACGATTGGCAATAGAACGAGTAAAAGAGCTTTTTGGAGCTAAATTTGCTAATGTACAACCCCATTCTGGTTCACAAGCGAATATGGGAGCTTATCGAGCGTTGCTAGCAGCAAAAGATGTGGTATTAGGAATGGCTTTAGATCAAGGAGGTCACTTAACGCATGGACATCCTTTGAACTTTTCTGGTGTTGATTACCAATTTATTCCATATTATGTAAATAAAGAAACAGAAGAAATAGATTATGAAGCATTACAACAATTAGCCTTACAAGAAAAACCAGCATTGATCGTTGCAGGTGCTAGTGCTTATTCAAAAGCTATTGATTTCAAACGATTCCGTGAAATTGCAGATTTAGTAGGCGCAAAATTAATGGTTGATATGGCACATATCGCAGGATTAGTTGCTACTGGTTTGCACCAAAATCCAGTTTTATATGCAGATGTGGTTACGAGTACAACTCATAAAACTTTGCGAGGACCTCGCGGTGGTTTGATACTAACGAATAATGAAGAAATCGCGAAGAAAATTGATAAAGTAGTTTTTCCAGGAATTCAAGGTGGACCATTAATGCACGTGATTGCAGCAAAAGCAGTTGCTTTCAAAGAAGCATTACAACCTGAATTTAAAACATACCAACAACAAGTGATTAAAAACAGTAAAGTTTTAGCGGAAGAATTAATGAAACATGGTTTCATCTTGGTTGCAAATGGAACAGATAATCATTTACTGATTTTAAACGCCAAAAAATCTTTAGGAATTTCTGGTAAAAAAGCAGCAAATATTTTGGACAGTGTAGGAATCACATGTAATAAGAATACTGTACCTTACGACACAGAAAAACCGATGGTTACTAGTGGAATTAGAATGGGAACAGCAGCCGTAACAACAAGGGGATTTAAAGAACCAGAAATGAGAAAAGTTGCGGAATTGATTAGTAGAACATTAAAAAATTATACAAAACAAGAAGAATTAGATCAAATTAAGAAAGAAGTTTTAGCACTAACATCACAATTTCCATTATATTGCTGATGAATGATTTAATTAAAATATCTTTCCTTTCATGATAAAATATGATAAGATAAAGAAAAGGAATGGGTGTGTTAGCATCACACGAATTCTCATCGCCAAAAAAATGGAGGTGCCTATGAGATATAGAATAGAGAAAGATTCGTTAGGAGAAAAAATTATTCCCGCTGAATCATATTTTGGAATTCAAACTCTTCGCTCAAAAGAATTATTTCAAATAACAAAGCATGGTCAATGCCGCCAAAACATTAAGGCTTTTGCCCATGTGAAAAAAGCAGCTGCAAAAACTAATCAAGAATTTGGTTTTATTCCTAAGGAAAAAGCAAATGCAATTAGTCTAAGCGCTGATGAGATATTGAATGGAAGACTTCATGGACAATTCGTTACAGATTCTATTCAAGATGGCTATGGAATGGGAATGCATATGAATGCCTGCGAGGTAATCGCAAATCGAGCCAATGAGATGCTTGGTGGTGAAAAAGGTCGCTATGATAAAGTTGACCCAGTAGCAGATGTCAATTTGAATCAAGACAATGAAGAAGTAGTTGTACTAGCAGGAAAAATTACAACCATTCGATTAGTGAAGAAATTAATGACAGAAGCCAAGAAACTTGTGAATGCTTATTATGACAAAATCGAACAAGCTAATCTTGATAAAGAAGATCCAAAATCATTTGGGTATCAGTTGGCATCAATGGCAAGTATTTTAGAGAAAGATATCAAACGTCTCGACAAAGCACTAGACTCTATGTTAGAAATTCATTTTGGACTAGCTTTGAATCTTAATGAAGAACAAGGAAGAGATGAATATTTAAAAAAATTTGTGAAGAACTTGAGTTTATCTAACAGTGAAAGCTACAACTATTCAAAAAACGCTTTAGATTCTATTCGTAGTTTAAATGGTTTTATGATGGTTTCTTCTGTCTTAAAAAATATGATTATTAATTTTTCGAAAATAGCAAGCGATATGAAAATATTATCGAAAGAAGGAAAAATAAAAATCCCTCAAGTTCAGGATTTTCTAACATTTACGGATAATAATGTCGTTTTAGATATGGTTAGGCAAATCTCATTTTATATTATGGGAAATGATTTAACGATTTCTCGAGCAGTTGAAGAAGGAGATTTAGGAATCAACATCTTCAAACCAATGATCTTTGCTTGTTTATTTGAAAGTGCCAATTTAATTAGAAGAGCTATTAGAACGGTTAGAGAAAAAGTAGTCGAACCAATGCAAATATAAAAACTCCACTTATGTGGAGTCAGACTGATGACAAACTACCTTTTTTAAAAAGCAATAAAAGGTAGTTTTTTATTTTCCCCATTTGGCATCTAAATATATACCCCATATGATGATTAATCCCCACAAGGGGGATATATAGAAAAATAATCCCCACTTAACAATCATATGAGAACAAAAAAATATGAGCGTTGACTTTGTCAACGCTCTGACTCCACTTATGTGGAGTTTTTTTATAGGATAAATTTGAAAACAGTTAAGATATCAGTATAATTTGATGATTGACAAATGACACTGTCACTTCCTAAAAGTTTACAACCAGGAAAGAAAGAATTACGATAAGCATCAGTATGGCGTTTATATTGTATTTCTATCTCAAATTTTTTTGGTAAAGATACTATATTCTGTGCCAAATCTTTAGTTAAAGCTTGAAAAACGCCTTCTTCAATTTCTTTACAAGTAATATGTGGATGTTTAGAAATGACAGCATTGAAACGTCCCTCTTTACTAGCTACGGTTTCAATATTAGGATTTATCTCTTTCACAAGATTTGTTAGGTTAGCATCTCCACTTAAAAAAGCAACGGGTACATTTAATAACGATGCATAATAAGAATTAATAGTAAATTCACTTGCAATTACGTTGTTTATCTTAACGTAATGAATGTTTGTATTCATGGTGTGGGACAAAGGATTTCCATTTGAGCGTGATGGGCTGTGATAGCCAATAAAAACAACAGCATCAAAAGAAGAATCTAATCCTGCCATCATACTGCATAGACTGCCTTCCCAACCACGATGAAGCTTAACCATTTCTGGTAAATCAAGAATGTTTAGATTTCTTGCACTATCGTGAGCATCTTTAATAACAATTTCTGTTGCTCCTGCACGGATTGCACCCAGACAAGCAGCGTTTACTTCCCTTTGTAATTCTTCTTGAAACTCCTTATAACGAGGAGAAGAGACTTCTGTTTCTTCCCAATGGCAAATGCCATTGATACCTTCAATATCAATACTTAAAAATACTTTCATAAAACTAATTTCCTCCTGACAATTACAAATTAATTATACATTAAAAAGGGGATATTTTAAATATATATTTTATTTTTCTACTATTTATGATATAATAAGTTCATATTTCGGAGGTAAATAATGGAAAAAATTAAAATGCGTACCAAATTTGATTATAGGACAATGAAGTATTGTAATATGTATTTATTAACATATAAAAGAAAGAGCTTCCTTATGTATATTTTCTTAATTTTATTATCGCTTGGAGCAAGTGTTTACTTTGGATTCTTTTCTGGAGAAAACAATAATTTATTAATGGCTGGTTTATTTTTATTAGTTGCAGCATATGTTGCTTATCAAGCTTTATCGGTAGAAAAAGCTTTAGACAAGCATTTACAAAATTTCTTTTATAATCGCCCTGTTGTTGAACAAATTATTGAAATTGATGAAGAGAAGATTACCATTACAGCATCATCAAGACCTAATGAGCCACAAACATATGACTGGAGTTTTGTGAGTGAAATTCATGAAATTCCTCAATACTATATGTTGTTTGTTGGAAAGAATACGCCAATTATTCTTGATCGTAGTGAGGAAGCTTTACTGGAAGGTTCATTTGCTGATTTAGCAGCGTTAATTACTGAAAAAGCAGAAACAAAACCATATAAAATTCTTAATAAAAATATCATTAAGAAGCCAATTACCTATGTACACCAATATATTGAACCCGTTCATAATATAGAAGAGGTTGAAGCAACTGATGAAAGCCAAGAAGTACCAGAAGTAGAAGTAAAAAATGTTGAAGAAGCAGAAGTAGTTGCTCCAAAAGAAGATAACAAACAAGAATAATGAAAGTTGTTGTCAGTACTAATTTTTCTGAATCGCGAGCAAAAACTTTTTTTCGCTTTCACTTAACGAAGAAATCAAAATCTCAATATATTTATTTTGGGATTGGATTATTCCTAATCATTCTAGGAATATTATTCGTATTTGCTTTTCACAAAGATACGGCAGGAATGATTATTTTTATTGCTGGATTTGCTGTTTTTATCGTTAGGCCGATACAAATAAATTCAATCGTAAATAAAATTGTGATGAGAAACAAAATTAGTGGTGGTAAATATATCATCACCATTGAGGATGATTTCATTGCCTATGATTTTGAAGGGAATGTTCGTCGTTACTCATGGAAAACGATTGAATGTGTATTTGAAACAGAGGATTGTTTTTATATTTATACAAACCCTAACATGGCAATCATTTTACCTAAATTTACAGTTGAGGGAGCAAAGCGTAAAGAATTAATAGAATTTTTTAAAACAAAAGTCACTTATAAAAAATATCGCTTCAAGCAGAAAGCAGAAGAGTAAGCCATGAAAAAAGTTCTTATTTTCTTAGGTATTCTTGCAGCATTATTGCTAGGTTTTACTACGCTAGATGGAATCGGGTTGATTATTTTCTTGCTAGTTGTTTTTCCATTGGTTTTTTTCTATTTACCAATTTTATTAAGAATTGAGAAAAAAGAAGAATTGACAGAAGAAGCCAAAAAAGAAAGAGATAAAAAAGATCGCTTTTCGCGGTGGGAATAATGAATGTCCAAACCAAAGAAGAATTATTGGTTTTATATGAAGACAATCACGTAATAGTGGTTGTAAAACCAGAAAACATGCTATCTCAAGAGGATATTACGACTGAGGATGACATGGTTAATCTTGTGAAAGAATATTTAAAAGTAAAATATCAAAAGCCAGGAAATGTATATGTAGGTTTAGTACATCGCTTAGATCGCCGTGTAGGTGGAGTCATGGTTTTTGCACGGACATCGAAAGCGGCTAGTAGATTAAGCGAAGATATACGTAACCATCTTTTTTCTAAACAATACTATGCCATTGTTACAGGTAAGTTATTAAAAGAAGAAACAATCACTAGTTATCTTGTGAAAGAAGAGAAAGGCAATAAACACATAGCAAAAATATCATCAAGCGATGATGAAAAAGCAAAAGAAGCGATTCTTGATTATACCATTGTTAAACATATTAAAATAAATGATAAAGATTTTACCATATTACAAATCAATTTAATTACAGGTAGATACAACCAAATCAGATTACAACTATCTAGTATAGGCCATCCAATTATCAATGATTTTAAATATGGATATGTGGGAACAAACGTGGAAAATAGTTTAGGACTTTGGTGTTATAAGATTACATTCTTACACCCAGTTTCTAAAGAAAAAATAGAGATTTCTTACTTACCAAAGAATGGAGTGTGGCGTTTCTTATGAAAAACAAGAAAGGTTTTATTATATTCGCCGTTATCATCATTATTTTTTGTTTCACTGTATTGGTAGGAATTCTTTCCAATTCAGATATAGCAATCGAATCCTATGATGCAATTATCGATGTTGATGAAGCAGGAAACATGACTGTTGATGAAACGTGGGTTATTCGATATCCAGAGGATTATAACGTTCGTTTTCGTGATTTGAAATATGGAAAAGATCATCGTAACAATCCATTAATGTCAGGAATGAATTATCAAAATGATCAGGCCAATTTGGACTTGAATACGATAAAGACAAGAGTTTCTTATATTGATGGTGATGATATCATTGATGTCACAGAAAAAATAGACATAGGCTATTCTTATAATGGAGATAGAGATGAACTAGGTGAATTGATAGAGTGTTATCCTTATAGTTCGGAATGTGAATCCGTTTTTGTCAATTTACAAGCTATTGGTGGTATGAAAGAAAAAATGGTGTTTGAATATACCTACACCATTAATGGAGCAGTAACTGGTTATAATGATATCGCTGAATTAAATTGGGTGTTATTTAGCGGTGTTGAAGCTATGGTAAAAAAAGCCCAAGTAAAAATTAACATTTATAATAATACAAATTTAGATGCATTACGGGTTTGGGGACATGGCTTAAGTCAAGGAAACATTGACATCACTTCTGTAAAAGAAATCAATATTAGCGCTAGAAATGTAAAAGCAACGGAGGAGTTAGAATTCCGTGTTCTAATGGACAATACTGCTGTGGCTAGTATTGCGAGTGATAATGTCATTCTAGGAACTATGCAAGAAAAGATTATCGACTATGAAACCGACTTAGCAAGACAAACAAATATTAAAAATATAATTGCCAAGATTATAAATTTGTTAACAATCATATTAGTCATTGTGATGGCTTATATTACTTATAAGGTATATAAAAAATATGATAAAGAATATGCTCCAGAGTTCTCAGGAGTTTATTATCGGGAATTACCATATGAATACACACCAGCAGAAATGAGTTATTTGTACTATTTTGGAAAAACAAATGACGAGGATGTTACAGCAACTCTGCTAGATTTAGTGCGTAAAGGTTATCTAGAATTAGAAGTAACCCCATCGATTGCCAATAAAAAAGATAATAATATGACTATCTATTTAAATAAAGATCAATCGCTTGCTGACTTATTACCTCATGAAGAGCATATCATTCAATGGTTTATCAAAGATATTGGCGATGGTGAAAAAGTAACCATTGAGCAGATTGAAAAATATGGTAAGAAGAGTTACGCGGAAGCAACAAAATTCACTAGTCAAGGAGCTCAATTTAAACGAAAAGTGAAAGCAGAAGCGGTCAAATATGACTTCTTTGAAAATGCCGCAGAGAAAGCAAAAAATAAAGCGCAAATTTATGTGCTATTACCAATTGCTTTTGCTGTGTTATGTTTATTAATTGTACCTATGTTTAGTGTTGATGCAAAAGTAAATGGTTTTATTTCTATAGCAATTATGGCGATTTATCTTGTTTACTTATATTCCATAAAAAGAAGAAGTAAAGAGGGAAACGAACAATTTGCAAAGTGGAAAGCTTTTAAACGATTTTTAGAAGAGTTTAGTATGATGAAGGATTACCCAATGCCAAGCGTTATTGTTTGGGAACATTATTTAGTATATGCGACATCACTAAAAATTGCTGATAAAGTGATGGATCAATTACGAGTAAAACTACCTGAGATAGATACACAAGAAGGAACATTTTTATCTAGTCGACATGTATATCCAGGATTCTATTATGGATATATGTTTAATCGAATTCATACATCCGTTTCCATTGCTAGAACTAACGTTGTTAGTACGATTGCAAGTCATAATGCAGCTAGCGGAATGGGACGTGGTGGTGGATTTAGTGGAGGATCGTCTTTTGGTGGCGGTGGAGGCGGAGCTCGAAGCCGTTAAAATATAAAAGGAAAGAAAATTGGAGGAAGTAATGATGATTTTTTTAAGTGTTGGTGGAACAATTACAATTATTGTTGTAATTTTATTAGTGCTAGTTTTAGCTGGTTTTGTTATTGTAAATTATAACAAATTAGTTGAACTAAGAAACAAGGTAAAAAATCAATGGCATCAAATCGATGTTCAATTAAAACGTAGATTTGATATGATTCCAAACTTAGCAGAAACGGTAAAAGGTTATGCTAAACATGAAGAAGCAATTTTTGGTGAATTTGCGAAAGCAAGAGGACTATATGCTCAAGCTTCACAAACAGGAAATGTTGCAGAGATGGCTGAAGCCAATAAAGGATTGGCAGGAGCTTTGAGTAGATTGCTGGTTGTTCAAGAACAATATCCAGAATTACAAGCAAATACTAATTTCCAACAAATGATGAAAGATTTAAAAGAAACAGAAGATAAGATTGCTTATCAAAGACAATTCTATAATGATGTTGTACAAATAAACAATAATAAAATAGAAATGTTCCCAAGCAATATTATTGCAAAATTATTTGGTTTTAAGATTGCTGAATTCTTTGCTTTAACTGAAGAAGGCGAAAGAGAAGCACCAAAAGTATCATTTTAAAAAATAAGCATGTGAATAATCTCACATGCTTTTGATATATTGGTTATAAGGTTTTACTAAGAGGTGGTTTGTGGAAAAATTATTTTGGGAGAAAGAGTATACGATCACAACGAATAGTTTAGATTGTCATGATCGATTATCTTTAGTAGGAATTCTCGATTTATTACAAGATGCAGCAGGATATCATGCTGCTCTTTTAGGATTGGGATTTGATGATTTAAAAGAAATAGGAATAACTTGGCTTTTAGTTAGAACAAAATTTGAGATTGTGAAAGAATTGCCACCCATTAGAAGAGTAAAAGTAAAAACATGGCAAAGTTACAAAGGCCGTGTTGATTATGAAAGAGACTATTTAGTCTGTAATGAAAATGATGAGGTACTAATCAAAGGGACTAGCAAGTGGTGTTTGATTGAACCGAAGACTCGTCGCATTGTTCCAACATCGAGGATAAGTTTTGATATTACTTATCCAGATAAGCGTAATTATGAAAAACGATTTGAAAAGCTTGATTTTACATTGAAAGAGGTAATGAATGAGAAGACCTACACTGTTTACCAAAGTCATCTTGATCACAATTTTCATGTAAACAACACGAAATATGGGGAGTTCATTATGAATACTATTTCTCTTTCACAGGAGGAACAAATTAAAAATTTTGAAATTAATTATATAAAAGAAGTTCATCTTCATGATGAACTGACCATTAAATTTAATAAACAAGGAAATCAATACTTTATTGAAGGATATAGTAATAATGAATTAGCAATCAGAAGTTTTTTAGAAGTTGAAAAGCACTGATTGCTTTTTATAATAAAAAAACCCCTAAAACAGGGGATTATTTATCTTTCTTTTCTAAACGTTTATTGAAACGCTCTACACGACCAGCAGCTTGAACAAATTTTTGTTGCCCTGTAAAGAAAGGATGACATTTTGCACAAGTATCTACACGCATTTCTTTCAAAACAGAACCTGTTTCAAAAGTGTTACCGCAAGATGTACAAACAACAGTTATTTTGTTGTATTTTGGATGAATTCCTTTTTTCATAGTTTTACTCCTTCCGCCATAGTTTATGTCAACTATAGTAAGTTTCCTGATATATTATATAACAAAATGTAATGAAAGTCAAGATAAAATATAGGGGATTATTAATGAACGATAGGATTGTTTTTCTTTTTCTTAATAAGAAAAAAATAAATGATTTTTATTCGGGATAAAGTTATAAAAAAACTTTATAAAACAAATTTAATATTGTATAATATATATGAGAAAATAAGTTAAGGAGATCACTTATGGATTTGCAATTAAAAGACGGTTGGATAGAAGTCATTACTGGAAGTATGTATGCTGGGAAAACGGAAGAACTATTGCGAAGAATTAGAAGAATAGAATACGCGAAACGAACTGTCATCGTTTTTAAACCTAAGATTGATGATCGCTATAGTAGCTGTGAGGTTGTTTCGCACAATAATGGAAGAACAAAGTCAGTTAATGTTACTAAAGCAGAAGATATATTAGATTATTTAGTCGAACCATATCCTTATGCGATTGCGATTGATGAGGTACAGTTTCTCGATGAAAAAATTATTGGTGTTTGTGAGAAGTTTGCCAATAAAGGTGTTCGAGTTATTGTTGCTGGATTAGATCGTAACTTTCGTGGAGAACCATTTGGAGTAATGCCTGAACTACTAGCAAGGGCCGAATATGTTACTAAATTAGCAGCTATTTGTAGTGTTTGTGGTGCTCCTGCAACAAGGACACAACGCTTAATTAACGGAATGCCAGCAAATTATAGCGATCCAATTATTTTAGTTGGAGCGAAAGAACAATACGAAGCTCGATGCCGACATTGTCATAGGGTCCCAGGGAAAAGCAATGATTAAAAACGATGAATACTACATGAGACTTGCTATATTAGAAGCAAAAAAAGCATATAGTAAGGGCGAGGTTCCTGTTGGTGCCATCATAGTTTATCAAGATAAAATCATTGCTCGTGGATACAATGTAAGAGAAACAAAGAAAAGTGTTTTTGGTCACGCAGAAATAGTAGCCATTATGAAAGCAACCAAAAAATTAAATCAGAAATTTCTTGATGGTTGTTCTTTGTATGTTACATTAGAGCCTTGTCTTATGTGTGCAGGAGCGATTCAAGCGGCAAGAATAAAAAAATTAATTTATAGCGCTAGAGAACCAAAGTTTGGTTCTTTAGAGAGTCAGGGAAATGTCTACCAAATATTCAAAGGGAACCATGATGTACAGGTAATCGGGGGATTGTTAGAAGAAGTTACGTCACAGATGATGAAAGATTTTTTTAAGACAATAAGAGAAAACAAGCTATGATATTACCTTGCCAAAATCGAACATTAATGGTATAATTTACGGGTAATAATCTCGCTTTAAGTACCCATATTCAATATTAAGCAGTGAATCAGGTCAGGTCGTGATTGAAGCAGCCTTAAGCTTAACTTAGTATGTGAGTATGGGTACTTAAGGTGAGATTAATTAGGAAAGTGGAAGCTCTTATTGATAAGAGTTTTTTATTTTTTAGGAGAAAAATATGTTTAAAATTGGAAATGTAGAAGTGAAAAATTCTATTGTGCTTGCTCCATTAGCTGGATATACAAATCAAGCCTATCGAAAAATAATCAAAGAATTCGGTGTGGGACTTGTTTATACAGAAATGATTAGTGCAAAAGGACTCATTTACGATAATGATAAAACTTGGTATTTAACGGAAATAGCAGATAATGAACATCCGATAGCTGTGCAACTATTTGGTGGAAACGCTGAAGATTTAGTCAAAGCAGCGATTATGATTGATCAAAAAACAAAGGCTGATATTATTGATATTAATATGGGATGCCCAGTAAAGAAGGTTATCAAAGCTGAATCTGGTGTAAAAATGATGCTGGATATCAAGAAAGCCTACAACATTGTTAGTCAGGTAGTGCAAGCCGTAAAAAAGCCAGTTAGTATAAAAATGCGAGCAGGTTGGGATCATCAAAATATCAACTGTTCTGAATTTGCAAAAGCGATGGAACAAGCGGGAGTGGCATTAATTACCATTCATGGTAGAACTAAAAGCGATTTGTATGGAGGGCATGTTAACCTAGACTATATAAAAAAGGTAAAAGAAAGTGTTAAAATCCCTGTTATTGGTAATGGTGACATCAAATCCGTGAAAGATGCAGTAAAAATGTTAGAGTATACAAATGCCGATGGAATCATGGTTGGTAGGGGAACCTTTGGTAACCCATGGTTAATAAGAGATTTAGTAGATTATTTCTCTGGTAAAACAACCGATGCACCACCAACAAAAAAAGAAAAAGTCACTATGATTAGACGACATTTTCAAGAATTATTGCAAATAAAAGCGGAAAAAATCGCAGTATTAGAAATGCGCACATTAGCAGCATGGTATGTGAAGGGATTTCATTACGCAAAAGAATTCAAACAAAAATTAATCAGTATCAAAACAAAAGAAGAAATGAATTTACTAATAAATGAACTGGAAAAGAGTATAGACGAGGAATAATAAATGATAACAAAATCGATGCATGTTCAAGACAATGTTTTATATATGGGAGAATATAGTTTAGTAGATCTTGCAAAAAAGTATGGAACTCCCCTATATGTATATGATGAAGTAGGAATAAACAATAAAATAGAAAAATTTAAAAACAATTTTAAAAGCAATCAATTCGAATGTGAAGTAGTATATGCTTCTAAAGCATTTATCGCACCATATTTATGCAAGATTCTTGCTCAAAATAATTTTAGTATTGATTCTGTGAGCGAAGGAGATTTATATTTAATTAATAAAAGTGGCTTCCCAATGAATAAAGTAGTTGCTCATGGTAATAATAAACTAATGAGTGAATTGATGCTAGCTTTAGATTATGGAGTAGAATATTTAGTTGTTGATAATCTTACTGAATTATTAAAATTAGAATATTTAGCTAATCGAAAGCAAAAACCCTTAAAGACATTAATTAGAGTTAATCCAGGGATTGAAGCTCATACACATGCTTACATTGAGACTGCAAATTTAAGCTCTAAGTTTGGTGAGTCAATTTTTGCTACCGATATTTTAGAACAAATGATAGCTGTTTATCGCAATTCAAAATATTTAACTTTAGAAGGATTCCATGCGCATATAGGTTCACAAATTAATAATCCCAATAGTTTTCTTTCAGAAGTAAAAACGATGTGTCAATTCATGCGTAACTTTTCAGAAAAAACAGGATTTTCTTTTCGAGCATTAGATATTGGTGGTGGCTTTGCTATTAAATATTTGGATGATGATGTTGAAATAGATTTACCTACCATGTTACAGTTAATTGTGAAAGCAGTAGAAGAAGAAAATGCAAAATCAGAAACAATGAAAATTGAAAAATTGATGATAGAACCAGGAAGATCACTAGTAGGTGATTCTGGAGTTACGCTTTATACATGCGGAAGTAAAAAGACAACCTATAATGGTAAAAATTATATCTTTGTTGATGGTGGAATGTCAGATAATATTCGTCCCGCTTTATATCAGGCAAAATACTCAGTTGATGTAGTGAATCATGTCGTTTCACCAACAAAAGAAAAATATGATGTGGTTGGAAAATGCTGCGAAAGCGGGGATATCATTGTCACTGATACAATGATTGGTGAAATTCATAAAGGCGACATTATGGTAGTGTATTCTACTGGTGCTTATTGCTATTCAATGTCAATGAACTATAACAGCTTAGCAAGAGGTGCAGTTATTTTTGTAAATGGGGATAAAATTACAACAGCAATAAGGAGACAAAGTTTTGAACACATGTTTGAAACCTGTGTTTTTGAGGAGAAAGATATGAAGATATTTGATATTCACAGCGATATGTTATATGATTTGAATAAACAAAGCTTATTAGGAAACCATACAAGATTTAAAGATTACCATGTTCCTCAATTGCAAAATAGTTGCATTAAAGGAGCAGTTTGGACGATGTATTCACCTGATGATTTCAATTTATTGGAAGCGGTGAAGCGAGCAATCAACAAAATTGATTTACAGGAGTTACCAGGGTTTGAAGTTATCTTGGGGCTTGAAGGGCTACGAAACCTAGAAAAAGTGGAAGATATCAACCAATTATACGAACTAGGCTTTAGACATGCGATGCTAACATGGAATGAAGAAAACAAATATGCGACGGGTGTTGGAGGCAATGCAAATAGAGGATTAACTGAAGAAGGCATACGTCTAGTAAAACGCATGGAAGAACTAGGTATGATTATTGACTTGGCGCATTTAAATGAAAAAAGTTTTTATGATGTCTTAAAAGTTGTAAACAAGAATATTGTTTATTCTCATGGATGTGTAAAAGACATTTGTAATCATCGTCGTAATGTCACAAATGAGCAAATGCTTGCTTTAAAAGCAGTTGATGGTTTGTTAGGATTAACACTAGCAAAAAACTTTGTGAGTCCAATAGAAGAAGAAAAAGATTTGGCCCACTTCTTAAATCATCTAGATAAAGCGATAGATGTAATGGGAATCGATCATGTTTGCTTTGGCTTTGATTTCATGGATTATTTGTCAGAATTTCCTAATGATAATATCATTGATGTACCAAATGCAACAAAAGCATTTCGCATTATTGATGGAATGAGAGAAAGAGGTTACACGGAAGAAGAAATAGAAAAGATTTGTTGGAGCAATTTTTACAATCGATATAAAAACAAGGTTGTCTTAAGAGGAGAAAAGAAATGATAAAGGGTAAAGTCGAAGGATTAGATAATCTAATTAAAAAAGCACTGGAAGATGAAACATTTCCAGGAGCAAACTATTGTTTAATTACTGATAAAGATGAAATCTATGGATGCTTTGGAAAGAAAGCAATTTATCCAGAAGTAGAAGAAAATGATATTGATACCTTATATGATATGGCTTCCTGTAGTAAGGTAATCAGCACAACAACTTCGATTATGATGTTATTAGAGCAAGGTAAATTAAGACTTTATGATTCGGTTAAAAAATATATCCCTCGTTTTCGCTATGATAAGATAACCATATGGGATTTGCTAACTCATTCATCGGGATTACCTTCTGATATTATTCGAGCATCTCGATTACAAAGTCGTGAAGAAGCATTGGATAAAATCTTTGATTCGCTATTAATCTACGAAAAAAATACAAAAATTGTCTATTCGGATTTAGGATTTATTTTGTTGGGGTTGGTTGTTGAAGAAATCAGTGGAATGAAACTTGATGAGTTTGCTCAAAAAAATGTATTTATCCCATTAGAAATGACATCAACAGGCTATAATCCTAAAGATGAAAAAAGATGTGCACCAACAGAAGAACGAAAAGATGATGTATACCATGGGGTTTTACGAGGAAAAGTCCATGATGAAAAAGCGTATATCCTTGGAGGAGTAGCAGGACATGCTGGACTGTTCTCTTGTGTTAAAGATTTGAGTCATTTTATTAAAATGATTTTAAATGATGGCGTTTATAAAGGAAAACAAATCTTAAGTAAAGCAACGATTGATTTATTATTTACACCACAAGTAGCCATGAAAAACAGTATCTCTTTAGATGACGATACGAGAGGATTGGGATGGATTGTTAGAGGAACTGTATGTTCTGCAGGTGATTTAGCAAGTCCACAAACCATATTACATACAGGCTTTACAGGAACTAATATTTTTATTGATCGTATTAACAGGGTTGGTTTTTCTATGCTATCTAATCGTGTTCATCCAACACGGGAGAATGTGAAAATCATACCATTTAGAGGTATGTTAGGCAATTATATCATAGCTAATTTTGGAGGAAGAAATAATGGAAATTAAAAGTTTTAATAAGGAAATGGTTAGTGATGTAGTAAAACTATGGAATGAGAGTGTTGTACCCTATTCTATATTTGCAGAGTTTACCGATGAAAGCTTCACAGAAAAATTTTTAAACAATCCTTTTTATGATAATGATGGTAGTTGTGTTGTCTTTGAAAAGGGTAAAATTATTGCTTTTGGTAATGCTACTTATAACAACAATGGCCTAGAACCAGAAAAAACACCAGGATATATTACTTGTATCGCTGTCGATAAAGATTATTGGCGTCAAGGAATTGGTAGTAAAGTGTTACTTTATCTTGAAACATTCTTAAAAAGCAAGGGGAAAACATTTATTCGTACTTTTTTCGCAAATCCAATCAACTTAAAATGGTATGTTCCTGGTTATCATAAACACGAACATGCTGGAGCTCCTGCGGTTGAAATCAATAGTCCATTTTACTTTTTGCTAATGGCCAATGGATATAATACTAATGGCCAACAAGATGCTTATCATGTTGATCTAACAAAATTTAAAATGCCACAAAAGGTATTAGACAAAATCGCTGAAAATGAAAAAGATGGATATACAATTACTATTTATGATGAGAAAAAGCATCACGGCTTTAATGAGTTGTTTGATGCTTTAGGCAGTGAAGGTTGGAGACAAGCAATCAATAATAATCTTGCGAAAGAAAAGCCATTACCAATTTTAATAGTTCAAAAAGATGGAGAAATTCTTGGCTTTACTGGCCCAATTAACAACGAACCAAGCGGTAGAGCATATTTAGCGGGTGTAGCAATTCATCCTAAAGCTCAGGCTCGTGGTTTAGGAAAAACGATGTTTTGTTCGTTGTGCCAAGTATCCAAAGAAAATGGCTCTACCTTCATGACATTATTTACAGGTTCAGATAACAAAGCGAGAAATATATATCTATATGCAGGATTAAGAGTAATTCGTTCATTTGCAATTATGAGAAAGGAACTTGTTTAAAATGGCAAAAACATTTATGGCAATTGGAGGACATGTTGGTGATATGGAACTAACAGCGGGGTGCGTATTAGCCCATCAAGCTGTTCACCAAGATAAAATTATCACAGTTGCTCTAACTGCTGGGGAAAGAGGAAACCCCAAAAACATGAGTCAAGCAGATTACCGTGTGCAAAAAGTAAAAGAAGCACAGGAGTTTGCAGAAATGTTAAATGGTGAAGCAATCGTTCTTGATTATCCGGATGGTGAACTTCCTGATAACGAAGAAGTGAGATGGCAAGTAGCCGCTTTAATTAGAAAATATCGACCTAATGTCATATTTACTCATTGGGAAAAAAGCATGCACAAAGACCATGCTACAACAAATAAAATAGTTGTAGATGCTTCTTTTTGGGCAGGTATCGATGTAGGAAATAAATTAGAAGGAACTCCTTGTTGGGCACCTGTTTATTTTTGTGAAAACTGGGAAGATAGAGAAGATTTTGATCCTTACATGATTGTTGATTGTAGCGATGGCTATGACTTATGGTGTAAGGCGATTCAAAAACATTGGTTTATTATGAATAGCCCTTCGTTTAGATATTATGATTATTATACACACTTGACTTATGTGCGAGGAGCATTAGGAAAATATCAACATGCACAGTGCTTCAATGTCAAAGGATATCAAAAATTTACCAAGGTTACTTTTTAACTATGAAGAATAAACCAAACAAGTTGAAAACGAATGATACCATAGGTTTGGTTTGCCCGGCCTTTAAAAACCCAGATTCCTCCTCAACAGAAAGAGCAATTGAATATCTTACAAGCAAAGGTTATCGTGTAAAAGTCGGAGAAACTTGCTATGCTAGTGAAGGATACCTAGCGGGAAGTGATCAATTACGGGCACAAGATTTGGAAAAAATGTTTCTCGATGATGAAGTGAAAGCAATTATTTGCATGCGCGGTGGTTATGGGGCAAGTCGAATGGTAGACTTGATTGATTATGAAAAAATAAAAAACCATCCTAAAACATTTATTGGATATAGTGATATTACTGTATTGCTAAATGCAATTTACCATAAAGCAAAAGTGCCAACAGTTCATGGAATGGTAGGGTTTGCTTTTGGAACAGAGAAGTTTGCTGGTGAAAGCGAAAACGACTTTTGGAAATTTATACTGGAAAATCAAGAGAAACGGGTCTTAAAAGACCCATTAGATCAAACAAAAACCCTAGTAGGAGGGACATGTTGTGGTGAACTTGTTGGTGGTAATTTAAGCTTATTAGCAACAATGATCGCTAGCGATTATGGAGCCGATTTCTCAAATAAGATTCTTTTTATTGAAGAAGTCGAAGAGGAACCCTATAAGCTAGATCGATATTTTTCAACTTTACGTCTTTCTGGTAAACTTGAAAAAGTAAAAGGATTTGTCTTTGGCTACTTTACAGAGTGTGAACCTTCAGAAAAAAGAAAAGGGACACAGACGTATGTTGATCTAATTAAAGAGTATTTTGCTCATTATCAAAAACCTATTATTTATGACTTCCCATCAGGACATTCTTATCCATTCATTAACCTTCCAATTGGTGTTAAAGTAAAACTAGATGCTGATGAAAGAAGTATAACCATTATGGAAGAATTCTATAAAGAATAAAAAAGGAGAAAGTATGCAAAAAGCACTTAAGAGATTTACACTTCCAGGATATGTCACTTATTATGGAACAACCAAAAAGGTTATGATACCTACAGAATATGAAGAAAAAGATGAGGAATTACGAGGAGTATGGTTTTCCACTGTTGCTAATATTGACATTCCTCAAATGACTAATCCAGATGAAATTAAGCAATATTTATTGGGAGTTATTCAAAAAGTAAAAGAGTTCAACATGAATACTGTTGTCTTTCAAGTTAGACCTATGAATGATGCTTTTTATCCATCAAAACTTAATCCATGGAGTCGTTATATCACAGGAACTGAAGGAAAAGATCCCGGGTTTGATGTGTTTGGATATTTTGTTGAAGAGGCGAAAAAAGCGGGTATTACAACACATGCTTGGATAAATCCATATCGTGTTACTGGTCAAGAACTGAATAAAATAAGCAAGACAAAAGAAGAATTCTTAGAAACACTAGATAAGAAAAATTTTGCTCGTAAACATCCTGAATGTGTTATTAAGACATCATTATCAAAACTAATTCTTGATCCTGCAAACGCTAAAGTTAGAAAGTTTGTTACGGATACGGTATTAGAAATTGCTCAAAACTATGATATAAAAGCTGTCCATATCGATGATTATTTTTATCCATATGAACCAATTGCAGATGAAGACGAAGAAAGAAAATTCAAAGAAAGTAAGTTTGATAAACTATCTGATTTCAGAAGAAATAATGTTGATAAACTAATTAAAATGATTTCACAAAAGCTAAGAAAACTGGATAAGAAGGTTGAGTTTGGTATTAGTCCTTTTGGTATCTATCGAACGAATTCTAAATTCTTTGAAAAAGAAGAAGCAGATGAAGCTTCGTGGGACAAAGGTTCTAATAATCATAAAGGTTGCTATAGCTGTTACAAAGGATTATATGCTGATGTATATTTGTGGATGAAAAAGAAATGGATTGACTATGTAACACCTCAAAACTACTTTGATTTTAGTAATACTAAAATTGATGAAAAAGGTGAGGAAACTTGTCGAGTTCGTTATGCTGACTTAGCTAAATGGTGGAGTTGGGTTTCAAAAAAAACAGGGATAAAACTATATATGGGACAAGGATTTTATCGATATTCTGATGAAGGAGATTGGTCTAATCCAGAAGAAATTATCAATCAATTAAAATTCAATCAGACGTTTCCAAATGTAAAAGGAACTATGTTTTTCACATATAAAAATTTTGTTGAAGAAAAAGTCCAATCAGCAGTTAAAGCTCGAAAATTATTAAAAGAAATTTGGAAAAATCCAGTAAAAGAAATATAAAACGAGTAGCACTTTTTAGTGCTACTTTTTAATATAGGAAATAATTGTTAAGATATCTTGTATTTAAAAAAGGTTTCTTAATAAAATGTAATAAAATATATTTGTTAAAACAAAAAACCATAAATTATTTAAAATTGGTCTTGAAAAAAAATCGATTTTATAGTATAATTGTAGAAACTATTATATGGTTAATTTTTTCCGTTTTGATTAAAAAAATATAACTAGGAGAAAGCTATGTATAAGATATACCCTAACGTCAAGAAAATTTCTTTGGGACAAGGAGAGTTTCTTGTAAAAGAAAAATTAACTGTTTTTTTTCAAGGTGAAAAAGAAAACGTTTTTACCATAACCAAAGAGTTTATTGATGATAAGAAAAAAGTTAATGAAGCAGAAGCTGATATCATTTTCATAAAAGATGAACAATTAAGCGAAGAAGCTTACAAGTTAGAAGTCAAAGAAAAGATTTACATTACCTATCAAACAAGAAGGGGAGCACTTTTTGCTCTACAAACATTAAAACAAATTGTTAAGCAAGGAAAAACAAAAATAGACTATTTGCAAATATTTGATGAGCCAGATATAAAAATAAGGGGATATATGTTGGATATCAGTCGCGATAAAGTCCCAAAAATTGCGACAATCAAATCGATCATTTCAAGAATGGCAGAACTAAAGATGAATCATTTTGAATTATATGTGGAAGGATTCTCTTTTGAATATCAGAGTTTTCACCAATTTTTAGAAGAAGATGGATACATAAGTGTCAAAGAATATCAAGAACTTGAAAATTATGCGAATGATTTAGGAATTGATATGGTACCAAATCAAAATGGATTTGGTCATATGGCAAAATGGTTAGCAACAGAGGAGTTTAAAGATTTAGCAGAGTGCCCAGAAGGAATTTTCTTATGGGGAAGAAATCGTGAACCAAGTACATTAAATCCATTGGATTTGCGTTCGCTTGAGCTAATTAGAAAAATGTATTTAGACATGCTACCCTATGCTAAGTCTTCTTATTTTAACATGAATTTTGATGAACCTTTTGAATTAGGAAAAGGGAAAAGCAAAGAAGAATGTGAGAAAAAGGGAATTGGCAACGTCTATATTGATTATGTTCTGAAAGCTTATGAAATAATAAAACAATATCAAAAAACGCCATTAATTTGGGGTGATGTTTTAATTAAACATCCTGACTTATTAGGCCGTTTACCAAAAGATATGATTTTTGTTGATTGGGGGTATGATGCAACCCACCCATTTGATAAAAATTTAGGTCTTTTAAAAAAACTTGGAATTTCTTTTATGGCAGCACCAGGTACAACAAGCTGGTCGAGTTTTACAGCGCGCAATCGTGATTGGTCAGAAAACATTACTAATGCTTGTTTAGCAGTAAAAAAACATGGTGGAGAAGGTGTTCTCTTAACTGATTGGGGAGATTTTGGCCATTTGCAATTCTTACCAATTTCTTATCCAGGGCTTGTTTATATGGGACTATATTCTTGGAGAATGAAAGAAGGAACATACTTAAGTTTAAAAGACTACTTAAACACTTATATTTTCGATGACAAAGCAGAAATTATGGGTGAATGTTTACTAGATCTAGGTAATTACTACCGTTTTGAAAATGACTATCGTGGCAATGGTGTACCAACATTTTATAATTTTATGTGGGCTAGCCTTGCTAATGGTGAAAAAGATAGTATTCAATATTATATCGACCGGGTTAAAACAACGTTTTTAAGTGAAAAGAAGTTTGCTTTGATGCAAAGATTTTTGGATTTCAAGGAATTTGAACTTGGATTAACTGAAATGAAATGTAGTGATGCTGACTTAATTAAAGCAGAAATGAAGCAAGCGATTCGCTTTATTCGTATGGCACAGAAAGTTAACATCGGTTTAAACAAACAAATTGATATGAATCTTCGAAAAAAATACTTGGAAGAAATAGTATCTGAAAAGAATAATTTTATAAGTGAACAAAAAAGACTTTGGCATACTAGAAATAAATCGGGGGGATTCAAGGATAGTATATTCCTTGTAACGGAGTTTATCGACTTTGCTGAAAGCATGTTAGAATTTTTAAATAAAAGAGGTGAAGATTATGAAATCTAAGATTAAATATAACCCCGAAGTTACTAAAAAAGTAGTTATATGGCTAATTTTATTAGCGATTGTAGGACTATTTGGTGGTTCAATCGTAAAGAGTTATGAATCAAATCATATAACATCTAATTCAAAACTATTGGATGTGGAAATACCATCTGGAAGTTATGAAGATTATCTTAAAGTAAAAGCAGGAATCAATCCCAATCGTTTAGAAGAATTCGATTTGGCTGATTATTGGCAATATTTAAGTTTCCCTGAAAATAAAACTATTTATGTAGATGGAAATACAGCAAAAGCTAGTGAAGAAGCTACTGATTTTGCTGCTAACTATTTAGTAGATGGCAAAAAAGGTTATTACACAGGAGAAAATGGAACAGCGACTTGGGATGTAAAGAATGTTCCTGAAGCTGGACTTTATAACGTGATTATCAACTACTACATGCCACAAGGTGGTGGAAGTAATGCTGAGAGATTAATTAAAATAAATGATGAAGTATTATTCAGCGATTTAAATAATATTACTTTTTATCGTGTTTGGGCTGACAAAGGACCCATTGAACAAGACGTTACAGGTAATGATTTAAAACCAACACAAGTAGAAATATTTTCAGAGAGAACTAATTATTTACGTGATGAAACAGGATATGTAGCAGAACCGTTTATGATTTATTTCAAAGCAGGTGATAACACAATTTCATTTACATCATTACGAGAAAACTTAGTAATTTTTAGCTTTGAAATTGTTTCAGTTAAAACTAGTTTGACCTATGCAGAATATTTAGAAGAAAACCAAGATAAAGCAATAGGTAGCAATCATGTTGAAAAGATTGAAGCAGAAACAGCGTTTGAGCGTTCTTCACCAACACTATATGCTACTAGCGATAGAACAAGTCCATTAAATAATCCTGCTGATCCAGTTAAAACAAAATATAACTCTATCGGTGGGTCAAAATGGTCAACTCCAGGAGATTGGATTTCTTGGAAAGTAACAGCTCCAGAAGCGGGATTCTATCATATTTCTTTTAGAGCAAAACAAAATTTATCACGTGGTTTATTCTCTACTAGAAGAGTTTATATTAATGATGAAGTTCCTTTTAAAGAAGCAAATAATGCTCGTTTCTATTATAGTAGTGACTGGGAAGTTGTTACTATTGGTAGCGAAGAAGAAAAATATTTGTTCTATCTTGAAGAAGGGGAAAACACCGTTACATTAGAAGCTACATTAGGTGATTATGGAGATCCAATTAGTAAAGTACAACAAGTAATTGATGATCTGAGCGAACTTTACTTAAAGATAATTTCTATTACAACTGCAAACCCAGATGAATATCAAGAATACAATTTATATGGTGATAATGCACGTATTTCAACAGATAAAAAAGGACGCACAATGGAAAAGATATTCTCTGATAGTGCTGTTATCCTAAATGAAGTATCTGAGTATATCACAAGTCTTACTGGTGAAAAGAGTAGTTTAAATAACACTCTTGATAAAACAGTATTACAAATTGGCGGAGAAGTAACTAGAAATGGTAAGACTTCTGATTTGGGTGGCTTTGCTACTAAACCATGGAACGTTACAAAAGACTTAACAGAGTTTAAGAGTAACTTGTCTGCCTTAGGAACTTGGATTTTGGATATTAAAGAACAATCATTAATGATTGAGTGCTTATGGGTTCATTCTCAAGATGCAAAATTACCAAATGCCAATGCGAACTTCTTTACGCAAACATGGTTTCAAATTAAAGCATTCTTCTTATCATTCTTCTTTGATTATGAATCAATTGGTGTTACAAGCACAGAAGGATTTGAAAAAGAAATAGAAGTATGGTACCTAACTAGTGAATCAACAGGTCGTGAGCAAGTCAATGCAGTTAAGAATTTAATTGATACAACATTCATTCCTGATACAGGTATTAATATTATATTAAAAATTTTAGCACCAGGAGTACTGTTACCAGCAACATTAGCAGGAACTGGACCTGATGTTGCTATTAATGTTGGTGGTGGATTACCAGTTAACTATGCATTACGTGGGGCTATTTATGACATTAGCCAACAAGAAGATTTCCATGAAGTAACAGGAATTTGTACAGCGGAAAACGCAGCAAAAGGTAATTGTACTCAAAACAATGGAAATTATACAGAAGATGATTTTGTAAAATATGATTATCCAGAATATGCAAGATTCCAATATAGCTCAATGATTCCTTATGAATTAGAGGGCGGATATTATGCATTACCAAATACCTCATCATTCTTGGTAATGTTCTATCGAACAGATATCTTTGAGGAAAATGGATGGTCAGTACCAAAGACATGGGAAGACGTAAAATTACTAGTAACAGAATTACAAGTATCAAATCTTGATTTCTATTTACCATTCGAAGATGCAGGTTCTATTATCTATGCAACTCTTCTATATCAAATGGGTGGTCAGTTCTATCGTAATGATGATAGAGAATCTGATTTTGATTCTGAATTAGGTATGATAGCCTTTGAAAATTGGTGCAGTTATTTTACTGATTATAGTTTCTTATTAGCAGCAAACTTCACCAATCGTTTTAGAACAGGTGAAATGCCAATTGGTATTGCTTCTTATGAATTATTTAATACTTTAACAGTATTTGCTCCAGATATTATGGGTAAATGGACATTTGCTCCACTTCCAGGAACATATCGTGCTGATAACACCTTCAACAATAGTGGTGTTACTAGTGGTACAGCTGTTGTTGTTATGGAACAATCTGATGATAAAGATTCATCATGGGAATTCTTAAAGTGGTGGACTTCAACAGAAACACAATATAATTATGCACGAGAACTTGAATCTATTTTAGGTGCTGCAGCTCGTCATAATACTGCTAATATTGAGGCATTTAAATTATTGCCTTGGTCAAAAACAGAAAGAGATATATTATTATCACAATGGGAAATCACAGTTGGTGTTCCAGAAATTGCTGGTGGTTACTATGTAGGACGAAATCTAGAAAATGCAATTCGTGCTGTCATCAATAATGATGCTAATCCACGAGAAACATTTAGTGATTATATCGTTTTAATTAATAGTGAGATTACCAGAAAACGTAAAGAATTTGGATTACCAGTAGATTAGGATTGGAGATCGTTATGGAAAAAGAAATGAAACAAGAAAATAAACCGAATTTTTCAAAACGTTTCTCAGAGTGGCGAGAAAAGCGAAGATTAAAAATGGATCTTTGGAGTAGAAAGAAGCCTTTTAGAAGGAAGATGTATTTAAATAGAGAACTATATTTGATGATGTTCCCTTATCTTCTACTATTTGCAACCTTCACAGTAATCCCTGTTGCCATGAGTTTGGGATTAAGTTTTACAGATTTTAACTTATTGGAGTGGCCACCAGGATGGGTAGGATGGGAGAATTATCTTAACCTATTTCTTGAGGATCCTATTTTTGTAACCGCATTAAAAAACACATTAATTATTGCAGTTATTGTGGGTCCAGGTGGATATCTATTATCCTTTGTATTCGCTTGGTTGATTAATGAACTCCCTCGTTATTTGAGAGCAGTTGTTACATTCGTATTCTATGCTCCAGCATTAACAGGTGCCATTTCAATTTGGCGTTTGATATTCTTCAGTGATTATTATGGATGGGCAAATTCATTATTGATGAAATTGCAGATTATTCGTGAACCAATTACATGGTTAAAAGATCCTCAGTATATTTTACCAATTGTTATTCTTGTACAATTATGGATGAGTTTAGGTGTTAACTTCCTAGCTATTATTGGTGGTTTAAAAACAGTAAACAAGGAATTATACGAAGCAGGAGCAATTGATGGGGTTAAGAATAGATGGCAAGAATTGTGGTTTATCACTCTTCCTTCTATCAAGGACCAATTGTTGTTTAGTGCGGTAATTCAGATTGCCAATACATTAGGCGTTGGTGCTGTTACAACAGCTCTTTGTGGATTCCCTTCGGTACAATATGCTGGACATACAATAGTAAATCATCTATCCGATTATACTAGTACCCGATTTGAATTAGGATATGCTTCAGCAATAGCAACATTGCTATTCTTAGCTTCCATCGGTTTAAATAGTTTGATTAGGAAGATGATTAGAAAGGTAGGTTCATAATATGGCGAAAACAAAAGCAGAACTTTTAAATGAAGAAACTTCGCAAAAGCAATTAGAAGAAACGCGCGAAAAACTAAACGCCAAAAAGGCACGCCATATTGATTCTCGACCTTTCGCAGAAATATCTTCATTAAAAATTAAAAACAGATCAAAAATAAAGAAACGTATTAACCGTTCAAAAGGTGGCGACATTGCCTTATTCGTATTCTTAGCAGTTTGTGGGATTTTAAGTATCTTACCATTGATTCTAATTATTAATAATGCGTTTAAGCCTCTCGATGAAATTTTCAGATTTCCACCAACAATCTTTGTTAGGAATCCTACCTTAAACAATTTTGCTGACTTAGGTGTAGTACTTGGAACATCTCTAGTACCATTCTCAAGGTATTTATTTAATACCATCTTAGTAACTGTATTAGGTACTTTTGGTCACGTGTTTGTGGCTTCTATGTGCGCTTATGTCCTGGCAAAATACCGCGTTCCTGGCTCATTGTTTATCAACGGATTAATCGTTTATTCATTAATGTTCCCAGGAAGCGTAACAGCTACACCACATTACATTATTTTGAATAGTTTAGGATTAATCGATACTTATTGGTCAATTGTTTTACCAGTAATGGCAGGTTCGTTAGGCCTTTATTTGATGAGACAATTCATGGTAGGTGTACCGATGGAATATGTTGAATCAGCAAAGCTTGATGGTGCAAGTGAATTAAGAATTTATTGGACAATTGTTATGCCAATTGTAAAACCGGCTTGGGTAACATTGATCATTCTTGACTTCCAAAGTTTATGGAGTACCTATGGTTCAACAACAATTTATCGTGAAGATTATAAAATGTTAAGTTATGCAATTAATCAGATTGCAACAGCTGGTGTTGCTCGTACTGGTACTTTAAATGCAGTATCCTTAATCATGATTACTGTACCAATCGCTGTCTTTATATTCTCTCAAAGTAATGTAATGGATACTATGGCTCAGTCAGGTATGAAGTAGGAGGTGCGATAATGAGAAAACTAATAAAAATTCTTCTTGTTATTGTTGCTTTTAGTTGTGGACTTGCTTCAACAAATGTAAAGGCTGCAACAGGATATATTTATTCTCACAATGGTCAAATCATCCAGTCTTCAGTAGGATTCTCTGCTACTAGTGATGGTATCTATAATGTTATTAGTTCTGCTTGGGGTGGAAAAATCGCTGCATCAGAATTCACTAGTCCAGAAGATTTATTTATCTATAAGGAAACATATGAAGAAGATGGAGATATCATTACTCAAGATAAAATATATGTAGTAGATTCTGTTTCAAATAAATTGTTTGTTTTCGATGGAAATATGAACTATATTGAAACAATTTCTCGCTTTGAAGTAGTTCCTGACAACTTTACCAATACACAATTATTAGCAATGAAAACAAAGAAAATTGTTGCTAGTGCAACATCAAGTGTATTGTTTGCTGAAGGAATGTATCCATTCGCTTCTTTAAGAGCGGTTCAAGAAACACCTTATGAAGAGCGAACAGATACACAAAAGTTTTATATTGAACCATTAAAATTATCTGGTGTTTATCGATCAACAAGATATCTTCGTGATGCCAACAATGTTATTATTGAAGGTCAATATGAGGATTTGATTTACTTGTGCGATAACGGAAATAGTCAAATTGTTATCGTTGATGCAAAAACATACAAAGTTGTGCAAGTAGTTAGTTCACCAACAGATGTTACTTTTTCAGGAAAAACATTTGCTCCAACAAAAATCGTTACCGATAGTGCTGGAAGAATGTATGTCATTTCTGACGGTATTTATGAAGGTATCATGTTAATGAGTAATCGTGGTGTGTTTATGCGATTCGTTGGTGTTAACTATACCACTTTAACATTTTGGGAAGCGCTTTGGCGTAACCTTGCAACTGAAACTCAACGTCAACAAATGAGTTCAATCTTACAAACAGAATTTAAAAATTTCACAATCGATAGTCAAGGATTCATCTACACCGTATCAAGGGCATCAACAAATCCAGATACAGGGGTAAAGGATGATACAACCATGATTAAACGAATCAATCAAGCGGGAAATGATGTACTAACAAGAAATGGTTATGCTGTTCCAAAAGGAGACTTAATAACAATTCTAAGTGGTACTAATGCTGGTGGATCACAATTTTCAGCCGTAGCTGTTAATGAATATGGTGTTTATACCGTTGCAGATTCCCGTAATGGACGTTTATTTACTTATGATAATGAAGGGAACTTACTCTATATTTCTGCTGGTAGCGGTGATGAAATCAGTGATTTACGAAATCCTGTTGCTGTTCGCTATCAAGGAGAAAATGTTATCGTTCTTGATAAAAATAATAAAGCAGTAATCCGTTATCAACCAACAGAAATTGCAAAAATTATCAATAAAGCAGTTAAGTATCACTATGAAGGTGACTTAGAGTCATCATCAGAGCAATGGGCTAATGTGATTACTGAAAATCCAAATTATGAATATGCCTATGTTGGTATTGGTAAAACTCTATTAACATCAGGACGTTATCAAGAAGCAATGCTATATTTCAAAACAGGATATAGTGTTGAATATTATTCAAAAGCATACAAGCTGTATCGTGATGAAATTATTAAGAAATATTTTCCATATGCGATGTCAGCAGTTTTAGGTCTAATAGCAATTGGGGTGGGAATTAAGACATATAAGAAGATTCGAAACAGAAAGCCAGATACAATGGGTAAAGGTGAAGAATATGAATGAGAATGTAATGAAAGAAAAAGTTAATGTATGGCATAAGATTAGTAAATTCTTAAAGTTTTTCAAAGAAGAATTTATTACTTATCCATTGTTTATCTTGTTTCACCCCCTAAAAGGCTTTGACTATTTCAAAAGAGAAAAACGAGCAAGATTGGATGTTGCCATTTGCCTTGTTGTCTTTTTAATCTTTTTAAGGATTTTAGAATTCCAATATTCGGGATTTATTATTAATCAAGTAAGTGTTACTGAGTTAAATAGCCTTTCTGAAATCACTATGGTTTTAGCACCAATCATTGTTATTACCGTAGCTAATTGGAGCATCACTACATTATTTGATGGTAAGGGTAAAATGAAAGAAATCTTCATGATGCTTTGTTATTCCCTATTTCCACTTGTATGGGCAAAATTCTTTGGACTATTCTTAAGTAATATTGTTTCCCAACAAGAAGAAGCAATCTATCATTTAGTAATTGGTTTAGGTACATTTTTAATGTGTTATATGGCTTTCTTTGGCTTTATTTCGATTCATGAATTTGGCTTATTAAAGTGTATAGGAACATTAATTGCTACCGCCGTAGCGATTCTAATTATTTGTTTTATTGGCATTCTTGCTTTCGACTTATTCCAGAAAATGACTGGATTTGTATATACGATCTACAGAGAAATATCTCTGAGATACTTATAGAAGGGGGGAATAGAAAATGAAATTTTTGAAACTTAGATATATTCTTCCCACAATGATTGCCATAATTTTATTAGTAATAGCAGGCTTATACTTTATTGGTGGTTTAACAGAATATAAGATTAATGCCGACAAATTGACATTTAATCCTGATAATTTTGCTGAACTGGATCAAGAATCTTTAAGTAAAGAATATAAGGTTGCTGAGAACGATAAATATTCATTGTTTATCGATGAAACAACAACAATCGTTAAGATTGTTGAAAACAGCACTTGTACAAACACCAATGATTCATCAACATGTTCTGCAGTTTATAGCAGTGCAAAATCAGTTAGTGATTATAGTGATGAAAAATCAAATTTAATTGTTCGTTATTTTGATGAAAATGGTAGAGCGAATACAACTGGATTTAACACCTTTGAATATAGTGTTGCTTATTATGATAAGCTACAAGGAATTACTGTTCCTCATTATAAATTAAACTATATTGAAAATGGTGTAGATATTTTATATGAAATCGGTAATTTTACGAATATTAAATCATTCTTCCCAAGTAATTTTGATCGACTTACTTTTGATGATTTATTTAGAGGTAATTTACAATTCTATACAAAAACAGGAGTATTAGCTGGATTGTATAATGGAAGCAATGTCTTACAATATACTGGTTTTGGTGCAACATATAGTGCTGAATGCGCAGCATATTTAACTGAAAACGGATTAGCAACTGTTACAGAAGCCAAAGATACCTATGGTAACTTCCTTGGTCGTTGGGATTTAAAAGAGATGCTAGTAACCGATGGAAGAATTGGTTTAAAAGCAGGAGTAGATTTTAATACAGAAAGTTCTCCTTGTACATCTAATCCATTCACAAATTCTTCAGTCATTAGCTCTATATATAGTCCTCAATCCTATTCTCTATCACAAAGTGGAGACAATCCTGATATAACCTATATCACAGATACAACACAATATGTTGCCAATAGTTCTTATACATTAAAGTTTAATTATAATATATCAACAACACTTTATAAGAAGTTGTATGCGTATATGTATGATACTACAAAAGTTGGAACTACTGATGAGGGTGTCCCATATGGAAACTATTTAGTAGCAAGTAATAAACCGGTTTATTATGATTATAATGAAGATGGAGAAATTACTGGCGATGAATTGGTTCAAGTTGGTGGCTATCAAGCTCGTGATGAAGAAGGAAAATGGTTGTACGATGAAGAGGGAAAACCAGTTCAAACAGCCTTCACCCAAGAGTTAGCAGAAGAACAAAACATGATTTTTGGAAATGCAAGTGATGCTCAATCAACTGCGTTCCAAGTTTGTTTACGCTTCGAATTAACAGAGGAAGGCTTAAAAGCAACGATTATTAATGATTCGATTATCGAAGGCCGTGAACCGCAATATGTAGGTGACTTATATGGTCATACTTGTAAAATATATGAAATGCAAGTTGTTCCTTATCTAACAACCAATCAAGACGTAGAGAGTGAGGGTCAAATCATCTTACCAGATGGATCAGGAGCCATTATTAGCTTTAATAGTGTTAAAGATGCACAAAATGCAAAGACATATTCAAAGCAAATATATGGTGATGATTCTACACTTCCACGCGAGAATAGAGGTAGTGATGTTGAAGATATCATGCTTGGTATGTATGGATTCCTTGATTTCACAGAGAAAAAGGGTGTTATAGCCATCGTTGATGCTGGTGCAGCACAAACATCAATCCAAGCAGACTTCATGCGTGCAGCGCAAACAACAACATTTAACTATGCTAGATTTACAACAACATTTAGAGTAAAAGAATCAGTATCAGTTAGTACAGGTTCTTCATTCTCAAAATGGAGTATTGATTTATATAATTCTGATGTGGTTTATAAGTATCATTTCTTAAGCGAAGATGAATTAGACTATGTTCATGTTGCTCAAAAATATCGAGAATATTTAATTAATAAATATGATCTAAATGAAGATGGCGACCAAACAAAAGAACATGTTGTTAGTCTAAATTTCTTAGGTGCTTTCGAAAAGAAAAAATTAACACTAGGAATCGTTCATGATGCTGATTATAGTTTAACTACCTTCAAGCAAGCATTAGAAATTGTGAACGAATTAAATTTAAATGGAGTTCAAAACTTTAATGTTGGGTATACGGCATGGACAAGTGATGCAATGAATGTAAAAGCGGATGACTATGTGAAGCCTGCACGAGTTCTTGGAGGGAAAAGTGACTTCTATGAACTTAGAGACTATTTGCTATCAAAATCATTTGGTTTCTATCCGGAAATTTCCGTAACAAGAAATCGTGGATATGATTATTCTTATGGTGAGTTGAAATATAGTCCAAAGAGTGTTGGTTCAACCTATTCAGTAGTTACTGATTTCGTTATTGCCACAGGACTTGCAGATAGTTCACGTCGTGCTGGTAGTATGGTTTCTCCTAGATTCTATCATGCTCTTGTAACTAATTATTTAGATAGTTATAGTCGCTTTGGTATTAAAGGAGTATACGCGGAAGACTTAGGTAATCAGAGAATCGGCGATTATGCAAAGAAAGTACAAATTTATACTGAAGATGGAACTTTATATCAACAAGATGCATTAAAAGTAATGCAAGATGAAATATCTAATATTATGTTAAAAGCGCCATATGATTATACATTTAAGTATGTAACTTCTGCTGTTAATGTACCATTAGAGACAACATTATATGCAAGCGTTGATTATTCTATTCCATTATATCAATTAGTAGTTAGTGGCTTGTTTGATTATACAGGCGACACCGTTAACTTAAACAATGAGTATGCACCAAACTGGTATTTCTTGAAAGCATTGGAGACAGGATCAAATTTATCTTTCGTTATTTCTGCTGAAGATACCAAGATTTTACTAGAAACTCCTTATACAGAGTATTACAATGCATATTATATTAACTGGAAGCAAAAAATAATTGATTTGAATCAAAAATTAAATGAATCAGGTATTTATGAAAGCCGATTGATATCACATCAATATTTAACTGACAATGTGGTATTGGTTGGTTATGAAAATGGTCTACAATTAATTATTAATTTTGATAATGAGACTTATCAAGATCCTACAACAGGATTAGCAATTAAAGGTAATTGGTATATGATCGTAGAGGAGGGAAACTAATATGCTAGAAAAACAAAGCGCTTTAAAGAAGTTTTCGTTAGGCATAAGTAATTTTTTCTCAAGACTAGGTCAAACTAATTTCATGAAAAAGGTTAAAGCAGTACTAAACTACATTCCTAACTTATTAGTGCAAAAGGTTGTTTATCGTAAAAGAAAAGCATTATGGGGTATCGTATTCATCATCCCCCTAATGATAGGGTTTATCTATTTCTTCTTGATTCCTTTTATCACAACAGTAATCTATAGCTTTTCAAACGTTGAGATGTTAGGATACAATAGCGAAACCAATGAGTTTATTGGAGTTATTACTGAATGGGTAGGGCTAGATAATTATCGTTATATTTGGAACGAACATGCTACATTTAAACAATACTTACTAGATTCATTTGTAAATACAGCACTGAATGTACCGCTTATTCTTATCTTTAGTTTACTTGTTGCGGTTGTTTTAAACTCAAAATTTAAAGGAAGAGCATTTGTTAGAGCTGTCTTCTTTATGCCAGTTATTTTCAACTCACAAGCAGTTGATGTAGCAATGGCATCTGGCGATTTAGCGGCTGAAGCCATCAATGAAGCAGGTGCAGATATCTTTTCAACAATGTTCAATTTTCAAGACTTCTTACTCGATGCTAGCTTACCAACAGGAGCTGTTACGTTCCTAGCGGATGCTTCAAGTTCAATTTTTGATATTATATCTTTCTCTGGTGTTCAGATTTTGATATTCCTATCGGGTATCCAATCTGTACCAAAGCATTTATATGAAGCAGCAAAAATTGAGGGAGCAACTCAATATGAAATCTTCTGGAAAATTACTTTCCCAATGGTTTCACCATTGATGTTAACAGCTGGGGTATATACCGTCGTCGATTCCTTCTTGCGCTCAGAAGTATTAGCAGCGATTAATAGAATTAAAGGTGCGGGTGTTATCAAACTAGTTGACGGATTAGGAAACTTAACGAATTATGGTGTCCATGCAGCAATGAGCTGGTTATTCTGTATTTCTTCGTTAATTATCATTGGAGTAGTTGTCTTCTTATTATCAAGGATGGTGTTCTATTATGATGAATAATGAAGTGAAGCAAAGTAAGAAATCATTTTGGACACAGTTAAAAGAAGATTGGCAAAATCCAATCAGCCGTAAAGTTCGTAGTAAAAACGCAATGATGGTAGCGGGTAAATTGATCAGGACATTTATCTTAATCGGTTTATGTTTTGTTATCTTAGCACCAATCATTCAAAAATTATCAATTGCATTTAGAGATCCAAGTGATATTTCTAATCCTCAAGTAGCATGGATTCCCGAAGCTTTTAGTATCGTGAATTTTGAAATTGCTTGGGAACTATTAGAGTATGGTTCTTCAATTTGGAATACATTGATTTTATCAACCATAGTCATGCTAATTCAAGTTATTGCTTCTGCTGTTGCTGGATACTCATTTGCACGTTTAAAATTTAAAGGTAGTGGGTTATTATTCTACTTAATTATCTTTACTTTAGTAGTTCCTAATGAAACACTACATATATCAAGGAACTTGTTCTTAACTAATTATCCATTCTTTGGTATTAAATTAGTAGGAAGTATGTTTTCAATGTACATTTTAGCTGCTTTTGGCCAAGGAATTCGCTCAGCAATCTTTATCTTCTTATTTAGACAGTTCTTTAAAAATCTACCAGTAGAATTGGAAGAATCTGCACAAGTAGATGGTGCTGGTGTTATTAGAACCTTCTGGAGCGTTATGCTTCCCAATGCTAGAGGAGCAATCGTTACTGTAGGTTTGTTTGCCTTTGTATGGCAATGGAACGATTTATACTTTGCAGGTCTATTAAATGATTCTCTTGGTTTCCCATTACTAGCAAGTAAATTGGGAGATGGTACAAATCGTCTTGATACAGTTATGGGTACATGGATTGCACAAGGACGAGATGTATTACAATCAATTGGCGATAGCGAAATTAAGACAGACCCATTATTCAGGTCTTTGATTGCAAATACTGCAGCATTATTAATGATGCTACCATTATTGATTGGTTACTTCTTTGTTCAAAGACAATTTGTTGAAAGTATTGAAAGAACAGGTATCGTAGGATAAATTAAAAGGTGTTACTTGTTTAAGTAACACCTTATTATTTGAGAGGAAGAATATGAATATAAAAAATTTGACTTTAGAAGAAAAAATCGGGCAAATGCTATGCTTTGCATTTAATGGCACAGAATATAATGAGCAACTAGATGCACAAATTAAGCGATTAAAAGTGGGCGGAGTTATCTACTTTGCAAAAAACATTACAAGTCCTTTTCAAGCAGCAGAATTAAATGAAAGATTGCAAAAAGAAGCAAAAATTCCTTTGTTTACTTGCATTGATCAAGAAGGTGGTAGTGTACTTAGAGTGATGGAAAAGATTACACCTTTTCCAGGAGCTATGGGACTTGCTGCAACAGGTAAAAACATTAGAAATTTATGTTACAACGTCGCAAAAGATTTAAAGAGCATAGGTTTTAATTTGAATCATGCTCCTGTTGCTGATGTAAATAACAATCCGTTAAATCCAGTTATCAATTCGAGAAGCTATTCTGATGACCCTCAAGTAGTTGCAAAATATGTATGTGAAGCATTCAAAGGTTTTCAAGAGGCTGGTGTACTACCAACCATCAAACACTTTCCTGGTCATGGAAATACAAGCCAAGATTCACATTTATTAATGCCATCTTTGGATTCTTCTTTAGAGGAAATGAAGAAAGTAGAATTGGTTCCATTTCAAAAAGCATTTGATGAGGGAATTGATGGAGTAATGGTTTCCCATGTTTTATATAAAGCATTAGATGAAACCCATCCAGCAACTTTGTCTCATAATATTATGACTACATTATTACAAGAACAAATGGGATTTCAGGGATTAATCGTAACCGATTCATTAAGTATGGGAGCCATTGAAAAGAACTATAATAACGAACAAATCATTGACTTATGTGTGAATGGTGGTGTAGATATGATGATTTTCTGTGGTGCAGCTCGTTTGGAAGACCAAGAGGAAATTTTTAAAAAATTTGTTTCTATGGTAAATGAAGGGATTATCTCTGAAGCAAGAATCAATCATTCCGTTGAAAAAATTCTTCGACTAAAAGAAAAATATTGTTCAGATAAGGTCGATGTCAGTGGATTGGCTCCAAAAGATGCAGTACGAGAAGCAGAACAATTATCGATAGAGAGTGTTTCACTAGTGAAAAGCAATGGAATTCTTCCTTTCAAAAAAGAAGATAAAGTATTAATTTTATTCCCGGAAATTAAATTATTTAGTTTGGTTGATAATGAGAATCAAAAATATAAAACCTTGAGTGTTTATTATCATAAAGATGAAATTATATATAATCGTGAATTGAATAATTTAACTTTGATTAAAGAAAAAGCAAATCAATATGATAAGATCGTGTTGGCTACTTATAATGTCAACAAAGGAGATTATCAAATGCAATTATTCCAAGCTTTAAACAAGGAAAAAACAGTAGTTGTCAGTCTTCGTTCTCCTTATGATATCATGCATATGGAGGAGGTAAAGAATTATATTTGTCTTTATGAAGCAACCCCATTATCATTAAGTAGTCTAGCAAAATGCTTGTGTGGTGAAGCTCCATTTACTGGTAAAGTACCAGTGAAATTATAACGATCAGTCAATTTAGAAAGGACATAAGTGATGAATATGAAAATTATTAGAGTAAAAGATTTTACCGAATTAAGTTTAGAAGCGACAAAAATCATTGGGGAATTGATTAAAAAAAATCCAAAAGCTACATTAGGATTAGCCACTGGATTTAGTCCTGTGGGCTTATATCAAAATCTTGTTAAGATGGTTCAAAATAAGGAAATATCTTTTAAGGAAATCAAGACTTATAATTTAGATGAATATTGCGAATTACCTAAATCACATCCAGAAAGCTATTATTCATTTATGTATCGCAACTTATTTTCTCATGTTGATATTAAAGATGAAAATGTTCATCTTCCTTCTTCTCAAGGGAAAGATATGCAAAAGAATTGTGATGATTATAATGCATTACTTCACAAAACAACGATTGATTTACAATTGTTAGGAATTGGAGGAAATGGTCATATTGGATTTAATGAACCAGGAACTTCATTTGATCAAGAAACATTTGTTGTGAAACTTGCAGAAAGAACACGTCAAGATAATAAAATGTTTTTTAAAGAAGATGAAGAAGTTCCTCATTATGCCATTACAATGGGAATTAAAAATATCATGCAAGCAAAAAAAATAGTGATGTTAATTTCGGGGAAAGGTAAGGCTGAAGCAGTAAAACGATTGTTAAGTGGTGAAGTCACAACAGATTTTCCAGCATCTGTTTTGCATAAACATCCTGATGTAACAGTTATTATTGATGAACCTGCAGCTGCTTTAATCTAAAATGATAAACATTCTTGATTTCAATACATTTAAAAAAATAGAGGAAGTCGCATTACTTTGGAATGAAGAAGTGGGGTTTATTTATCCTATCACTGATTTGCTTTGGAAACATAATGTGATTGATTGTCCCTATCTTTCGTTAGAAACTTCTTTTGTTGCTGTTGAAGATGGAAAGGTTGTTGGATTTATCATTTCTAAAATATGGGATGGGGACAAGGGAATACCAACTTATATTGATACAGGATGGATTTCTCTTTTCTATGTTGCGAGAAAATATCGTAAACAAGGAATCGGATCGCTACTTTTATCTAACGTAGAAACAGAAATGAAGAAAAAGGGAATTAAGATAGTTCATATAGGTAGAGATATCAATAACTTTTTTCCAGGTGTTCCTAGTGACTTTGATGGATTAACGCCTGAGTTTTTGGAAAAAAGAGGTTATACTTTAGGTAGAAAAACGCATGATTTAATTCGATATCATTTGGATGATGTGCAAGAATATACATGTAAGAATAAGATTCGCTTCGCTACGAAAGAAGATGAAGAAGCAACGATGAAGTTTTTCTTGAAAAATTTTCCTGGAAGATGGTATTTTGATGCACGTAAAAATTTTAAAAATGGCTTATATCACCAATACTTATTGGCTTTTAAAGAGGATGAAGTGATAGGCTTCATTCGTATCAGTACTCCGAAGGATAGCATGTGGCCATATAGCTTAACTTGGTATCAACGTTTTGATAATTTAGGTGGTATAGGGCCTTTAGGAGTTGATAAGGATTGTCGCAAACAAGGTATTTTTGATGATATGATGAATTATGGAATGCTTTTCTTAAAAAAACAAGGAATTAGAGCAATTATGATTGATTGGACAAGTTTAATGGTTTTATATCAAAGATATGGATTTGAAGTTTGGAAAGATTATACATATGTATCAAAAAATATTTGCAATGAATAAAGGCTATTCTTAGCCTTTTTCATTTGTTTATTCTTGATAAATCGTTTTCATTATGATAAACTTATAGAGTAAAAAAATAGTAGAATTCATTGTCATTCTATATTTCAAGGAGGAAAAAATGAAAAAATGGATAGCATTTTTGCTAACACTAACATTAATGTTCGTTTTCATCGGTTGTGACAAGCCAGTTGAGGAAGATCCAAAAGAGGAAGATCCAGTCGTTGAAGATGTCTTACCAACCGCTATTACCATCAAGAATGGTGTAGCAACAATGAATGTTGGTGACACACAAACATTAACAATTGAAATCACTCCAAGTGACACAACCAATAAGAATGTGACTTGGAAATCAAGCAATGAAGCAGTAGTAAAAGTAGACTCAGCAGGAGGCTTAACAGCCCAAGCTGCAGGAACTGCAACAATCACAGTAACCAGCAAAGCAAAGAGCAGTATTAAAGCTACTTTAGAAGTAACAGTTAATGCCCTTCATATCGATGTAACTTCGATTACATTAACAGGAAGTGCTGAAGTTGAAGTAGGAAAATCGATTACTTTAATCGCAGCAGTACTACCAAGTGGAGCTAATAGTGAAGTTACATTTTCTACTAGTAATACAGCAATCGCTACGATTGATGCCAATGGTAAAATAACAGGTGTAGCCGAAGGAACTGTAACCATTACAGCAACATCCGTAGAAAACACAGCTATTAAAGCAGAAAAATCGATTACTGTAAAAGCTGCTAGTATTGAAGACCCAGAAGACCCAGTTATCATGCCAACAAGCATTGTTATCGATGGATTAAGTTCTGTGACAGTTGGATATCCAACAAGATACACAGCTTCTGTTTATCCTGAAGGTGTTGATCAAACTGTAACATGGCATTCTCGTAAAGAAGAAGTTGCAACCATTGATTCAAAAGGTAATTTAACGGGAATAGCAGAAGGAACTACTTATATTTATGCTATTTCTGCAGTAGATTCTACTATTCAAAGCGACTATTTTAAAGTATCAGTAAAGCCAGATGAAACAGAAAACCTTACTTATCCTGATTTGCAAGGATATGTTATATCAATCATGAATGCTTCATCAGAATTAGAATCAACTAATCCATTCACGGATAGTTATACTGCCAGTGATAAAATGGCAAAACAACAAGCATGGACAGATGTACAAACATTATACAATTGTAAAATAGAAATTAAAGCTTATCCTGATTCAGCACCTTGGGGAGCTGAACGATACAATTGGATTAACGCTCAAGCGGCTGCAGGAACACCACAAGCTGATTTTTATGTTGTTTCAGCCGAATGGTTACCAACATTTGTAAATGGGGGTGCAGCACATGATACTACTGAATTCTTTGATCGTTATGGACGAGGACAAATCGAAACATTCCAACGCCAAGTAGGAACTTATAAACAAAAATTATATATCGCAACAACAGGTATTTCCGATACAGATATCTATGTTATTGATGGTTTGTATTACAATTATGGAATGATTAAAAAATATAATTTACAATCACCAGCTGAAATCTTTATGAATGGAGACTGGACCTATAGCCGTTATGTTGAGTGGTGTTTAAATGCACAATC
Source organism: uncultured Bacteroidales bacterium (assembly GCA_964411675.1). Classification (GTDB taxonomy): domain Bacteria; phylum Bacillota_I; class Bacilli_A; order ML615J-28; family CAG-698; genus JAAYBG01. The sequence goes on from CAYPLR010000002.1 coordinate 106,417, forward strand.
ATTATTACCAGCGAATAATTGGGTTATGTCAGGTGCTCCACAATTGATGTGGGCAGGAATGGTACAAGCTGGTGGCGTGAAACTTGCTGACCACATTTCGTTAAAATTAAATTTAACCCATACCTACTCATTAGATGCAGTCAAGGCATTACAAAGTGTTATGAGTGGAGGAGCTTGGGATAAAGCAATAGACTATGATCAAAAAGTAGCTAGTTTCCAAGAAGGAAGAGCAATTTTCCAACCAGGAGAATATTGGTTTGTTATGGCATCTAATCGTTGGCCATCAAATTTATGGGGTGAAGGTAATACAGAATATGGTTATGTTCCTTTCCCAAGACCTGATAGTATTGCTGTTACAAAAACATATATTAATGGTGTTGGTGATTCTGTTCATATGATGGCAGAAGGTCGTGAGACAAGTTACCCTGCTGGAGTTACTTATGAAGGAGTTTATCGTGCTGTCATTGATATGTTTATTAATACAACATTAAATCAAAAGAAAGATCCTACATTCGATGCAGAAGCACTAAAGAGACAAAGCTTAGAAGCGAAACTAGATGATCAAAATTCAATAGAAGCAATGCTATTCTATACAGCTGAAAAAGTATTGTTTGATCCAATTTTTGATGGCTTCAAATTAAACTACTCAGGAGTACCTGCAACAACGATTATGAATTCCGTTTTAAATAATACGGACGTTAGTCAGGAAATAGCATCAATTATCGATCAATTAAATGCTGACTTCATCGTTATATATGGATAAAAAGCAAAACAAAAAATCATCTTATAGATAACTTAGAGCGTTGACTATGTCAACGCTCATATTTTTATTCCTATATGATTATTAAGTGGGGACTAATTATAATATTTGTTATCTATTTAAGCATTAAACGGGGAAAATAAAAAACTATCTTTTATTGGTTTACCAATGAGGTAGTTTGTCATCTGTTTGCAGTCTTCTATAAGATGACTTTTTTTATTTTAATTAGTGTATAAACAGGTGACAATAGTTTTTTTTGAAAACACTTGCATGAAATCAAGAAAAATGGTAAAATATTAAAGGAATGCGAAAGTTAATATTAACTTGACAATAGCATAACGACAAAAAACAGGAGGAATGAAATGAAAAAATGGATAGCATTTTTGCTAGCACTAACACTGATGTTCGTTTTCATCGGTTGTGATAAACCAGAAGAGGAAGATCCAGAAGAAGAAGATCCAATCGTAGAAGATGTCTTACCAACCGCTATTACCATTACGAATGGTGTAGCAACAATGAATGTTGGTGACACACAAACATTAACAATTGAAATCACTCCAAGTGACACAACCAATAAGAATGTGACTT
>CAYPLR010000003.1:0-3456 GCA_964411675.1 uncultured Bacteroidales bacterium
AAAAGAAAACGTATTCAAGTGTTTTTATAATAAAAACACTTGTTTTTATTTTGGAAACATATTATAATATATTAAATAATAAAAGAGGGCAATTATGTATAAAAGTACACGAGAGAATAGAAAAACAAAATCAATTCCATCTTCACTAGCCATCATGAAAGGAATAGCCAACGATGGGGGACTGTTTATTTGCGATGAGTTACCTCGCGTTGAAATTAAAAGTTTGATAGGTACTACCTATCATCAATTGGCCAAAAAAATCATAGGATTATTATTAGATGATTTTTCTGAAGTAGAAGTAAGTGAAATCATTGATAGTGCCTATGATAATAAATTTGATTGTTCAGAGATTGTAAAACTGGTTGATAGTAAGGATTGTTATTATTTGGAGCTATTTCATGGGAAAACATTGGCTTTTAAAGATATAGCATTATCGGTACTACCGCTTTTACTAACAAAAGCAAAAATAAAAAATGGCGTTTTAGGGAAAACCATTATCTTAACAGCGACTTCAGGAGATACTGGTAGTGCTGCTTTAAGTGGCTTTCATAAGCAAAAAGATATTGATGTGGTTGTGTTATATCCAAATAGTGGAGTTAGTTGGATTCAGGAACAACAAATGTTGTCATTTCAAGGAGATAATTCTCATGTAGTTGCAGTAGAAGGCAATTTCGATGATACTCAAAGATTGGTGAAAAAAGCATTTACGGATCAAGATTTAGCTAAGTATCCATTATCAAGTGCCAATTCCATTAACATCGGTCGTTTAATTCCTCAAATCGTATATTATTTTTATGGATATTTAGAATTGGTAAGAAAAAATCAAATTGCCCTAGGAGAACAGATCAACTTTGTTGTTCCAACGGGAAACTTTGGCAACATTCTTGCAGGATATATGGCAAAGAAAATGGGAGTTCCTATTAAAAAATTAATTTGTGCTTCCAATGAAAATAATGTACTAACTGATTTCTTTCAAGAAGGGATATATAATCGTAATCGTCCTTTTATTAAAACATCATCTCCTTCAATGGATATTTTAATATCGTCGAATTTAGAAAGACTGTTATACTATATTAGTAATCATGATGCTAGTAAAGTCAAAGATTTGATGAATCAATTATCAACCACTGGAAAATATCAAATCGATGAAGATATGCAAACAAACTTAACGGATTTTTATGGTGGCTTTGCTACTGAAAGTGAAATGAAAGAAGCAATTGTTGATAGTTATCAAAAAGATCATTATCTGCTTGATACTCATACGGCTGTTGCGAAAGCAGTTTATAAAAAATACTGTCAAGAAACAAAAGATCAAACCAAGACAATTATTACAGCTACAGCTCATCCATTTAAATTTCCTGTTGCATTATGTAAAGCATTAGGCATTGATAGTGAAGGGTGTAGTGATTGGGAACTAGTGAAAACTCTAGCGACCAAAACAGGAATAGCGATTCCTCCCGTACTTCTTAGTTTGAATCAGGATCAAAAACGCACTTTATGGTTTAAAAATGATTGTTATCAACAATTAATAAAATTACTAGGTGAACTTTATGAAAAAAATTAAAGTTAGTGTTCCAGGAACCACAGCCAATTTAGGACCAGGTTTTGATTGCTTGGGATTAGCATTAACAATATATAATACCTTTACTTTTGAAGAAAGTTATCAATGGAAGTTTATTAATTTTGAAGAAAAATATGCCAATGATATGAATTTAATCGTGCGTAGCATGAGAAAAGCATACGAAAAATCGAACAAACAACTTCATCCCTTTACTATTTCTATTGATGAGCAAGTACCAATCAGTCGTGGCTTAGGTAGTAGTGCTACCTGTATTATGGGTGGACTGGTTGCTGCGAATCATTTTTTGAATCATTGCTTTAATGATCAGGAAATCATTAAAATGGCAACAGAAATAGAAGGACATCCAGATAATATTGCACCTGCTTTCTTGGGCTCATTAGTTTCTTCGGTAAACGGGGAAGAAATTATTACGGTAAAATACAATATTAATGAAAGTCTACAATTTATTGTAGCAATTCCTGACTTCTCTATGTCTACAAAAGAAGCACGAGAAGTTCTTCCTTCCAAAATAAGTTATGCTGATGCTATTTATAACATGTCACGAGCCATCAACATTCCAAAAGCACTGGAAAATGGAGATTTAGAAATGCTATTTTCATTACTAAAAGATAAAATGCATCAACCTTTCCGCTTTCCATTAATGAAAGATGCCGATGTTTTTATGAAGTTCGCGGAAGAAAATCATATCCCTTTCTGTTTGAGCGGAAGTGGTTCAACATTATTGATGATTACTAAAACCAATCTGATTCCAGAAATAGAAAAACTAAAAGTTACAGCGAACTGGAGATTTTTAGAATTAAAACCAGATAGAAAAGGAACTACCTTGGAGGTATTATCATGAAAGAAGATTTCTTAATTGTTCATAAATGCATTCTACCCGAGTATTTTGATGCGGTCATTGATGCTCGTAATTTGATTAATGATCGTGGTTTTAGTGTGAGCGATGCTTGTAAGGAAGTTGGAATTAGCCGAAATACCTATTATAAATATAAAGATTTTATTTTCATCCCTTCAGCAAGTCATGGAAAGAAAGCAATTCTTGCCTTTCGTTTGGATCATAAGTTGGGAGTACTTTCTAATCTGCTAAACACTGTGGCAGCTAGTGGAGGAAATATTCTGGCTATCAATCAGGAAATGCCAATTCACGGAAGTGCTTATGTTACGATTACCGTTGATTGTTTGAATTTAACCCATTCAATCAATAGTTTTATAGAAAAATTAAGAGAGTTAACTGGAGTCAGTAGTGTTGATTTAGTGGCACTTGAATAGGAGAAAACAATGAGTAACAAAACAAAAATAGCTATTTTAGGCTTAGGAACTGTTGGCTTTGGAGTATATGATATCATCACAAAAACTCCATATCTTAACGATGTAGTCGTATCAAAAATACTAGATAAAGATTTATCGAAACAAAACTTGGTAAAAAAAGCAGAAGTAACGATCAATTATAATGACATTATTGATGATAAAGAAATAAAAATCATTGTTGAGACAATGGGAGCTGGTGAGTTTTCTTATCATTGCATCAAAAAAGCACTAGAAGCTAAAAAACATGTTATTACTGCCAATAAGGAAGTAATCGCCCTTCATTTAGAAGAATTAAGTAAGTTAAAAGAGAAAAAAGGGGTGTCATTATTATATGAAGCTTCGGTTGGTGGTGGAATACCAATTATTTATCCGCTATATGAAATTGTAAAAGTAAATGAAGTGGATGAAATACAAGGAATTCTAAATGGAACAACGAATTTCATTTTAACGAAAATGTTCCAAGAAGGATTGAGTTTTAAAGAAAGCTTACATCTAGCTCAGGAGTTGGGCTTTGCAGAAGCAGATCCAACAGCTGATTTAGAAGGCTTGGATATGGTTAGAAAAAT
>CAYPLR010000003.1:3556-25656 GCA_964411675.1 uncultured Bacteroidales bacterium
AGTCGAATTTTATGCAAAAATTGCAAATTAAAGGTGAAGAATATGAAAAAATATAATGTTGCGGTAGTGGGGGCTACTGGTTTAGTTGGGGGAACTTTTTTAAAGGTATTAGCGGAATATCAATTTCCAATTAAAAATTTACGTTTATTAGCATCCAGTAAAAGTGCAGGTAAGATCATAAATTATTGTGGAAAAGAATGCGTTGTTGAAGAGTTAACAGAAAAAAGTTTCAAAGGAATTGATATTGCCCTATTTAGTGCGGGTGGAGAAATTAGTAAAATTTATTGCCCTATTGCTGCTCAAAATGGAGCAGTAGTCATCGATAATTCAAGTGCTTGGCGAAATGATCCTACATTACCATTGGTTGTTCCAGAAGTGAACCCTCATGATATTCGAAATAAAGGGATTATTTCAAACCCTAATTGTTCAACCATTCAAGCCATTATTCCTTTAAAAGCCCTAGATGATCGATATGGCTTGAAAAGAGTAGTTTACTCAACCTATCAAGCCGTGAGTGGCAGTGGAATGAAAGGAGTTAATGATTTAGAACGGACATTAAAAGGCGAAAAGAATGAGTTTTATCCTCATGAAATTGCCAAAACATGTATTCCTGAAATCGATTCATTCTTAGAGAATGGTTATACCAAAGAAGAAATGAAAATGGTTAATGAAACAAGAAAAATGCTACATAAACCAGAACTACCAATTTCAGCAACCTGTATTCGTGTTCCAGTTCCTAATTCTCATGGAGTTTCCATTATGGCAGAACTAGATCAAGAATTTAAGATTGAGGATATTAAAGAATTATTCGCTAACTATCCAGGATTAAAATTAGTAGATCAACCATTAGAACATCTATATCCAACTTCAACACTAGCCAACGGAAATGACTTTGTTTATGTCGGACGTATTCGTCGAGACTTAAGTTCTCCAAATGGAATTTTGTTCTACACGGTTGGTGATAACATCCGTAAGGGTGCAGCAAGCAATGCAGTTCAAATTGCAAAATATATTGTTGAGCATGAAATGCTGTAGTTATACAATGGCAACGTTTACATTTAGTAATAATTGACAACAAAACAGACAAATGCTATAATGAATAAAAATAAAGTAAAAAGCGTCGAAGAAGAGAAAAATATTCCCCCTTTATGTAGAGAGTTCGTGGTTGGTGAAAACGAACAGAAGGCGATATGTAATATACACTTCCTAGCTTAATCATTGAACAATAGTAGATGATTACGGAAATCTCCGTTACAAGATTAAGAGTTGATGGACTCGAACGAGCGATGACTTGTAGTAAAATACAAGTGATAAATAGGGTGGTACCGCGGAATATAACACTTTCGTCCCTACTAGATAAGACTAGTATGACGGAAGTTTTTTTATTTTATTTTTGAAATTTAATGACAATGGAGGATCTAAAAATGTCAAAAATCAAATTTTTCTTAAACGAAAGTATGCCCTTGGAAATGCATAAAGTTCGTGTTGTACAAAAACTTAATCTAATCCCAATTGAAGAGAGAAAAAAAGCCCTAGACGAAGGTGGATACAATACCTTTTTATTAAAAAATCGTGATGTGTTTTTAGATATGTTGACAGATAGTGGTACAAATGCTATGAGCGATCGCCAAATAGCAGCTATGATGGTTGCTGATGATTCTTATGCAGGAAGTGAAACATTTTATCGTTTAGAAAAAGAATTGCAATTTTTCTTTGGAATGAAATTTTTCTTACCAGCTCACCAAGGTAGAGCTTGTGAAAACATCATTTCTAAAGCATTTATTAAACCCGGGGATGTTATCCCAATGAATTATCATTTTACAACGACGAAAGCTCATATTGAACTAAATGGAGGAAGAGTAGAGGAAATCTTTATTGACGAAGCCTTAAAAGTTACTAGTGATTGTCCTTTTAAAGGAAATATTGATACGAATAAATTAGAGAAATTAATTAAAGAGGTTGGAGTTGCTCATATTCCTTTCCTTAGAATCGAACTAGGAACAAACTTAATTGGTGGGCAACCAATTTCCTTAGAGAATATTATAAAAGTAGCAAAAATATGCCATGAACATAAGATAATGATAGTTACCGATGCAAGTTTATTGGCTGATAATATTCACTTCAATAAAGAGCGAGAAGCATTCTGTAAGAATTTATCCTTGCATGAAATTGTGTTAAAGATTGCAGAAGTTACTGATATTATGTATTTTAGTGCTCGTAAATTAGGTTGTGCTCGTGGAGGCGGTATTTGTGTTCATACGGTAGAGTTATTTGACAAGATGAAAGATTTAGTACCATTATATGAAGGCTTCTTAACTTATGGCGGAATGAGTGTCCGTGAAATGGAAGCGATGGCAATCGGCCTTGAAGAAACCTTAGATCCAGAAATGGTCAATCAAGGACCGCTATTCATTGAAGCCTTTGGAAAGAAACTAATGGAACAAGGAGTTCCTATTATTACACCAACAGGTGGTTTGGGTTGCCACTTGGATGCTCGTCGATTTATTCCTCATGTTAAGAGTGAAGAATATCCTGCTGGAGCACTAGTTGCAGCGATTTATCTAGTAAGTGGTGTGAGAGGAATGGAACGTGGAACGATAAGTGAAACAAGAAACCCTGACGGTTCTGAACATCCTGCAGGAGTTGAACTTGTTCGTCTTGCATTACCACGTCGTGTCTTTACCATGTCACAAGTTTCTTATGCAGTAGACCGCATCGCTTGGCTATTCAAAAATCGCAACTTAATCAAAGGCTTGAAATTTGTTGATGAACCTAAAGTACTACGCTTTTTCTTAGGGCGTTTAGCACCAATCGATCAATGGGCAGACAAATTGATGAAAAAATTTAGAGAAGATTTTGGAGATAGTTTATAGAAAAAATATACGACCTTATTGTTAAGGTCGTTTTTTTATACAAAAGGTGATAAATTGACAAAAATGTTGTTTTGCTATATAATATTTATGCTATAGAGGTAGGTGAGGTAAATGAAAAAACTGTTAATTGTCGTTGATTATCAAAATGATTTTATTGAAGGATCGCTTAGTTTTCCCGAATCCAAACCATTAGAAGATAAAATCTGTGAGAAAATTGCAGAGTACTATCGACAACAACAGGATGTTGTTTTCACTTTGGATACTCACGACGATGCTTATCTAACAACAGAAGAAGGATTAAATCTACCAATTAAACATGCAATCAAAGGTACTCACGGTTGGGAGTTGTATGGAAAAGTAAAAGATATGATGAAATTCCCAAACCAAGGCATCGAAAAGGATACTTTTGGCAGTCGTAAACTAGCTAGCTATTTAGAAACAAAAAAGTATGATGAAATTGAACTCATTGGGATTATTACGAATATGTGCGTAATAGCCAATGCAATAATTGCAAAGACATATAATCCCAACGCAAGAATTATTGTTGATGCTTTGTGTACTGCTTCTAATGATAAAGAGTTACATTATAAAGCACTAGATGTTATGGAATCCTTACAAATCAAAATAAAGAATAGGAAGTAAAATAATGGAGAAAACAAATTATACGATGATGTGCGATTTTTATGAATTAACAATGGCTAATGGCTATTTCAAATCTGGACTAAAGGACAAGATATGTTACTTTGATGTTTTCTACCGAGTTGTTCCTGATAATGGTGGTTTTGCAATTGCTGCTGGATTAGAACAAGTTGTTGACTATATAAAAAACCTAAAATTTTCTAAGAAAGATATCGAATATTTACGCTCAAAAAAAATATTCTCGGAGGATTTCTTGGAATACTTAGAAACATTTAAGTTTAGTGGAGATATTTATGCTGTTCCTGAAGGAACACCTATTTTTCCTAAAGAACCGATGATGATTGTGAGAAGTAAAGCGATTGAAGCACAGTTTATTGAAACCTATGTTTTGGCAACCCTAAATCATCAATCCTTAATCGCAACCAAAGCATCACGAATTGTTCGAGCAGCAAAAGGAAGAGGAATCTCTGAATTTGGAGCTCGTCGTGCTCATGGTGCTGAAGCTTCGCTTTTAGGAGCAAGAGCTGCTTATATTGGTGGTTGTACAGGAACCTCTTGTACAATGGCTGATCTTTTGTTCCAAGCACCAGCAACAGGAACCATGGCACATTCATGGGTGCAATTATTCCCTGATGAATATACTGCATTTAAAACTTATTGTGAAAACTATCCTGATAGTGTTACCTTATTAGTAGATACTTATAATGTCATTAAGAGTGGGGTTCCTAATGCTATTAAAGCTTTTAATGATATTTTATTACCTCTTGGAAAAAGACCAAAAGCCATTCGCTTAGATTCTGGTGATATTGCTTATCAATCAAAGAAAGCAAGAAAGATGCTTGATGAAGCTGGTTATCCCGATTGTAAAATTGTTGCTTCTAATTCACTAGATGAATATATTATTCGCGATTTATTAATTCAAGATGCTCAAATAGATGCTTTTGGTGTAGGAGAACGATTGATAACAGCTAAAAGCAGTCCTGTTTTTGATGGCGTATATAAATTAGTGGCTATTGAAGAAGAAGGGAAAATTATACCAAAGATTAAAATTAGTGAAAATATCGGAAAAATCACCATTCCTCATTTTAAAAAGATTTATCGACTATTTGAAAAATCAACCAATAAAGCAATCGCTGATCAATTAACCGTATATGATGAAAATATTCCTCTAGATGAAATTGAAATCTTTGATCCAGAAGCCATCTGGAAACGAAAGGTTCTGACTGATTACGTTACCAAAGAATTACTAGTTCCAATCTTTAAAAATGGAAAGCAAGTGTATAAATTACCAAGTATTGAAGAAATTAGAGCATATTGCCAAGAGCAAGTAAACACTCTTTGGGATGAAGTAACAAGATTTGAAAATCCACATAATTATTATGTAGATTTATCGCAAAAATTATGGGATATTAGAGAAGAGTTACTTGAAAAAAACAAAAAAGCCTAGTTTCTAATCAAAAAAGCACTAATTTTTCTTAGCGCTTTTTTTATTGAAAAAAAGATGATTTTTGTCATAAAATATAGTAAAAAAATATTGCAATGAGTCGACATAAGAGATATAATATTGATTAGTTTTAAAACTAATATAGGTGAATAGAAATGAATGATAGAAAAATGCACAAGAAAAATATGTTAATGCTTGTCAACGAATTGTCACGAATGATTCGTAATTGGATCCGTGTTGAAGCCGATAAAGTGGGGGTGACAGCAACATATCGCCCGATTATTATGATGCTTTCGTTTCAAGATGGATTAACGCAATTAGATATTGCAAAGAATACTCACATGGCACCGCCAACGATTTCGCTAACATTACAAAAAATGGAAGCAAGTAAATTAGTACGGCGAGAAGAAGATGCCGATGATAAACGTCAAGTTAGAATTTACATTACTGACGAAGGACGAAAGTTAGATCAAGAAATGAAAAAAATAATTCAGAAAATGGAAAGTGTTGCTTTCGTGAATGTCTCACCTCAAGAACAAAAAGTTGTTGAAGAGATATTAGAAAAGACAGTGTGCAATCTATTGAATGCAGGAGGATTTGATGAAGAAAATTCTTAAATATTTAAAACCATATTGGTTTATGGCATTATTAGCTCCGATATTTATGGGAGTGGAGGTATTTTTTGAACTTCTTCAACCAAAATTAATGCAAAAGATTGTTGATAATGGAGTATTATCAACAACATTAAATTTATCCGAGAAAATAGATGTTGTTTTAAATACTGGTTTGATGATGTTGTTATATGTTGCAATTGCGGGAATAGGTGGTATTTTATCTGCTGCTTTTGCTTCCGCTGCTGCTAATTCATTTGGAAATGATGTTCGTAAAGCCGCATTTTCTCGTGTAGTTGACTTATCTTTTGAACAAAAAGACAAATTTACTACAGGATCTCTAGTAACTCGAATTACTAATGATGTAACACAAATCCAAAATTTTATTATGATGTCGATTCGAATGTTTGTTAGAACCATATTCCTATTTATTGGTGGAATTGTGATGATGTACATTACTAGTCCTAAATTTGCGATGGTCCTTGGAATTATCCTTCCGATTCAAGTGTTAATTATTATCTATTTTTTAAGAAAAGCTTTACCGATTTTCAAACAAGTGCAAAATAAAATAGATACTGTAAATTCTGTTGTTCAAGAAAATGTCAATGGGGTACGCGTAGTGAAAGCTTATACCCGAGAAGATTATGAGTCAAAAAAATTTGCTCGTGCCAATGAAGATTTGTCATTAACAACATTGAAAGTTCAAAAGATATTTGCTATTGTTAATCCATTAATGACTATCTTTCTATATATTATAGTAGTTGCTGTCATCTACCTAGGAGCTCAACAAATTCATATTGATTTACCAGAAATTTTAAACAGCACAGGTAATCCAATGACAGTAGGTAAAGTCATGGCAGGACTTACTTATATTTCTCAAATTTTAATGTCAGTGATTATGTTAGCAATGATAGTTCAATCTGTTACACGTGCAAAAGTATCGATTGATCGATTAAATGCTGTTCTAGATAGTGATCCAATAGTAATGGATTGTGTTTCTTGTGATGAAAGACCAATGTCTTCTCAAGTAGGAACCATTGAATATCGAAATGTCAATTTTAATTATCCTAATTTAATAGGAAAACCAGTCATTTCTAATTTTAACTTAAAAATAGAAAAGGGAGAAAGTCTAGCTATATTAGGATCTACAGGAAGTGGTAAAAGTTCACTGGTTAATTTAATTCCTCGTTTTTATGATACTACATCGGGAACAGTACTAGTGAATGGAGTGGATGTAAAAGAATATCATTTACAGGAACTTCGAGGTAAAATTAGCATTGTCTTGCAACAAGCAGAATTGTTTTCTGGAACTATTAAAGAAAACCTTTTATGGGGGAATGAATCTGCCAATGAAGAAGAACTAGTAAAGTATGCTAAGATTGCTCAAGCGGATGATTTTATTCGTAGTTTTACGGATGGCTATGATACAACCATTAGTGAAAAAGGCTCTAGCCTTTCAGGAGGTCAAAAACAAAGATTATCAATCGCTCGGGCATTATTGAAAAAGCCAGAAATTCTAATCTTTGATGATGCAACGAGTGCTCTAGATCTAGCAACAGAAGCAAATCTTTATAAAGCACTACGAGCAAATCTTCAGGATACAACATTAATTATTATTGCACAACGAGTTGCTAGTGCTAAAAATGCAAATAAAATTGCAATTATTGATAATGGAACCTTAGTTGCTTGTGATACTCATGATGTTTTAATTCAAACTTGTTCAATATATCAAGATATTTATCATTCACAATTGAATCGAGGTGAAGAAGATGAATAGTAAATCTCCATCACCACAAAGAATAGTTCCAGGCGGTCGTGGTCCAGGTAGTGGTGGACCAATGCGATCAAGTATATTTGGTGAAAAGCCGAAAGATATTAAAAAAACTTTAAAACGATTAATCAAGTATATTGGTAGTAATCGACACTTATTTTATTCCTTAATTATCATGGTTCTATTTGTGACTATTTTGGCATTGGTAGGCCCTTATTTACAAGGAATTGCCATCGACACTATTACCATCAATAAAGACAAAGGAAAACTAGATGTTGATTTTACTCGTTTGTATATTACCTTAGCAGCTATTTTAGGAACCTATTTATTATCAAGCGGATTTAGTTATTTCCAAGGTATTTTCGCTGCAAAATTATCGCAGAATACAGTGAAAACAATGAGGAAAGATTTGTTTGACCATATTGTTAAATTACCAGTGAAATATACAGATACCCATGCTCATGGAGATATCATGAGTCGAATGACTAATGATGTGGATAGTATTTCCAATACCATATCGCAATCAATCGGTTCTTTATTCTCAGGAGTATTGTCAGTGGTTGGTACGGTTGTTGTCATGTTGACATTAAACTGGTTCTTAACAGCGATTAGTTTTATTTCTGTTATTCTAACAATTTTAGTAACGGGAATCCTAACAAAGTATATGAAGAAGTATTTCAAACGTCAACAAACCTTATTAGGACAACTAAATGGCCATGTTGAAGAAGTAGTAACGGGCTATAAAACGGTTACCGCTTATTCAAAAGAAGAAAAAGTAAAAAATGAATTTAATATGATTAGTAACGATTTAAAGAAAACAGGTATCAAAGCTCAAATCTTAGGTGGAATTATGGGACCCGTAATGGGTATTATCAATAACCTTAGTTTCTTATTGATTTGCGGCTTTGGTGGTTGGTTAGCAGCAACTGAAAATAATCTTGGAAGTTGGGTAGCAACGACAATTGTTACCATAGGTACCTTACAAATCTTTATTCAATATACCAAACGTTTCGCTCGTCCAATTGTTGAAATAGCCAATTTATGGGCTCAAGTGCAATCTTCTATGGCAGCAGCAGAACGGGTATTTGAAATCATGGATTATCCGCTAGAGGTTGATGAAGGGAAAATATCAGTAAAGGGCAAAAAATTCTTAGGTAATATCAATTTTGACCAAGTCAATTTTTCCTATGTACAAGGAGAACAAGTATTAAAAAACTTCAGTTTGGATGTAAAACCAGGACAAAAAATCGCTCTTGTTGGCGCTACGGGTAGTGGAAAAACAACCGTAGTAAATTTATTAATGAGGTTTTATGATGCCGACAGTGGTAAGATATCGATTGATGGAATTAACATCAATGATATTCCTAAAGAAGAACTTCGTCAAATGGTTGCTATCGTTCTTCAAGATACCATTTTATTTTCTGAAACGATTGAACAAAACATTCGCTATGGTCGATTAGAAGCTACCTTTGATGAGATTGTTAAGAGTGCAGAAATGAGTAATTCTAATTACTTCATTGAACGATTACCAGACAGATATAATACACTATTGAGTGAATCAGGAGGTAATCTAAGCCATGGTCAGCGACAATTATTGTCAATTGCTCGTGCTATTTTAGCGGATCCAAAGATTCTAATTCTTGATGAAGCGACTTCTAGTGTAGATACCAGAACAGAAATGAATATTCAAGATGCTATGGTTGCTTTAATGAAGAACAGAACCAGTTTAATTATCGCTCACCGTCTATCAACCATTCAAGATGCTGATTTAATTATTGTTATGGATCAAGGTGAAGTTGTTGAAAAAGGAAATCATCGCGAATTGTTGAAGAAGAAAGGTCGCTATTACGATTTATATCAAACACAATTTGCTGGTAGAGAAATATAAAAAAGAAGTCGAATTTTCGACTTCTTTTCTTTATAGATACTGGTAAAGATCTTCTAACTTCGATATTTTGATAAAATTGGTCTCTTGATTAGAATTAGGACGTACGGTAATTAAAATAGGATTAATTCCATGCTTTTTTGCTCCCTCAAGATTCATTAAAATATCATCAATAAATACGGTTTCTTCTGGTTTGCATTGCATTTTTTGGAGTGCATCTTGATACATAACACTATCAGGTTTAAAAGCATTTAATTCACAACTAAAAGTAATGGTTGAAAAATACTGCAAAAGATCATAATGCTCCAGCATCTTTTTCGTTGCTGGATAGGTATCAGAGATAATTCCTAATTTATATTTTTTACTTAAGGTAGACAATACTTCTTTCACATTAGGAAAAAGGATAAAATTGTCATAATTATAGACTAAATCATCAATAATTGCGGTAATCTTTTTGGAATCGAGATTCAATTCTGGTAATAAAGAAGCCAGTATTTCATAGTAATGATAGAAACGATCGTATTGTTCTTGAACCGTCAGTACTAAATGATAGTTGTTTAAGTAAGTGTTCGCTTCTTTAAAAGCGTGTTTTCTTTTACTTTCTTCAATGTTATTCAAATCATCACGAGTAAAATATTCTAGAGCTTTAATAGGAATTGTCCAACTATGAGTGGAAGGTTGACATAAGGTCCAACCGATATCGAAGAAAATCCCTTTGATATTTTTTAGTTTGTTCATAGACTCCCTTTCTTAAAAATCATTGATATCATTATATATGATTTCAATTTAATTTTCAAGGCTCAATTATCTTGCAATAAAAAAGTATTTATAGTACAATGAAAAGGTAAATTTGAGGTGGAAAAATGAATAAAAGCGAACAAGAACAAACAAAAAAGCGTCAATTATTTCGAAAATTAGGCCTACTATTTCTTATTCCAGGAATTGTCATGATGGCTATTGGTATGATTTCATTTTTCACATCATTTGGTACTTTTGAGACACCTAAATTCTTTTTTCTTACCTTTATAAGCATACCTTTCATCTTTTTAGGTGCTGTTTTTTCAAGTCTGGGATATATGAAATCCTATGCTAACTATACTAGTAAAGAATTACGACCTGTTGCAAAAGATAACATCAATTACATGGTGGATGGAACGAAAGAGAGCATTGGGGATTTGATTCGTGAGGTAAAAACTGAAAAAATCAAATGTTCTAATTGTGGTGAATATAATGATAAAGATGCTAAATTCTGTGATAATTGTGGAAAAGCATTGGTTAATGTATGCAAATATTGCCATGAAGAAAATGAAAATGATGCAAAATATTGCAAAAATTGTGGGAAAGAGATTGAATAGAGGAATCCTATGTTGATTTTAGTAGGCCCAAGTGCAAGTGGTAAAACTGAAATAGCAAATATCTTGATTAGCGACTACCATATGAAGAAGGTAGTAACTTATACAACAAGACCCATTAGGGTCAATGAGGTAGCAGGAGTTTCCTATAATTTTGTTTCTATGGATGAATTCATAAAGATGAAAGAAAACGATGAATTTGTAGAAACAACATTTTATAATAATAATTACTATGGAACCAGAAAAAAAGATGTTTCATCTGAAAAAATAGTGGTGCTTGATTTGAATGGGCTACAGTCATTTCAAGAGAAGATGCCAGATGCTGTTTTTTCTGTTTATTTAGATACAGCTGAAGAGACTAGAATTTTACGAATGGCTCTTCGTGGGGATAGTCGGGAACAAATTGAAAAGCGTATCATCAATGATCGTCAGTTATTTGATAAAGATAAAATAAAGGTTAATCATATGATTAAAAACGAACATACAAGTTTAGAAAAATTAGCAGAGACGATTCATGAAATCTATATAAAGAATATAAAGTAGTAGTAAATTTTATTTGAATATGATATAATACATAGAAGTTATGGAGGAAATTGTATCATGAGTAATAAAGTATTAGTAGAAACATCTGCTCGCCATGTTCACTTATCACCAGCTGATTTGGAAACGTTGTTTGGCAAAGGAGCAAAATTAACAATTAAAAAAATGCTTTCTCAACCTGGCCAATATGCCTGTGAAGAAAAAGTTACTGTGGTAGGTCCCAAGAAGAGTATTCCAAACGTTTCTATCTTAGGTCCAGTTAGAGGAAAAACACAAG
Source organism: uncultured Bacteroidales bacterium (assembly GCA_964411675.1). Taxonomy (GTDB): domain Bacteria; phylum Bacillota_I; class Bacilli_A; order ML615J-28; family CAG-698; genus JAAYBG01. Next base: position 14,949 of record CAYPLR010000003.1, read on the forward strand.
TCGAAGTTTCAGCAACAGATGCTAGAACTATAGGAGTAGATATTGTAATTAGAGAATCTGGAGATATCGCTAAAACTCCAGGATGTAAGTTAATAGGTCCTAATGGAGAAATTGAAATCTCTGAGGGAACAATTGTAGCGAAAAGACACATTCACTTAACACCTAAAGACGCTGAAGAAATGGGTTTGAAGGATAAACAAGTGGTATGTGTAAAAGTAGAAAATGATCAAAGATCAATAATTTTTGGCGATGTTGTGATTCGCGTTAGAGAAGATTTTGCTGCTGCAATGCATATTGATACAGATGAATCAAATGCAGGAGCTGTTGGCATGAACACTTACGGTGAAATTATTAAATAGAGAATCTACTACTTGCTAAGCAAGTAGTTTTTTTAGGAGAACTTATGAAAAAACTAAAACGCTTAATTGGAACGAAAGCATTCTATACAGCAGTTATAGCAATAGTAATTCCCATTATGCTACAACAAGGACTAACAAGTTTTGTTAGTTTATTAGATAATATTATGGTAGGCCGCTTAGATGCCGATTCTATTGCAGGAGTGGCTGTCAGTAATCAAATTATATTTCTTTTTATTACAGTAACAATTGGTGGTCTTGCAGGACCAGGAATATTTGTTTCTCAATATTTCGGAGCCAAGGATGATGAACATCTTCGTCAATCATTTCGATTTAAAGTAATCCTTGCTCTATCTGTTACAGTAATTGCCATGCTAATTTTTTCTATCTTTGGAGAACAAATCATTCGATTGGTATTTGATAACGATGAAGTATCAGAGGAAATAGCCGTTAGTCGTGGTCTTGAATATTTAAAAATTATCGTCATATCATTACCATTCTTTTCAATCTCTCAAGTTATTGCTACAACATTAAGGGAAATAGGAAAAGTAAAAATTCCGCTTGTTAGTAGTGTTACTGCAGTATTGGTCAATGCAATTTTAAACTATATTTTAATTTTTGGTAAACTAGGATTTCCTGCTCTTGGTGTAGCAGGAGCAGCCTATGCTACCCTAGCAAGTAGAGTAGTGGAGATGATGATTCTTTTTGTAATGATGTTTATAAAACGTTATTCCTTTACTAAAAATTTATTCTCTCCTTTTCATATTGAAAAAGGACTAGTAAAATCGATTACTAGGAAAGGAACTCCATTATTACTAAACGAATTATTTTGGGGATTGGGTTCAACATTAATTATGTTTAGCTTTGCTTTACGAGGGAAAGCTGTTGTGGCTGCTTTAAGCATATCTTCAGCTGCATCTAACCTATTGTTTGTTGTTTTTGGAGCATTAGGAATGGGAATCGCTATTTTTGTTGGAAAAGAACTTGGGGCAAATCGAATCGATGAAGCAAAAGATAATGCCAACAAACTTCTTGCTTTTGCTGTGTTTGTTGCGATTATTTCTTCTGCTCTATATTCATTAGTGTCTCCTTATATTCCTCTCATCTATAATGTTGATGATAATATTAGACACTTAGCAACTTCGTTTATTCTTGTTATTTGCTGCTGTATGCCAATCTTTACCTTCAATGTTGGTTGTTTCTTCATCTTACGATCTGGTGGTAAAACCATCAATACTATGATTTTTGATTCTGGATTTCAAATCTTATATAGTTTACCATTAGCGTTTATTCTATCAAAATATCTTTCTTTGGACATGGTCATTGTGTATGCAATTGTTCAGGGTTCGGACTTATTGAAATCATTTATAGGGTATGCTTTTGTAAGAAGTGGGAAATGGGCAACCAATTTAACAACATCTCATTTAATTGATTAAACTCTTCCAAAAGAAGAGTTTTTTAGTTACTTTTTTTAAAAAAACATTGATTTTAAAACATCAATATAGTATAATAATAAAGGTTCAAATGCATTCTTAGCTCAGTTGGCAGAGCAACTGACTCTTAATCAGTGGGTCCGGGGTTCGAGCCCCCGAGAGTGTACCAGTTAAATTCAAAGCAAATTTAGTCTAAAAATAGGCTAAAATGCTCAAAAATAGGGCAAAATCAACGTATTTCGAGTGCTTTGGTTTTGCTTTTATTTTGATTTTGTGAAATCGTATGTGTCAAAATGTGTGTCAAATATGTAATGTTATATCAACTGATTTTTATCCAAGAATATCTCTAATCATGATTAGATCTACATCAGCTGAATATAATCTACTTACAAATATGTAACACAAGAAATATTAAAGTCGGTGGATATCAGGAATGGCAAAAAGGGACCAATGAAAATATTGGTGGCTTAATGAGAAAATTATATTCGAAAGGTAGGAATTCATTTAAAATAAATGATCAAGAATTAAAGAAAAAGTAATAGAGTTAAACAATAAGGCTAGAAAAGGTTTAAATTTTAAACTTCTAATGAAATTTTATGTGAATAGACATTTTCGAATATGTTGCACTTAAATTGACAAATCACCTACATCAAAAACGATGGAAAAGCATTGAAAACACTGGAAGGCCATAAAGTATATTTATTAAGCGATGCAACAAACTCTAACATCGTAACAACTCGAAATGGTAACGTTTGGAATAATTCTATTTAAGTTGGATTTAATTGCAGACATTACACAATTCCTTTTGTTTCTGGAACTGTACCAATTATTAAGTACGATCCAAAAATAATCGAAAAGGAACGCGAAATAACTTCTATGCAGCGTAAATATGAGCGTGCAATCGTGAATGGTAAAACATATCATAAATTGCTAGTTAGAGCTGAAAAAGACGGTTCATCATCGATGAGTAAAGAATTGCTTGCTAGGAAAAAACAAGAAGCAAGGAATTATTACCTGACTATGAATGAAAAGTATAAAGCCTTTTGCAGTGATAATAAACGTGCATATTATCCGTGGCGAACTCAAACTATGCTCAGCAGAGAGGACGAACTATTAGATAAGCAAAATGTTATTTCTAGTGAAAAAGAATTGCAAAAAGAGGAAAAAAATGATATAATAAGTATAAATAAAGGTGGTTTAGTTAACGTAAAAACTGGCAAGGTTGTGGAGACACAAATTAGAAAAGTAGACCCTAAATCACTAAAAGGATTTAATAAAAAAACTGGTTGGAATGTTGATTGGACAAGTTTAGGGCTTAAGGTAGAAGTATATGCAATCACAGTTAAAGATGATAAGCGTTTGCAAGGATTAGTAGGATTTGAAAAGAAGGAAGATTACCAATCAATGTATGTTAATTGGATGTCAACTGCACCACAAAACAATAAATTACTAAACAATGGTGAAAAAGAATATGATGGTGTTGGATCAATGTTGATTGCAAAAGCTGTAGAAGAAAGTATCAAAGCAGGATATGATGGGCATATGCATGGAATAGCTAATACCAGTAAAACATTAGATTATTATGTTAAAATTGGGGAGCGCGGCAAATAGGTGGATCTGGTAATGAATACAAATTCGAAATACGAGAAGGTGCAGCTTTAGAATTGATTGAAAAATATGGTTTAAAAAAGGAGAATTAAAATGCCAATTGAAATAAACGGAAAAGTAATCGAGTTTAATAAAATACCAAAAGAAGGCATAAAACATAAGTATAGTATCAGAGATCAAGGCAAGTATACAGATTTAATGGAAAAAAAAGATGAAGAATGGACAGAAGAAGAAAAAGCATTTGTACTTGACATGGAAAAAGCAACTTATGAGTACATGATGGAAGCATATGATTATCCAGAAGAAGTTGTAAAAGGATATGTAAAAACCATGCGTAAACAAACAAGAGAAACAATGGGATGGTAGTATAGACTTAGCTTAAATCTAAGTCTTTTATTTTGTTCAGAAAGTGAGGTGAAATAATGGACTTTGGAGAAGCTTTAAAAGCACTAAAAGCAGGAAAGAAAATATCTCGAAAAGGTTGGAATGGTAAAGGAATGTGGTTAGAATTACAAGTTCCTGATGAGCACAGTAAAATGACATTACCATATATTTACATTGAATACCCAGTCAATCCAGAACATCACGCGTATCCTAATGGATCTAGATGTCCGTGGCTTGCAAGTCAGACTGATATGTTAGCAGAAGATTGGGAAGTAATAGAATAAAACAATTAATAACGAGGCTTTGAGAAATCAAGGTCTTTTATTATACAAAAAGGAGGTCAATATGTTTAAAAAACTAATGAATATTTTCAGAAAGAAAGGAGGTAAGAAAGAAGTGGATGATGTAAAGTCATTAATTAAAAAGATGCTTAACGGAGAACAACTTACCGAAGAAGAGCTTGCAAAATTAAAAGAGTATAGCGCTTCTGAAAGCGAGGAACCAGAGAATAAGGAAGGAGATCCTAATCCTTCTGAAGAGCCAAATGAGGAAAGTAGCAACGAGGAAACACCTCCTACTGAAGGCACTGAAACGCCAAACGAAGAACCAGAGAATCCGGATGAACAACCACCGTTGGAAGAGCCACAGACAGAAGATGAAACTCCTGCTGTACCAAACAATGGTGAAGAGGAACAGCCTATTCCTGAAACTCCTCCAGTTCAAGAGCCAATACAAAATTCGGTTGAGTAAGAAACAATTGCTGAATTAAAGCTAATGGTAAAAAAACTTGGAGAGCAAGTGCAAGAAGTAAGGATGCTAGTAGTTGAAAACACGAAGAAGCCAGAACAGGCAACAAAGCCTAGTGAAACTAAGATTACAGATCCTTACTCAAACAAATTTTTTGATTTTTAAAATAAGACATAAGGAGGAAAACACATGTCATTTACACTACAAACAGTATCACAAGCAGTTGCAGAAAGGCAAATTAGAGATAAAATCCACCATAATGAAAATGATAGTATTATTGGATCTAATGATTATGTTTGGATATCAAGCCATGCCGATTGTTCTAGTCGATGTGAAAAGTGGCAAGGGAAGTTGTACTGCACCAAAAACGATGGAAAAGCATTGAAAACACTGGAAGGGCATAAAGTATATTTATTAAACGATGCAACAAACTCTAACATCGTAACAACTCGAAATGGTAACGTTTGGAATAATTCTATTTAAGTTGGATTTAATTGCAGACATTACACAATTCCTTTTGTTTCTGGAACTGTACCAATTATTAAGTACGATCCAAAAATAATCGAAAAGGAACGCGAAATAACTTCTATGCAGCGTAAATATGAGCGTGCAATCGTGAATGGTAAAACATATCATAAATTGCTAGTTAGAGCTGAAAAAGACGGTTCATCATCGATGAGTAAAGAATTGCTTGCTAGGAAAAAACAAGAAGCAAGGAATTATTACCTGACTATGAATGAAAAGTATAAAGCCTTTTGCAGTGATAATAAACGTGCATATTATCCGTGGCGAACTCAAACGATGATAAATAATGAGTTTAAAGAAGAAAAAAATACAACAACTATTGGAGAAAATATTGACAAAGGGATTCCTAGTGATATAATCAATACTGTAGATGCTATAATAAATAGACAAATTAAAACATTACTATCACAATATTTATTTAACACACCTAATGCTAATGTATTAAATATAGGTTCACAGAATAAACATAATCCTAATACGAAAGGCTATATTTTAGGAAGAAGTGTTATGTTAATTAGTAATGAAGAAATAAAACAACTTTTTAAAGAATACAATGATTCAGATGATGTAAAATTATCTGCTGGTCAGTTTAAAAGAACAATTGAAGTTGATAAAAATGTTGCTATTTATTATGATGAGGACTCAAATGTAAGCACACCTACAAATAGGCTGACGATACATTATGGTAAAAAAGGATATCATATTGTACCATCTAGACCAAAGGAGGATAAGTAGAATTATGGACATGCCATTATACAAATATGAGCGTAAGAAATTGGTAAAGTTATATTTAAAAAACGGCACGATTATTATCGGCAAATCTGAGGATTATACAAAGGCTTTAGATAATCCGAACAATAAAGCAAGTTTAGATATGATGATTTATAAAATATTAGTAAACACAAATCCAAAAAGAATTGACAGCTATGCAACGTGGTTTAATGAAGATGAAATTGAAAAAGTAGAAATATTGGAAGAGTAGACTTAGTTTAAATCTAAGTCTTTTATTATGTCCAGAAAGTGAGGTGAAATAATGGACTTTGGAGAAGCTTTAAAAGCACTAAAAGCAGGAAAGAAAATATCTCGAAAAGGTTGGAATGGTAAAGGAATGTGGTTATGCTTACCATTCCTAGATGAATATAACAAGATAAAGTACAAGAGTTATATTGGAGAGAAAATCTAGTAGTACACCTTTTTTAAAAAGAGAACATAGGATCAAATGGTATATTTATCTTCAAAGTTGACAATTCCAAAAGATATTGATAAGATATAAATGTGGGAGGGGTAACATGAAATTTTATATAGACACATATTTAAAAACAAAAGAGAACCCAAGAGAACTAATTGTCACTGCAGACAACGTTATAGCGTGGGGAATCAATCCTCATCACCCTTTTTGGTATGATAGGTGTAATAAAATGATAGATTATGGATTTTCTGAGGTTGATTTAGAAGTAATCACTAAAAAGGAAGCTCTTCAAATACTTAAAAAGTGGAATATTAGTTTATATAATTGCCCAGCATATACTAATAATGAGACTGTAAAAAAATAGAAAACGATAAGTTCGTTGATAAAAAAGCAACCTTACAATATATAATAAGTTTGCTTTTTATTTTAACTCTTTATTTTTATTAGATAATAATTTTTGTTTTATATTTGTAATCTCACTTTTTATTGTGATATACTAATAAACAAGGGGATGATACTTTGAAAATTCTTAACACATTAAATTTAATTCAAGATATATATCCCAATGGAAACTTTGATTTAAAACATTGGCAAAGTTATATAGAAAAGATACTTCCTGGTCATAGCAATTTATTTATTAATGATATGAATGATATGATAAAGACTGGAAAATGCAATTTTGAACATGACTTTTTACCAGTTTTAAATCGTGTTTATTCCCATGAACAAGAAGTTAATCAAGCGATTCAATCTTTCCATAAAGTAGTAAAAAATATCGAAGAAAAGATGATAGAAAAGTTTAATAAATCAATAGAAGCAGATATTATTTTATATTTAGGATTATGTAATGGAGCAGGTTGGGTAGTAAAAATTGATGATAAGCAAACAATACTTTTAGGTATTGAAAAAATCATTGAGTTAGAGTGGTTTGATGTGCAATCAATGGTTGGCTTAATTTACCATGAACTTGGCCATATCTATCAAATGCAATATGGAATTTTAGAAAGAAAAATAGTTCGTCTTCCTGAACAATTCATCTGGCAATTATTTACAGAAGGAGTTGCTATGGTTTTTGAACAGATTTTAATGGATGATTCATCCTTTTTTCATCAAGATAGAAATGGATGGTTAGTTTGGTGTGAGGAACATAATGATCAAATAAAGATTGATTTTTGTCTTGATTTGGAAACGATGACAGATGCAAATCAAAGATATTTTGGCGATTGGGTAGAATATCAAAAACATTCTGATGTAGGATATTATTTAGGATCTAAGTTTATTTGGTTTTTATCTAAACAATATAAATTTGATGAAATAATCTTATTGGATATCGAAGAAGTTGTAAAACTATTTAATCAATTTATTTCCAATCTAAAGGAGAAAATATGAAAAAAATTATTTTAGTAGGTGGCGATCTAGCTGCTGGTAAAACTACATTTGCAAAGAAGATTGCAAAAGAAGCAAACTTAATCGTTTTGAATAAGGATACCATGAAAGAAATACTTGGCGATAATATTGGATTTAAAGATAGAGCTGAGAATTTACGATTAAGCTATGCTACTTTTGAATTATTTAAATATCTTTCAAGAGAGTTTATGGAAAAGGGAATTAGTTTTATTTTAGAAAGTAATTTTCGCGAAAGAGAATTACGTTGTCTTGAGGAATTAACAAACGAATATCACTACAAAGCGATATCTTTTATTCTTACCGGGGATATTCCCGTCCTTCATCAACGCTTCATGGAGCGAATTGCAAGTAAAACAAGAAATTTAGTCCATCAAGCAGTTGACTTAAGTTCTGAAGATGATTTTAGACAGCTAATTTTGGAATCTCGAAAGGTTACTTATTTTGGAACAATTTGTAAAATAGATACAACCGATTTAAATATTGATTATCAAAAAGCAATTGATATAATGAATAAAAATTAAAATCCAAATGGTAATTTACATTTGGATTTTTCTTTAAAAAGAGATGAAGTCATGGTATAATATGATTGTTGAAAAGAGGAATTACCATGGAAAAATATCGTGAACAAATTGAGAAATTTGTACCGACATGTGAACAAGAAAAAAAAGACAAAGAACTTATACTGGAATGTATTGATATTTATCAAGACAAGATTCTTACCCGAGAAATTAAAATTGCTCACTTAACTGCTTCAGGATTGATTGTAAATCATGACTTTACTAAGATATTAATGGCTTACCATAATATCTACAATAGTTGGTCATGGACTGGTGGACATGTCGATGGTGATTTAGATTTATATGAAGTAGCACTGAAAGAAGCAAAAGAAGAAGTTGGTGTGAATAACTTAAAAGCTTTTTCAAAGGATATGATTTCTTTAGAGATTTTACCTGTTTACGGACATATTAAAAGAGAACAATATGTTAGTTGCCATTTACACCTCAACGCTACTTATGTCTTTATTGCTGATGAAAATGAAAAAACAACAGCAAAAGAAGATGAAAATAGTGGCGTACTATGGATTAAAGAAAATGAATTAGAGAAATATTGTAGTGAAGCAGAGATGATTCCTGTTTATCGAAAAATCATCCATTCTGCCTTAAAAATTAAAAAAGAAAGGTCATAAATTATGAAAAAGATTATTGGTGCTTTATTGATTATAGGATTATTTTTCCTTGTTTCTTCCCCACTAAAAGTTCGTGGAGATGGTCCAGATGCCTTTTTAATTGTAACTAATCCAAGTGAAGACACATCAAAAGAAATGAATGTTGCTTGGCATACAACAATTCTTGGAACATTTGTTGAATACACAACAAAAGAGGACACAGGCTTCACTTCATCAAACCAAGTTTTAGGAGAATGTCAAGCAATTACCTATTATGATCAAGGAATAAGTGCTGATATTACCGATTATAAATGCAATGCGACATTGACCAACTTAACGAGCGATACTGAATATATCTACCGTGTTGGTAAAACAAATTTTTCTTCTACCTACGGGTTTACCACCTCAGGAACAAGTGCTTTTACCTTTATGTATATTTCTGATGTTCATGTGTATCAATCGATTCCATCTCGCTATAATTCAGCGCAAAACCTAATTAATACAATTGAAAGTAAATATCGCAACTTAAAGTTTGTCGTAACAGGTGGCGATATGACAGCTTATGGTACAGTTCGTGGGGACTGGAATAGTTATTATACCTTGTCGATGTTTTCAAAATATATGATTGCAAGTACTCCAGGGAATCATGAGTATTATAATCGTAGTGCAGCCATCTATGCTGATAGTCGGAAGTACTTTGATATGTATTCAAACAATCCCGATAATGGGGCTGAAGGAGTAGAAAACGGTAGCTATTTCTTTCAATATGGGAGTGTATTATTTATCTCTCTTGACTCAGAAGCATGGCGTTTAGCAAGTCAACCAGATGAGTATGAAACAAATCAAAGGGAATGGCTAGAAGATGTTTTAGAAAACAATCCAAGTCAATATATAATTCTATTTCATCATATGTATTATTATGCAGGTAACGAAGTCAGCAGTTCTATGCGAAATCTTCAATCAATTATTGATAAATATGGTGTTGATTTAGTTTTAACGGGTCATGATCATGTGTATACAAGAAGCAACCGCATCTATAATGGAACTAATGGTACCGATAGTAAAAAAGGAGCAATTTATATTACAGGAAGTGCGATTGGAGATCGTTTAGAAGAAGAATCCTCTTTATCAACAGATGTATACGTAGCGAAAAAGATTAGTAACACTAGCGTAGCGATGGGAATTACAGTTTCTAATGAGACATTAATGATAAAGACTTATAATGAAGCAGGAACTATATTAGATCAAATTGCTATTCAAGCAAAGATGGCTAATTTTGATGTTGCTGATAGTATGAAGGATGTAAAAACTGAAGTTGCTGAAGACTTCACACAATCAAAACTAACTTATCCAAATGAGTTCTTTGCGAAAGCCTATAAAATAGATTTACTAGAAGGTATAGAAGTTATTAGTAGCTTCCGTCCTTTAGACAACCAAACATCATTGGTAATCCCTAACTTGAAAGCAAATGATTATCGTAAGAATTACACAGTTAATGTGTATTTCCGTGATGGACAAATCGCTACAAAAGAGATAGAACTAATTAATCCTAATGCTGTTTTTGGAAAAATTGAAAAAGTGAGAATTGATGGAGATAAATTAGTTTGGGATAGTCAAATTGATAATGAAATGCTTGCAAAAATTATGGTTTATGTCAATGATACTCTTCTAAGTGAAGTTAGTCCAACAACAAAAGAAGTATCTTTATCTAGTGTTGATACAAAAAAAGAAAATAATATTGTTTTTCAAGCATTAGATAGCAATAATGTTGTGTTATATACAACAACATTGACTTATGGTGAAAACTATATTCCGATTGAAGTTAGCTTTTCTGTAGCTGATATCGAGTTAGAAGTTGGTGAAAGTGAACCATTAGTAGTGACAGTATCACCAA
>CAYPLR010000003.1:25756-66472 GCA_964411675.1 uncultured Bacteroidales bacterium
ACCAATTGAAGAACCAGAAGAGCCAATTGAAGAAAAAGGTTGTCAAACGGGAATGAGTTTATGGTATTTCCTAATTCCTTTAGCTTTGGTTTTTATTCGCCGTAAGAGATATTAAAATGGAGTGTTTCGTATTGAATTGAATACGAAACACTTTTTAAGAAAACGATTTTCACCACTTGAAAATAACACGAATAGGAGTATAATACTCCTATATATAAAAGAAAGGAATTGTCGTATGCAATTATTTATAACAGTATTAGTAAAAGGTGAATATATGCCGAAAATACTAAAGAAACTTTCAGACAATAATTTTCGTGGTAGTGTATTAACTACGATGAGTATTAAAGATGCTTTGTTGAATTCAAACATCGAGGAAGGACCTGTTTTTGGAGGATTCTCAAAAATGGTTAATTACACTCAAGATTCAAGACCCATGTTATTTATTGTAGTGAAAGATGATGAAGAAGTAAAGACATTAGGAAGACTTGTTAATGAAGCAACTGATGGAATTACTAATAAGGGATTCATGTATTCAGTGCCTGTTAATTTTGCAGAGGGCATTTAAATAAGAGAACCTATGAACTTTTTATTAATGTTAGCCATAGCTTTATTTGCTGGCTTACTATCTACAAGACTAATGAAGTTAGTCAAACTACCTAATATTACAGGATATTTAATCATTGGTCTATTGATTGGACCTCATTGCATTAATATTGTAGGCGAGGAAGAGGTTGCTTCTTTGTCCTTATTAATTGAAATTGCCTTAGGATTCATTGCCTTTTCTATTGGTAGTGAATTTAAAATAGAAAGCTTAAAAAAAATAGGAAAAAATGTTTTTTTCATCACTTTCATTCAAGCATTTCTTGCATTAGTTTTTGTGGATATTAGCTTAATCATTTTAGGATTGATACAAGGAACATTACAAGAAAATTTACCACTTGTTTTAGTATTGGGTGCGATTGCTACTGCAACAGCACCAGCAGCAACGTTAATGGTCGTTAAACAATATAAAGCACGAGGAAAATTAACAGATACATTATTACTCGTAGTTGCTCTTGATGATGCTTTTGGACTGATTTTATTTGCTGTATCATTGGCTATTGCAAAAGTATTTGCCAATGGAGAAGTAATTACATTTACTAGTATTGCTTTAATGCCATTACTAGAAATTGCTGTTTCTTTGGGTATTGGTGCTGTATTAGGTCTTATTTTATCGCTAGCTACAAGATTTTTCCAATCTCGCGCTAATCGCTTAATTTGGATGATTACTGTAGTCTTTACTGGTGTTGGCTTATCACAAATTCTGCCAATTTCTGTTTCTCCTCTATTATTATGTATGATGATTGGAGCTGTCTTCTGTAATACTAGAAACGACTCTTTAATCATATTAGATGGTATGGAACGATGGACACCTCCACTATTTATGTTGTTCTTCATTATATCCAGTGCAGAATTGGATTTAACTGTCATTCCTGCAGTAGGAGTAGTGGGAATCATTTATTTAATCGCTCGTTCAGCAGGTAAATATTTTGGTGCTTATTTAGGATCAAGTATTGTAAAAGAAGAGAAATCAATTCGTAATTATTTGGGATTAGCATTACTTCCTCAAGCCGGCGTTGCTATTGGTATGGCAAAGATATCTTCAGAAGCTCTACCACAATATTCTTCACAAATCCTTGCAATTGTATTATGTGCTACATTATTCTATGAACTAGTAGGACCAGTAGTTACTAAATTTGCTTTGAAGAAGTCAGGAGATATTCCACCAGAAGCTCCTGTGGAAAAGAAAAATAAAGAACTTCAAGCAAAAACAAATTAATCAAAATATAAAAAAAAGAGCCTTATCGAAGGCTTTTTTTTGTTGTTTGAAAGAAATATGAAAGGCTTTATTAATCTCTTTTTTCTTGCTATAATAACATTGACGTGTGAAGAGTGTCTCCAAAAGAAAAGGAGAAAACTATGAAAAAAATCATGTTATTTATGATAGGGATATTGCTATTCATGATAATCCCTTTTAAGGTTCACGCAGATAATAGTCTACCTAATTGGGAATTCCTACCCAATGGCTACAATTATCTAGAAGATGAAAATTTTGATTATACCGTTGGAAATCCCATTAATTATGGAACGATAACTTGTCTTAATTATATTCGCATTAAACCAGGAGTCACTTATATGCTAACAATTTACGCTTATCAAGAAGCGGAAATACTAGCGGTTAGAACCAAAGCATATAATGCAAGTAAACAATTGATTAGTACACTACAACCAACAGTCGTTAATCATGGAGAGGATAAATATTACCAAATTACTCCACCTAGTAATGCAAAGTATATTGATTTAGAATTTGATGTTATGGAAGATTATGGAGCTAATTTGGGTTTGTATGAAATAGAAAATAATTTTTGTTTGATTGAATCAATGGATTATACTACCTATTCCAATTTATCCGCTCTTCAATTACGATACCAAGGACCTATCTTAGACTATAGTCCTGTTATTAGTAATTATCATGGCCTATACATTACCAATTGTGATAATCCTGTTAGTATGGCAACTATTACTTCAGCAATCAAAGCTATGGATGATAACGATGGGGATATTACTTCACAAATTACCATTACTAAAAACGAGTATTCTTCCAATATGCATACAATCGGGCAATATGAAATTATTTATTCTGTTGTTGATAGTAGTGGAAACACAGCTCAATTATCGGTTTTTATCTGGGTTAAGGACACGACTTCTCCCGTAATTAATGGAGAAGATAGTTATACTACGAATCAATATACGCCTTTATTAGCTACAGAGATCAAAGAAGAATTAAGTGCTACAGATAATTACGATGGAAATCTAACTTCTTATATTACAATAAAATCAGATACCTATACAGGTAATGAAGCAACCCCAGGTACTTACACTATTACCTATACTGTTACTGATAGTTCAAATAATAGTTGTGACTATCCAGTAACGATACTTGTCAATTATGAAGATAATATTGCTCCAGTCTTTACAGGAACATTTAGTTACGAGATAGCTAACAATCAAAAATTGACACTTCAAGATATTTTAAAGAATATTGTTGTTGAGGATAACGATGATGGAATTATTACAAGTCAAGTAACCATTGAATACGATTATTATTCTCATGCACCAACAAGAGTAGGAACCTTTAAAATCGGTTTAATTGTCAATGACAATCGAATGAACACAGCAAGAAAAGAAATTACCGTTGTTGTTACTGATGAAACAAGTCCTATTTTTATGATTGATATGCAAATTATTAATATCGATATTAGTGATAATAATATGGAGATTAGCGATTTTGTTTCTTTCTTAGAAAGAACACAGACAGTTAAACAAAACTTAAGTTATAGTGTAATTGAAGATGAGTATAGTGAAAATAAAAATACTCCTGGAACATACAAAGTAGTTTTGGATGTTGAAGGAGAAGAGTTAGAATTACAAGTGAATGTTTTTGAAGAGTTGGATCAAGAATTAGCAAAAATTGATTTGATTGATTTAATCGTCAACTTCTTCGTCGACTTGTGGAGTAAGATTACTGCTTTCTTTAAGAGAATTTTTTAGTTCACTTTCTTTAAGAGAATTTTCAAATTCTCTTTTTTCTTTTTTTGTTAGGGGAACTGGATCATATCCTCCTTTAGAAAAAGGATTGCATCGTAAAATACGCCAAATTGCAAGCAAGGTTGCCTTAAAAAAATTGAATTTTTGGTAAACACCGATTGCATAATTGGAGCAGGTCGGATGATATTTACACCATTTTCGACGATCTTCAGGTTTTAAATCCTGATATTTTTTGATTAATTTAATCATGAATTTGTTCATAGAATGACCTCTCTTTTATTATACCAATTTTTTTAGAGAAAAGGTAAAGAAAAAATTTTTACTTGTAAATGAACGAAAATTGTGGTAATATATTACATGGAAAATGAAGAGGATAGTGTTATGAAAATTGTTGTTGCCAGCGATAATCATCGCGATTTAACATTATTGAAAAGAATTGTTGATCTTCATTCTAATGCAGATCTTTTTTTACATGCTGGAGATAGTGGCCTCGATGAAAAGGAAATAGAACCCTTCTTAACAGTGAAAGGAAATCAAGATTTTCTTGTGAAAAACGATTATCGTATTCTTGAACTAGGTCCTATTAGGATTTATTTAATGCATGGTCATCGTACTTTCCTGTCATTAAAAAGACTAGAAGCTCTAGCAAGAGAAAATAACTGTCAAATCATCATTCATGGCCATACTCATGTTCCATATTATCAATTAGTAAATGGAATTCATATTTTATGCCCAGGATCTTTAGCATATCCTCGTTCAAGAAGAGGAACAACCTATGCCATCATCCAAATGAAGGATGAAAAAAATATACAATTTGAGATATTGGACATCTAGAGGGTACAATGAACTTTGAAAAAATAGATTTATATTATGATTTACTGGATCGTGCTGCCATGATTATTTATGAAGATTTACATCTTGATTATTTTGAATCGTTTCTAAGAGTTAGTAAAGATATCAATGATCGTTTTGATGATACTTCTTTATCAGAAGAAGCAATTAAAAAACTAGAAGAAATTTATGAAGTACTTACATTAGAGACTTTTTTTAATGAAGAAATTAGATTGGCACTTGAATTATTGGTGATTAAAGCATTCAAACACATTAATTTTCCATTGGATTTGATGACACCAGATTCCATCAACTACTTACTAGCCATGATTATTAAAACGAAATATCCCGATCAAGATGTTGCTATTTTAGATACTTGTTTAGGAACGGCCAATACATTAAATGCAATTAGTAACAATTTGGACTATGAACCGCATTTAGCTGGAATTGAAAAAAACGAAACCTTGGTTAAATTAGCGATTGCCAATTCAAACTTGCAAAGAAACGAAGTTACTATCTATTATCAAGATGCACTAACGAAAGTTCCTTTTCGTGGTGATGTTGTAATAGGGGATCTAGATAGTTATGATTACGATTTGGAAACTACACTAGAACTTTATCAAAAAGGAATTCGATATTTTCCTTATTTGGTAATGGAAGCAAGACTAGAAAATATCATTAAAGATGGCTACTTCATTTACATCATTGACAACGACTTTTTCAGTAAACAGGGAAATGAAGACTTTCGTTCTTTCTTAGCGAGTAAAGCGACATTAATGGGATTAATCGTTCTACCTGATAATATTGTGAAAGAAGGACGCGTAGGTAAAAGCATTCTAATTGGTAAAAAAGCGGTTTTAGAAAACTATAATATGATGGTATTACGGTTGGATAGTTTTTCAAGAGAAAACACAGAAAAATTATTTGAAGAAATAAAAGATATGATGGAACAAATTTAGGAGGAAAAAGACATGAAAAAAATTATGGCGGTTAATGCTGGTAGTTCATCACTAAAATTTCAATTATTGGAAATGCCCAATGAAGTAATAATAACAGAAGGAATTGTTGAAAGAATCGGTTTGAAGGATGCTTACTATACCATTAAGTTTAATGGGGATAAAGAAAAGATCGTTTTACCGATCAAAGATCATGCAGAAGCAGTAAAATTAGTATTGGATGATTTAGTGAATCGCCAAATCGTAAAAGACTTGAATGAAATTAGTGGCGTTGGTCATCGTATTGTCCAAGGTGGTTGGTACTTCCAAGATTCAGCAATTATTAATGATGATACTATTGCAAAAATTGAAGAGTTATGTGATTTAGCTCCTCTACACAATCCAGCCCATCTAATCGGTATTAGAGCCTTTTTGAAGGTTTTACCTGGAGTTCCTAATATTGCTGTCTTTGATACATCATTTCATCAAACGATGAAACCTGACACCTATATGTATGCTCTTCCTTATGAATGGTATGAGAAATATAAAATTAGAAAATATGGAGCTCATGGAACCAGTCATAAATATGTTGCTTATATGGCAGCAGAATTATTAAAGAAACCAATCGAAGAAACAAAAATTGTCACATGCCATTTAGGAAATGGTGCTTCTATTGCTGCTGTTAAAGGTGGTATTTGTGTGGATACATCGATGGGATTAACACCATTAGAAGGAATTCCAATGGGAACTAGAAGTGGTAATATTGACCCAACTGTTTTAGAATATATGGCTAAAAAAGAGGGATTTACTATTTCTGAGTTGTTAGTGATCTTAAACAGAAAATCTGGATACCTAGGTGTTTCTGGAGTTTCTAACGATTCTCGTGACTTAGAAAATAACCTTGATACCAATGAAAGATGCCGTTTAGCTCTAGATATTCAATATAAACGTATTGCTGATTATATTGGTAGTTATTATATTCAAATGGGAGGATTGGATGCTATTGTTTTCACGGCTGGTATTGGAGAAAATAGTTCTCGTTGCCGTGAACAAGTAATTAATAGATTGGCAGTTTTAGGGATTAAGCTAGATGCAGAAGCCAACAAAGCACGGGGAGAAATTGCAGAAATCACAGCCAAGGATTCTCTTGTGAAAGCATTCTTAATTCCAACCAAAGAAGAATTGATGATTGCCCGCGATGTTGTTCGTTTGACAGAACAAAAATAAAGAACCTTAATCAAGTACAAAATTAATTTTTTGTGCTTTTTTTATTTTAAGAAAAAGAAATCAGAAGCTTTCTTCCTAATATATAGATATAGGAGGAAGAAACATGAAATTATTATTGAATTTAATGTTGGTTTTATCATCGTTTTATGGTAATTATGAGGTGTTTACTACGACAGATGAAGAAGATGTCAGTGAGTTTTTCGATGATGGACAAAAGGTTACTAAAATTGATGAGCAAAAATTTAAACAAGGGATTGAATTTACAAAGGATTTATTCTTGTTGAAGCATAATTATGATTATCATATTACTAAAGTAATAGGAGTAGATGAGAATAGTTATTTTTTAATAGGAAGAGTGGATACTGGCTATTATCCTTTTCGAACAGAAAATTTATCAGAATTTCCTTATCTCGCTTATTATGAAAATGAAGAATTAGTTTGGGAAGAGGTTTTTACGGATTGGGGTTATGGTGTAATCAACGATGCTATACTAGATGATAAAAATATCATTATCATTGGACAGTATGAAACAGCTACGGATGTTAATAAAATTGTGATTGCAAAATTTAGTACGAATGGTGTATTAAAAGATAAAATCTTACTTGGGGGAACTAAAAATAGTGAAGGTCATCATATTTTTGCTTATAAAGATTGTTATTATTTTACAGGGATCACTTTTTCCAATGATGGCGATTTTATTACGAATGAAAGAAGCAACCAAAACATTGTAGTAGGTTTTGTAAATAAGAAAAATTTCCAAATAAAAGAAACAAGACTATTGGGTAATGATGGCAACAATCGTTTATTTGGAGCACAAATGCACAATGGTAATCTCTATCTCTATATCCAATTTGATGGGGATGGATATTTTATAAACAGCAATGATGAAACAAATTTTAGAGCGCTTGTTTGCTATGATAACCGATTAGAATATCAAAACCATACTCCATTAGAGAATAAATATTTATTTAAAAAATCAAAACTTATCGTAACACAAAATAAGTTAGCAATTATTAGCAATGATTATTGGGATGACGGATTAACTTTTTCTTATTATGACTTAGAACTTAATTTTATCAATGAAATGAAATTAAGACTTAGTTACAACGAAGGGAAATTTTATGATTATACGATTGAAATAGGGGATTATATTAGTATTTGTTGCAATATGAAACAAGGAGATACATATCATTATAAGTTGATGATTCTTACCAATGATTGGCAAATCATTCACCAAACAACAAAACCAAGTATGGCTTCAGATATTCCTATTTCTGTATATTTGATTAATCATATTATTTATTGTGGAAGCATAATAGAAAACAATGGGTATCAACAACCCCATTTAGAAAGTCATTTACATATTAAAATCAGCGACTCTGCGGTTATGTTCAATGGAATATATTTATCAAGTAAAGCATTAACAACTCCTTCCAACCAGGATATGTTTGGAAAAGTAACTTCTTTGTATGCTTTTTATTCGGGTAATTATATATTTGTTTTACCTTATACCATAGAAATTCCAGTAAGAATTAATATAAGCAATAAAGAGATTTATGATTGTGGGTTAACGCTTGCTTTTAATGGCGTTGGATATTTAAATAATGAGAAAATAGATTCTGGATATATATGTTCTCAAGAAGGAACCTATATCCTTGAATTACAGGGAAACGATCAGACCCTATATTATACTTTTACTGTGAAGAAAAAGTCTCTAGATCAAATAGATATTATAACAAAGCAAAGTGTTAATATGGAGAGAAAACAGGAAGTGGAAAACCCAATAGAAACAGATAAAATAACAATTCATTATAAAGAACAAACTCCAGAAAATAACACTTACTATATTTATATTTTATTATCACTAGCAGTAATTGGGATAATCATTGGATTAATCATCCCTCAAAGGAGGAAGAAACATGAGTAAAATAGGGGTATTTTTTATAAGTCTCATATTTTCTTATGCTTCTAATTGGGGGATCATTAAAGAAGAAATACCAATAGAAATAGAGGTTATTTGGAGTGATGGAATCACAAACTTGATAAAAGAAGGGGAAGAAAATTATATTATTACTCATCTAAATGGTTGGGAATATGATTTACAAAGGGTATCTAATCCTAAAGTAGTAAGTCATAAAGATACAATTGGTGTTGTATACTGGCAAGAAAGAGAATTCTATTTTTTAGAACTAAACAATCAAGGAACTGTTATTCATCAGGAGCTAATTACTCGAGATGCATTGGTAGAGATTAACGATTTTTTTATCCAAGAAGGGAATTTTTATTTAATTGGTTCTATTATGGATTATGATCAGACGGTCATTACCAGCGATAAAGAAAAAGCATTAAGAGATGCATTGGTAATCAAGATTACTGCTGATTGTCAGATTTTTGTTCATGCGATAGGAGGTTTAAAAGAGGACAAAGGATTGGGATTGATGATTGATGGAGATAGAGCTTTTTTATTTTTCCATAAAGATCCCTTAACAGGAGGGGATTTTTGCTATAGTGGGATTGGTAAACATGTGTTAGCAATTGCTATTCTAGATGAACAAATGAAACCGATAAAAGAGATTGCTATAAATGATATTATGAATCTGCAAAGTTATTGTTTATATGATAATATGCTTTGTTTTGTTGCTGATAACCAGCTTTATTATTTTGACAATCAATTAGAAAGCAGTTATAAAGTAAATCTCAATGGTACATTTGATTATACACAAATGGGAAAAAATGGTTCTCTTTTGTTAGTTAATTCCACAAAACTATGTTTATTTAATCTAGTAAAGAATGAATTGATAGGAGAAATCTTGAATGTTGATTATAAAGAAGGAAAATACTCCTTTACCGATAGGGGGATTTTTTATCGTGACGCTCATCAAACTTGCATTTTGGATTTTTATTGGAATGAAGATCAATTAACCACTCTTTATGGAATTGTTGATGTGAATGAAGAAACATATACTCCTACCTATGATCCACAAATCTATGGAAAATATCAAAAAACAAAGAGATGCTTGAGTAAGGGAGATATTGAGTTTTCTCTTGTACAAGAAATTGAGGTTCCTTTAGAAGTCAACGTTATCAATGGCGGAATTTATCCCCTAAATTACAAACTATTGTTTAAAGGAAAAGCGTATCTTGATGGAAATGAAATATTGAATAATTATGCTTTACAAGAAGAAAAAGAAGTGAAATTAGATTTGATTGGTGCAAATGGACAAGTGACAACCTTTCAGTTTTTTGTTTCTCATAAACAAATCATGTTTACAGAAGATATCCATGAGATTGCTGACTTTGAAGTAAATAGAGGTGAGACCTATAAACTCACTTATGAAATAAAAGGAATTGAAGAAATAGAAAAGATTGTGATTAACGGCGAGGAAACAACGGATTTTGTTTATTATTCCTCAACGAATAAGTTAGTAATAAATCTTGTTGCTCCTTTAGAATATGGGAAGCATCAAATAAAAATAGATAAAATTATCTATTATAGTCAAAATCAAAGAAATACGTTCAATCCTGGATTATCTTATACCATGCAGGTTATTAAAAAAGCACCTTTGATTGAATTAACCAATGCAAAAGCATCAATTGCTGTTTCTTGTTTAGATAATGATAGAACGATTCGCTATTTTGAAATTATACTTACCAATCATGATAAAGAAGAAACCATTTCCTACCCAATCACAGATAGTGATATAATAGTTCCTTGGCTAGTTCTAGATCAAGAATACCAAGCAACCATCAATCTTGTTTATGATATTGGAAGTTATTATTATCAGCGTCAAAAAATACTCGATTTTTCTTTTGTAGCTAGAGAACAAGATATGCCCATTGGTCAAATTATGATTACCCGTTTTAATGATAGCCTTGAAAAATGTTTGATTGCTTTTACTGATCGCTTTTATAAAACATCGCTTGTCTCTAGTCGAATGGGTGATAAAATAGTATTTCAAAAAGTGGAAAGTAAAAGCAATTATTTTTTGTTGTGGGGAATTGGTGTTGTCTTAATCAGTGTAGGATGTAGTTATGGCTTTAAGAAAAGGAAACAAACCAAAAAATAATTTTGTAATGGAAAAAAATAGATAATATGTTATACTATAGTTAGTTAGTTTGGTTTCATACAAGATGGTTTTTGGGGTGATTCTATGTTTATACAAGAGACAACAATAAAATATGTGAATCTATATACTGAAACAGAATATTCTTTATTGTCGTCACCTAATCGATTACAATCTTTGATTGAAAAAGCAAAAGAATATGGATATCCAGCATTAGCCATTACCGATCTTGATAACATGTATGGAGCTTTAAAGTTCTATATGTTGTGTCAAGAAAATGGGATTAAACCAATTATTGGTATCAATATAACAGTTGTTTCTAACAAAAACTTCTACAATTCTCTCCTATTATACGCAAAAGATAATCAAGGGTATCAATCTCTATTAAAGATAGCCACAATGGCTAAAAAAAATAAAGAAGGGATTGATTTAGAAACGATTAGTCATTATGCTGATCATTGTTTGGTGATTATTCCAAGCGATGAAAATGAAATTGTTAAGCTATATCGTGAAGGTAGTCTTGAAGAAGCAAAAGAGATCATTCATCAATATCAAAAATCATTTCCTGACCTTTATTTAGGAATTGATTTACAAACCATTGATATGAAGAATATGGCAGAGGATTTAATTAATTATGCTTCTTCAATAAAACTTCAAACTGTGGCAATCAATAAGGCAAGTTATCTTGATAACGATGACTTTGAAGCCTACAAGATGTTGAAGTGCATAGGACTATCACTAAATGATTATCCATACACAGAAAAAGAAATGAACCAGAGTTTTATTTCTCCACTAAAAGCAGTAGATTTATTTCGTAAATACCCAGAGTTAATCATAGAAACAATTCGTATCGCGAATAAATGTAATGTTGTTCTTGAATTTGGAAATTATAAAATGCCTGTATATTCGGGTGAAATTGAGAATACGGGTCATTTTTTACAAGAGTTAGCGATGATTGGTCTTAATAAAAGACTGAAAGGTAAAAACCTTGAATATGAAAAATATCGCCAACGCTTGTTATATGAACTAGATGTTATTATAAAAATGGGATTTAGTGATTATTTTATTATTGTTTATGATTTTGTTAAGTACGCGAAAAAGGCTGGAATTCTTGTTGGACCTGGAAGAGGATCAGCGCCGAGTTCTTTGGTTGCCTATTCACTAGGAATTACCGATATAGATCCGTTAGAGTATGATTTACTTTTTGAGCGTTTTTTAAATCCTGAGCGTATCTCAATGCCTGATATCGATATGGATTTTCCAGATAATCGTCGAGATGAAGTAATCGCTTATGTGGGTAGAAAATATGGAAGTGAAAAAGTAGCTCATATTTCAACATTTGGTACATTTGGAGTACGACTAGCCATAAGAGATATTGCACGAGTTATGAATATGAGTGATTTATATCTCAATGAGATTTTAAAATACACAGGAAATCGTTTTGACAGTATGGCAGAAATCGTGAAGGATAATCCTCTATTTCAGAAAATGATTCGAGAAAATGAAAAGGTACAATATCTCATTTCTTTGGTGTATAAGCTCGAAGGATTGCCCCGTCATATATCAACACATGCAGCGGGAATCATTATGGCAGATACTGAGTTGGTTCGCTACACTCCTTTACAAGAGGGGATTAATGGACTCTCACAAACACAGTATGAAGCAACCGATTTAGAAAAAATTGGCTTAGTAAAGATAGATTTTCTAGGAATTAGAAACCTCACTATCATTGATGAGGTGATAGCTAGAACTGGAGATGAAATAAAGGTAAATGCAATTCCACTCAATGATAAAGAAACCTATCAAATGATTGCTAGTGGAGATACAGATGGATTATTTCAACTAGAATCCGGGGGAATGCGCAAGACATTAATGATGTTAGAAACCAGTGAATTTAACGATATCGTTAACGCCATTGCTTTGTTTAGACCAGGGCCAAAAGATATGATTCCTTCTTTTGTAAAGCGTAAGTTTGGTCAAGAGAAGATTGAGTATCTTCATCCAGATCTAAAAGATATCCTAAAATCGACCTATGGTATTATCGTTTATCAAGAGCAAGTCATTCAGATTGCACAAAAATTTGCTGGTTATACAGCAGGTCAAGCTGATATTTTACGACGAGCCATCACGAAAAAAACAGCAGGAGTTTTGGTAGCTGAACGGGAAAGATTTGTTGAAAAAGCAACAAAACAAGGGCATTCTGTAGCAATTAGTAATGAAGTTTATGATTACATTGTTAAGTTTGCTAATTATGGTTTTAATAAATCCCATTCTGTTGCCTATGCTTTAGTTGCTTATCAAATGGGTTACTTGAAATGCCACTATTATAAACACTTTATGGCAGTTTTAATGAGTAATACAATAGGAAGTATTCACTTGATAAAGTCTTATATTAAGAACTGTAATAGACGAAATATCAAAGTTTTTTTACCTTCCATCAATTATAGTAGAGCTGATTTTGTAGCTACTGAAGAAGGAATTTACTATTCTTTCTTAGGAATTATGAATCTTGGGGCTTTAACACTGACTTCTTTGCTTGAAGAAAGGGAGAAAAATGGCTTTTATCATAATTATGATGAGTTTGTTAGTCGTACAAAAGATATTTTAAACAAACGAATCGTAGAAAGTATGATTTATGCTGGTGCTCTTGATTGTTTTCAAATTCCTCGAAAACAGATGGTGCTAGAATATGACACTAGTTTAGAATTAGCGAATTATGGAGCAATTCTAAAAGATAAATTATCAGAGCATATCTTTAAAGAAGAAGAATACAGTTTTGAAGAAATCTCTCGTTTAGAAAGAGAATATTTGGGATTTAATTTAAAATATGATATTTTCATGAAATATCCAAATGTGAAAGAAAAATATAAAACAGTTTCTATTTCTGATTTAACTGTAGGGCAAAAACAAAAGATACTATTTGTAATTGAACGAATTAAAGTGATTAAAACAAAGAAAAACGAAGAGATGGCGTTTTTGGAAATCAATGATGATGCGAATACCATTGATGCTGTTATTTTCCCAAAAGTTTACCAAGAGTTTTCAACAAAACTAAGCTATGGTATTATTTATATCGGGGAAGGTAAAGTCGATATTCGTGATAATAAGAAGCAATTGGTGCTCGAAAATATTTATGTTGTGAAATAAAAAAAATATGATATAATAATAAATTATTGAATTAAAAGATAGATGAAGAGTATAGAGGTATATATGATTAAAAAAATAGGTGTTTTAACATCAGGTGGCGATGCTCCTGGCATGAATGCAGCGATTAGAGCTGTTGTGCGTACGGCAATTCAAAAAGGAATTGAAGTTTATGGAATCCATGATGGGTTTTTAGGAATGTATGAAGGACGAATTGAGAGACTATATCGTAAGTCCGTTTCTGAAAGACTAGGATTGGGAGGAACATTTTTAGGAACAGCACGCTTAAAAGATTTCACTAAGCCAGAAGTTCGTCAAATTGCCATTGACAATTTAGCTATTTATGGAATTGATGCTGTGGTTGCTATCGGTGGGGATGGTACTTATCGAGGAGCCTTAGCACTTTCAGAAATGGGTATTCACACAGTAGGTGTTCCAGGAACCATTGACAATGATATCAGCGGTACTGATTTTACAATAGGCTTTGACACCGCTTTAAATACGGTTGTTGAAGCAGTCGATAAACTTCGAGATACATCGAGTAGCCATCGACGCTGTAGTATCATTGAAGTAATGGGAAGAAACTGTGGCGATATTGCTATTTGGACAGCAATTGCAGTAGGTGCAGAATTTGTTGTCAGTAAAGAAACTGGTTTTGATTTACAAGCAATTCTTGACAATGTAACTCAAGCAGCTAAAGCCAAAAATCATGCTATTATTATAGTAGCGGAAAATATGGTTGATGTAAACTGGTTGGCTAAGGAAGTTAGTGAGAAAACTCCGTTTGATGCTAGAGCAACTATTTTAGGACATATTCAACGTGGAGGAAGACCTACGGCGAAAGATCGTGTGTTAGCTTCTGAAATGGGATATAAAGCGGTAGAAGCTTTATTAAACGATGAAACTGGTGTATGTGTTTGTCAGCGTAACAATCAAATTATAACCATCCCAATCAAAGATGCACTAGGTGATGATACCCCTCCATTTATGGAGAAATACAAAGTATTTAAGGTTTTATGGTAGGAGTAAACAATATGGAAATCAAGAACAAAAAAACATGCTATATAACAACACCCATTTATTATTCAAGTGGAAATGTTCATATCGGTAATTCATATACAACAATTGCGTGTGATGTATTTGCAAGATACCATCGCTTTATGAAAGATGATACTTTCTATTTAACAGGAATGGATGAACATGGATTAAAAATAGAAGAAGCAGCTAAAAAAGTTGGAAAAAATCCCCAAGATTTTGTAAATCAAATTGCAAAAGAAACTAAATCATTATGGGAAGAATTAAATATTTCTAATGACGATTTTATTCAGACATCGGAACTTCGTCATACAAAGGTTGTCCAACAAATTTTTGAACAATTATTACAACAAGGTGATATTTATCTTGGCTATTATGAAGGCGATTATTGTGTATCTTGTGAAGCATTCTTTACTAAAACACAAGTAGGAGAAGAATGTATTTGTCCTGATTGTGGAAAGCCAACAAGGAAGATTAAAGAAGAAAGCTATTTCTTAAATCTAAAAAAATATAGTGACCGATTATTAAAACATATAACAGATCATCCTGATTTCATTCAACCGGAATCACGTCGTAATGAAGTCGTATCATTCATTGAACAAGGACTAGAAGACTTATGCGTTAGTAGAACATCTTTTAAATGGGGAATCCCAGTATTGTCAAACCCAAAACATGTGGTTTATGTTTGGATTGATGCTCTTTGCAATTATATTACAGCTTTGGGATATGGATCAGATAATCCAACCTTGTTTGAAAAATATTGGCTGAAAGGGGATACGGTTGCTCATGTTGTGGGTAAAGATATCCTTCGATTCCATGCTATTTTTTGGCCAATCATTTTAATGGCACTTAATATTCCAATTAACTTTAAATTATATGTTCATGGTTGGGTTCTAATGAAAGAAGGAAAGATGTCGAAGTCTGTTGGAAACATTGTTTATCCAAAAGATGTGACATCACGATATGGACTTGATTCACTTCGATATTATTTAGTGAGAGAAATGCCACTGGGAAATGATTGTTTATTTTCTTATGACCGTTTTGTAGAGCGTTATAATACAGATTTAGCTAATGATTTGGGTAATCTTGTTAGTAGAACCATAGCAATGATTAATAAATATTTTAATGGCTATGTACAAAAACCAAAACAGACATTAAATCCTGCAAGCACTGAACTAAGTAAGCTTGCTAGTGAAACGATTGAGAAATATCACGATTATTTTGCTAATTTTCGTTTTCAAAGTGGATTGATAGAAGTATGGAATTTAATAAGCCGTGCCAATAAATACATCGATGAAACATCTCCTTGGGTATTAGCAAAGGATGAAACAAAGAGAGAAGAATTGAATGAAGTAATGTATCATTTGTATGAGAGTCTAAGACTGATTGCAATGATGATATCACCAGTTATTCCAGGAACAGCAGAAACTATTTTGTTGCACTTAAATGTTTCACAGGCGAATAGAGCATGTAATCAATTGGTGTTTGGTGTTACTGATAATGAAAAAACACTAGAAAAAATAGATGCTTTATTTAAAAGACTAGATGTTCTTGAAGAACAAAAATATCATCAAAGTAAAGCTGCTAAAGTAGAAAACAAGGTAAAAACAAAAGAAGAAATAACAATCATGGATTTTGAAAAAGTAGATATTCGTGTTGGGGAAATTCTGGAAGCAAATAAAATGGAAGGGTCTGACAAACTATTAATCTTTAAGATTAAAATTGAAGACTCGGTTCGCCAAATTATTTCTGGTATTGCTCAGTTTTATCATCCTCAGGAATTGGTTGGAAAAAAAGTGTTAGTAGTTGCTAATTTAAAACCAGTTACTATTAGAGGACATCTATCTGAGGGAATGCTTCTAACTGCAAGTAGTTCTAAGGAAAGTTTAGAATTACTACAGGTCATGAAAGAAAATAGTTTTGCAAAAATAAGCTAGAAGGAAGATTTATGAACAGCATTGTAAATTTTTTTAAAAAAAGAAACGTTTCTGTTGTCTTGGGTATGTTAGTTGGTACCTTAATTTATTGCTTAGCAATTGTATGGATTTTAGACCTTGGTTCTTTTTATGCTGGTGGTGTAACGGGTATTTCACAAATTATTGAAACAATCATGATAGGTGTAACAGGAAAACCGATACCAGGTTTTAAAAGTATCTTTATTGCTATTTTAAATGTTCCTTTATTCTTAATAGGATATAAGGGTGTTAGTAAACGATTTGCAATTTTAAGTGTAGGTTCTATTGCAATGCAAACTATATTTATTGCGCTTTTAGAGTATTTAAAAACAGAATTCGGTATCAATCCATTTATCGCTTTAGTAGATGATAAATTACTACTATCTGTTTTAGGTGGCTTGCTAACAGGCTTGGGATGTGGGATTGCTCTACGTGTTGGATCTTCCACTGGAGGAATGGATATTATTAGTCAATATGTCTCATTTAAAAAGAATATTTCATTTGCAAAGTTTTCTTTAAGCATTGACTTAGCGATTATCTTAGTTTCTGGTTTTGTTGGGACAGTTGAAACTGCAATTTATACGATTATTCGTTTAATTATCGGTATTTTAGTACTTGATAAGGTTCATACGATTTATAAATACATGAAAGTTAGCATCATTACAGAAGAAAAAGATCGTATGCGTGATGAATTAATTTCAAAGTTTAATCATGGAATTACGATTTATACGGCCGTTGGGGGATACACAAATAAAACAAAATATGTTTTAGACACTGTTGTATCAAGTTATGAAGCTGAAGAATATAAAAATATCGCAAAACAGATTGATCCTCAATGTTTTATTACTTATACAGGAGTAAAACAAATTTATGGGCTTTTTAATCGAAATGCGATTGCATAATGAATAGCCACTTTTTAGTGGTTATTTTTTTATAAAATGATATAATAAGGGTAAATAAGGAGTTTATATATGAATGATAAGATTATTTCACTAATTAACAATTTTGTTGCGGAGAGGAACTGGGATCAGTTTCATACCGGTAGCAACCTAGCAAAATCTTTAGTTTTAGAGGCTTGTGAATTACTCGAATTATATCAATGGTCTGATGAAGTAGAAAGCATAAGTCGATTGGCCGAGGAACTCGCTGATGTATTTGTTTATGGTATCCAAATAGCTGAAAAATACAATTTAAATATAGAAGAAATTATCATTAATAAAATGAAGAAAAATGCAGAGAAATATCCTGTTTCTCTTGCGAAAGATAGTAGTAAAAAATATAACAAGTTAATAGAGTAGGTATTTAAATAAGAAATTTAGTTTGAATCATAATAATGAAAAATTTTCATAAATGTTAAAATGCAAATCATTTGATATTTTATAGTTTTTAGGTATAATGGCATCATAAGGGGGATTTATATGGAAAATGTATTTCAAAAATTACGTCGTTTTAATTTAATTATGGGAGGATTTCATCTAATTCAAGGAATTGCTATGGTTTTCTTAGCATATTTTGTAATTGATAAAATCGAAGCCTTCCAACCAACTATTGTTCAAAATTACTTAACATTTGTTATTGGCGAAGGATTGGTCCTTTAGGGGCGTGAGTTATTTGTTTTACCATTTGGTATTCTTGTTGCATTATTCTTATTCCTTTCTGCGTTAGCACATTTCATTATTTCTGTTCCTAAAAAACTATTTCATGTGTACACAGAAGATTTACAGAAAGGAATCAATCGATTCCGTTGGTTTGAATATGCCTTAAGTTCATCAATTATGATTGTATTAACAGCAGTTTTGTTTGGTGTAGTTGATATTGCATCACTATTATTAATATTTGTTGTTAATGCATTGATGAATTTATTCGGTTTAGTAATGGAACAAATGAATTCTGGATTTGAAAAAGGCAAGGTTAAATGGGGCCCATTTGTTTGGGGTGCTATTGCTGGTATTACTCCATGGATCGTGATAGGGCTTTATATCTTTGGATCGGGAAATGTTGCTGATGCTCCATGGTTTGCTTGGGCAATTTTAGCGTCTTACTTCTTTGCATTTAATGCTTTTCCATTCAATATGGTCGCTCAGTATCTAAAACTTGGTAAATGGAAAGATTATTTATATGGTGAAAGAACATACATTGTTTTGAGTTTAGTTGCAAAATCAATTCTTGCATGGCTTGTTTTGTTTGGAGCAATGCAACCATAAAAAGGATATCAAAAAAAAGTAGGAATCAATCCATTCCTACTTTTTTATCAAATGTTACGATTTTTTTTACAAGACAAAAGCAAATGTTTTTTTATTTTACTTGCTTATTTGCGCTTGTTAATATTCAAAAAAACAAGAATATGCTTGACAAAAAATGAGCAATATAGTATTATATGTGAGGTATATTTTTATTTCCCACAATAAAGAAGCCCTCTTTAATCAAATGACCACGATTTGATTGTTTACTGAAAATTAGGAGGAAAATATGAGCAAAAGTTATATGGCAAATGAACAAACAATTGAAAGAAAATGGTTTGTTGTAGATGCTGAAAATTTAGTATTAGGACGTTTATCTACTGAAGTAGCTACATTACTTAGAGGTAAGCATAAACCTATCTTTACACCACATGTAGATTGTGGAGATTATGTTGTTATTGTTAACGCTGAGAAAGTAGCCTTAACAGGAAATAAATTAGCGGATAAAATGTATTATCGCCATTCAGGATATCCTGGTGGTTTAAAAAGTAGAAGCGCTGAGAGAATGCTTGAACTTCAACCACAAAAAGTTCTTGAAGAATCCATCAGAGGAATGTTACCTAAAACAAAATTAGGTGATGATATGTATAGGAAACTTTATGTTTATGTTGGGCCTGAACATCCACATCAAGCACAAAAACCTGAAGTTTATCATTTGAAAGGCTAGGAGGTAAATTAATATGGCACAAGTACAATATTATGGTACAGGAAGACGTAAAAGCTCCGTTGCTCGTGTTCGTTTAGTTCCTGGTAGTGGTAAAATTACAATTAATAAACGTGAATTTACTGATTATATCCCTTCTTCAGCAGTTAGACTAGACGTGTTACAACCATTAAATCTAACAAATACTGCAAGTAGCTATGATGTATTAGTAAATGTTGATGGCGGTGGTATTGTTGGTCAAGCTGGCGCAATCCGTCATGGAATCACAAGAGCATTAATGGAAGTAAATAGTGATTTCAGATCTGTACTTAAAAAAGCAGGTATGGTTACTCGTGATCCTCGTGCAAAAGAACGTAAGAAATATGGTCTTAAAGGTGCACGTAGAGCACCACAATTCTCAAAACGTTAATTATCCAGGGCAAGTGTTTATATACTTGCCTTTTTTATTTGTTTTTTCTTAAGAATTAATTAAGAAAATGATGTATAATAAGAATTGAGGTGTATAATATGAAGATATTAGTCGTGGAAGATGATCCTAATTTAAATAAAAGTATTTGCGAGATGTTGAAAAGTTTAGCTGAAGTAGATGCAGTTTATGATGGAGAAGAAGCATTATTTCAAGCAGAGCAAGATATATATGATTTAATTCTTCTTGATATTATGCTTCCTTTTATTGATGGCTTTACAGTATTAAGTAAGATTAGAGAATTCAGTAATTGTCCTGTATTAATTCTAACAGCGCGGGATAATGTTAATGACAAAGTCAAAGGATTAAGACTAGGAGCAGATGACTATATCACAAAACCATTCTATCGTGATGAACTGCTAGCAAGAACGGAAGCACTACTACGCCGTTACAATAATAATTTTCAAGGGCTTCAACTAGTATTTAAAGATATGAAATTTGATGTCATTCATAAAGCAGTTACTATTAATGGTAAAAAGATAGATGTATTTGGTAAAATGTATGATATCCTAGAATATTTGGTTCGCAATAAGGAAATTATCATTCCGAAAGAACAATTGTTTAATCGTGTTTGGGGGTTTGACTCAGATACGATATGGAGCGTTGTGGAAGTATATGTTTCTAACTTGCGTAAAATACTAAAAGAGTATGATTATAATGGCTATTTAAAAACTTTAAGAAATGTAGGTTATATGTGGAGTGAGAAAGAAGAATAATTTCGCAAATGATTTTATTAAAAGGCAATACACAGAATTGATATTGTTCAATTTAATTGCTTTTTTTGCTATTTTTATTTTGTTGGGAGTATTAGCTGTCACTTCCATCAATAATACTTTTTTTAATAGCATAAAAAAAGACATAATTACAGCGGAAGAAAATATCAAAGAAAGTTTAGAATATTCTGCTGAGAGTGATCGCTTGATTGTTAGAAATAACAACAATGCTCGAATTATGATGATTTTCTATACTGATGATGAGGTGTTTCGATATTATTCAAGCAATTTACTTTCTTATATTATTCAAGATTATGATCGGTTTTCGCGAATTAATGAAGGAATGCTTGATCCTGGAGATTACTTTGACCAAAGTTTATGGAGTGAGTATATCAATGCTGTTGCGGTTGCGGAAGAAAATAGCATCTTTTATATTGATACGAATAACTTAGATAACTATGTTGAATTTGAAACAGTAACAAATGGAACTCAAGAATATACATTTATTACTCGTGGATTTTCGATGTATAATGAAGATGTTCCACTGGTTAAATATGTAAAAATATTGGTAATGGTCAATGGAGAAGTCAATTCTCGCAATGAAATAGTGAGAATATATATGATATCCGCAATTCTTATGATTCTAGCAGGAGCCATTGCAAGTATCATTTTAAGTATTACAGCCATGCGCCCAATTATTGAAACCTTAAACAAGCAAATGGCATTTGTTAGTGATGCTTCTCATGAATTAAGGACTCCTTTAGCAATTGTACAAAGTAAATTGGAAAACACCCTTACAAAATCAAATCTAACTGTATATGATGTTTCCGAAGATATTGCCATATCGCTTAAAGAAGTAGCTAGACTAAACAAATTAACAACGGATTTATTACAATTAGCAAGAAGTGATAGTTCTCGTGATAAAATCAATTTTGAAAATGTAAATTTAACTCAAATAGTAAGAGAAACATCAGATATTTTTAGAGAGATGGCAGCATTAAACAAAAAAGAATTCACGTTGGATTTAGAAGAAGTGAATGCCTTTGTTGATCGTAACAAAATGACACAATTATTAGTCATTATTTTGGATAATGCTCTTCGCTATACCAATGAGGAAGATGAAATAAAAGTTTCCCTGACCACGGTAAATAGTGATTTTCACTTAGAAATAACGGATACAGGAATAGGAATCAGTGAAGAAACTAAAAAACATATTTTTGAACGCTTTTATCGAGAAGATAAAGCGCGTAGTCGCGAAACAGGTGGAAATGGACTTGGATTAGCCATTGCAAAGACGATTGTTGAAGAACATATGGGTAAGATAGTTGCGGATCATCATGAACCAAAAGGCACAAAGATTAGTATTATAATTCCTAAACGTTTAAAATCTAATGAAAAGAAGAAGAAATAAAGTAAAAAAAATTATTTCTTCTTTTTAATTTGAAAAAAAATATTATCGCTTTACAGAGAAGTAAAAATCCTATATAATAACTATGTGTAAAGAATAGAAAGTTAGGTTAATTATATGATTAAAATATACAATTCATTAACAAATAAAATTGAAGAGTTTATACCACTACGTAAGAATGAAGTTTCTATGTATGTTTGTGGTTCTACTGTGTATAACTATATCCATATTGGTAATTCACGACCCGTTATCTTCTTTGACACGGTTGCAAGATTTTTCAAATATATGGGATATAAGGTTACCTATGTTTCTAATTTTACTGATATCGATGATAAAATTATAAATAAAGCAAAAGCTGAAAATGTTAGTGAAACAGAAATTAGTGAAAGATATATTAAAGCAATCAAAGCAACTTACCAAAAATTAAATTGTCTGCCTCATGATGCTAATCCTAAAGTAACAGAAAATATAGAGGGTATCATTCAATTTATCGATTTAATGATAAAAAAAGAAGGCGCTTATGTCATTGATGGTGATGTCTATTTTGATGTTTCAAAAATTGCTGATTATGGTCAACTAAGCGGTCAAACCATCGAAAATTTGATGAATGGTGCTCGTATTGATACCAATGAAAAGAAAAATAACCCGATTGATTTTACTCTTTGGAAAAAGACAGAGGAAGGAAAGCAATGGACTTCCCCATGGAGTTTAGGCAGACCTGGTTGGCATACAGAATGTGTTGTTATGATTGATAATATATTCAAAGGACCTATTGATATTCATGGAGGCGGCTTAGAATTGAAGTTCCCTCATCATGACAACGAAATTGCCCAATCTATATGTGCTCATAATCATAAAATCGCTAATTATTGGATGCACAATGGTCGAATTGATATGGGTGGAGAAAAGATGAGTAAATCTTTAGGAAATGTGATTTGGGCTGATGAATTATTGTCAAAAACTAGCTATCAAGTATATCGACTATTGATATTGAATGTTCCTTATCGTCAACCACTTGATTATAAAGAAGAGTTATTGGCACAAGCAACGACTGATTTCGAAAAAATACAACGCACTTATGTTAGCCTATTTAGAAAAATAGATTTAGAATTTGAAGAGATGGCACCAATCGATGGAATTGTTAATTCAGAACTACTTTCACTACAATCAGCATTTATTGAAGCGATGAGTGATGACTTCAACACTGCGAACGCTATTACTGCTATTTTT
Organism: uncultured Bacteroidales bacterium; assembly: GCA_964411675.1. Taxonomy (GTDB): domain Bacteria; phylum Bacillota_I; class Bacilli_A; order ML615J-28; family CAG-698; genus JAAYBG01. The sequence continues at coordinate 49,257 of CAYPLR010000003.1, forward strand.
ACTGCTACAAAGCATGTGAATCTACTGGTCCGTAATGGAAAAACAGAGAGTGATGTTTTAAAACAAGCGTTAAAAATGTTAGATGGTATGTTGTGGGTGTTAGGAATCAATATTGAACTAAATCGCTTAACAAACGAAGAAAAAGAATTAGTTCTTCATTGGCAAGAAGCTCGGAAAAATAAAGATTTTGCTCTAGCAGATATTCTTCGAGAAGAAATAACCAACAAGGGAATTCAATTATAATGGTAAAACCAGAACTGTTAAATGGAGCTAATTTAGCTTTTATCGGTGATGCTTGTTATGAACTTTATATTAGAAAACATTTGATTGATAAGGAAATTACCAACCAAAATCTTCTTCATAAATTAGCTGTTCAGTATGTCAGTGCCAAAGGTCATAATAAAATTGTCCTTGGTTTAATGGATCAGTTTACGGAAGAAGAACTTGCCATATTTAAAAGAGGAAGAAATCACGGTAGAGGGGTTAGTAGAAAAAACCTAAAGATCAGTGAGTACTTGAGTAGCTCTGGCTTTGAAGCAGTCATCGGATATTTGTATCTAAGCAATCAGGAAGAAAGACTACATCTATTAATCGACAAAGCGATTAGAATCATCGAGGAAGAAAATGAGTGAATATATTTTCGGTAAAAATGTTGTAAAAGAAGCGTTTAGTAATCCAACAAGAATGGAAGAAATTTATGTTCTTGATAAGAATATAGAGTTCATCACATTAGCAAAAGAGTATCATATAAAGTATACCATTACCAGTCAAAATGAAATGGACAAAATGGTATCGGGTCTTCACCAAGGAGTGATAGCTGTAGTGAAAGATTATCAGTATTATTCATTATCTGAGATTGTGAAAGAGGATAAGAATTCACTGATTGTTGCGCTTGATGGTTTAGAAGATCCCCATAATTTAGGAGCAATCCTTAGAACTTGTGAAGCAGCTGGGGTAGATGGTGTCATTCTTCCTAAAAATAGAAGTGTAAAACTAAACAATACAGTTGCAAAAGTATCAGCAGGAGCCATTGAATATGTAAAAGTTGTTGAAGTGGTTAATTTAACACAGACCCTAAAGCAATTAAAGGACAAAGGATATTGGATTGTCGGTGCTGAAAGAAGTCCAAAAAGTAGTAGTATGTGGGAATTAAAATATGATATGCCCATTGTTTTGGTGATTGGTTCGGAAGGAAAAGGAATTTCTAGACTTGTGAAAGAAGAATGTGACTTCCTTACAGAGATTCCAATGCAGGGAAAGATTAATTCTTTAAATGCCTCTGTAAGTACAGGAATAATGATTTATGAAATAAGGAGACAACAAAAATAATGATTTGTAAATATAACGATTATGAATTGTTATATTTAATCTATGAAAAACAAGATGAAGCATTGGAAATGATGTTTAAAAAATATGAATCTCTAATTAGGACAAGAATTAGAGATTTTCATATAAAAAGTAAGAACTTTGATGATTTCTTTCAAGAAGGATTGATTATGTTGAAGATTGCCATTGAAACTTATGACATCTATGAAAGAAAGACATTTAATAAATACTTTGATTTGATATTGCAAAGAAAAATTAGGGAAATTCTCACAAGAGAAAGTAAATATTTTTATCATGTTGTCATTCAAGAGAATATGGATTACTTGCTTTCAGAAGTCAAAGAAACAGCCTTTAAAATTGAAGAGAATTGGAAAATAAATCTAACCATCCTCGAAAAGAAAGTTTTTGAAATGATGTACGAAAGTAAAAAAGATATTTCTCAAATAGCAAAAGAAATTGCTTGCGATGAACGAAAGATTTATAATGCTATTTATCGTGCAAAGAAAAAAATTCGCCAATTAACCGATTATAGTAACTAATCAAGAAAATACCGATTTATTTCTTGACAATAACTCCATATTTTGGTAAAATAATATATGGTTTTGGAAAGGGAAGGCTATGAGAGAGAAAGTAATTTTAGTATGTGAAGAGTGTTTGTCACGTAACTATACTGTTAATCGGAATAAACTAACTAGTCCAAATCGAATGATTATTAAGAAATTTTGCAAGAAATGTAATAAGCATACAGTTCATAAGGAAACAAAATAGGAGGAAGAACTAAAATGGCTGAGAAAAAAGAAAAAAATAATAATGGAATTATGTCCATATTTACAAAAGAATATAAGTACGAAGGAATTATTTTATTAGCTTTGTCACTAATCGCCCTTGTTTTAGGAACAATGGTATTAATTGGTGAATCAAGTAGTGGTGCAAGTGGTTTGGTGATCAATGAGGATATCTTCTTAATTGGTGATTATCCAAAAGCCTTTGCTTGGATTTTAATTATCCTTGGTGCTGTTTCTCTAGTATTAGCAGCATGGCCATTTTATAAGCCTTCTATCAGTGAAGTAAAAAGAGTGTCATGGCCTGATCGTGGAACATTATTAAAGAATACAGCAACAGTTTTTGCTTTTATTCTAATTTTATCAATATTCTTTATTTTTTCTGATTGGATTTTTGGATACGTTGTCGAGTTATTCGGATGGCTATCTAGTAAACTATAATAAGGCGTGGCAATGGAAGAACGTGCGTGGTATATAGTACAAACTTATTCAGGATTAGAAAACGCCGCTAAGAAAAATCTTGAACGAAGAGTAGAATCGATGGGAATGAGCGACTTGGTTTTCAATGTTTTAGTTCCTGAAGAAAGAATTCTAGAAAAAAAGAAAAACGGCGACATGAAAGAAGTTTTTGTAAAACCATTTCCTGGATATGTTTTTATTGATATGATTGTTACAGATGAATCATGGTTTATGGTTAGAAATACGCCAATGGTTACTGGCTTTCTTGGCTCTTCTGGAGGCGGTGCAAAACCTGTTCCTCTACCTGAAGAAGAGATTGCACCCATTTTAAAACTTTGTGGAATTACTACAGAAAAGACATTTTCTGGTAAGGTCGGTGACAAGGTAAGAATTGGAGCTGGTACATTTACTGGTCAAGAAGGTGTCATTGATAGTATCGATTACCAAAAAGGAACACTAACGGTTTTAATTTATGCTTTTGGTCGTGCAACACCAACAGAATTAACGTTTAGTGAAGTATCACTTTTATAAAAATTAAATCTCTAGAAAACTAGAGATTTTTTTATTGACGATTAAGGATTGCAATTTTTATCAAAAAGTAGTATTATATCTTTAATGAAGGAGATATTCAAATGGCTGATTACAACAATATTTTAAGTAAAATTACAAAATTACAAGAAAAATATCGTGTTAAAGGAACCAGCATTGTTGTCGCTGATTCCTCAAAAATATTATTTTCTGAACATAAGGGTTTTGCTGATTTCTATGGAGAAAGAAACGTAGACGATACCACTAAATTTAAGATTGGTTCTATTACAAAAGTTTTAACTGCGATATCCATTATGCAGTTGATGGAGGAAAATCTAATTCATTTAGATGCAGATATTCGTGAATATATTCCTGAATTTACTATTAAAAATAGATTTGACAATTATAAAATCACAATAAGAAATATACTAACTCATCGTTCTGGTATCCCAAGCGATAATTTTGAGATTATGCTTTCGAAAGAAATGAAAGATTATAATGATATCATTGGTTATCTAGCCAATCAATACTTAATTGCTCCTCCAGGAAAGATGCTTGCTTATTCAAATTTGGGTTATACATTGTTAGGAATTGTGATTGAACGAGTAAGTAAGAAAAAATATACGGATTATGTGCAAAAAAATATCTTTAATCCTTTAGGAATAGAAGCAAACTTTATTTGCTCCTCTGAAGATTTCCGTCAACACAAATACGAGATTTCACGTTCTTATAACAGTTTAGGAGAAGAAAAAGAGGATTACATTAGCACCATTATTCCAGCAGGGTCTAATACTTATATGAGTGCCTTAGATTGTATCAAAATTGCTCAGATGTTTTTAAATGGGGGTCGAATTGGTAATAAGCGAATTTTAAAAGCAGAAACTGTAGCAATGATGCTAGAAAAACCTAACTTTGAAGACGAAGAAGGAACTAAAATGGGATTGGGATTGGCGTTTAACCAATATCAATTTCCAGGCATGGGTGATGTGATAGGTCATTCAGGAGGAACTATTTTTCATTTTTCTCAAATGGTATTTATGCCAGAACAAGGAATAGCTGCTGTTATGCTAACTAACTCAACAAATGGAGCTCATTTCATTCGTAGTGTATTTCCTTCTCTATTGGAAATTTCTTTACAGGAAAAAGGATTTAAGAAACCACTCATTAGAAGAGCAAAAAAGACGTATTGTACTTTTAGAGTAGAAGAATATACAGGTATCTACCCAACATTGATGAGACCTTTTTATATCTCTTATAAAAAGTCTTTGCGTTTAAAAATAGGATCTATCCGCATGAAAATGTTTTTGAAAAACAATAATTGGTTTGATTTAAAGCCAACCGGATTTTCCATTCTTTTCGGGCAAGCCATGAAACACATGGAAGTGAAAATAGAAAAAGATATCTTAACGTTAAAGAGAAATTATAAAAATGGTCAATGTGATATCCAAAGCGTTGGTGTTAAAGTAAAACCTTTTGATATTTTACCTACTTGGCTAATGGCTTGTGGTCGTTATGCAAGTATTACAGAACCTAAACATAGTGTGGCAAATAGTATAGAACTATTGATTAAAGATCAATTTTTGATGGCTAAATTAGGTGGGGGGATGTCAGGAAATCAAATACATGTATTAGGAACAGTAAATGAAACTGAAGCTATCATTCTTGGATATGGTCGTGGCACTTCGGAAACAGTTTTTATCGGTAATAAAATGTTGACATATATGGGAAGTAAATTTGTTCGTGAAAGTAGGTTTAAAACTTTCTTGCGCCGAAGTAAACTTAATAAATTAGGAGAATCAATAAAAAATATCTTTAGTAGAAAAAAGTAATCATTAGTAAATGAATCCATTCCTAGCATTTTTGGAATGGGTTTTATTAGAGAAAGGATTAAAGTGACCATGCAAATAAAAGTAATGACATTTAATATCCAACATGGACGAGATTTTATCAAGCGTGATATTAATCTTTTTATGATGGCGGATGTAATTCGTAATCAAAAAGCAGACATTATTGGGTTAAATGAAGTTAGGGGAAAAGGAACTCATATTGATTATCAAGCACAAGCAGAAATAATAGGGAAGAATCTAGGCTTTTATTACTATTTTGGTAAGGCAATTGACTTACCTCAAGGACCTTATGGAAATGCCATTATTTCTCGTTTTCCACTTACAGAAATTGAAACCATAATAATTCCTGATCCGGAAATAAAAGATGAAAAAGTACTTTGCTATGAAACGCGTTGTATCATAAAAGCAAAAATTGTTGAATTGAATTTAACTGTATTGATATCTCATTTTGGCTTGGCTCAAAGCGAACAAAGAAATGCAATTGCAACTCTTACAAGAGAACTAGCAAAAATAGAAGGACCTTGTATCTTTATGGGAGATTTAAACATGACACCTGAAGATGAGAAGATCAAACAAATCGAGCAATATCTAACAGATGCGAGTGCCAAATTACAAGGAAATAAACTTAGCTTTCCTTCCATAAATCCAGAACGAAAGATTGATTATATTTTTGGAAATGAATTTGTTGAAATTGTAGCGGCTGAAATACCAGAAATAGTTGCTTCAGATCATTTTCCTCATACTGCAATCGTTAGAATAAAAAGATAAAAAATGAATTGACTTCATTTGAAAAATATAGTATAATATTTTAGCGTGCGTTAATCACGTATACTATTTTATTATAAGTGGGAGAGCAAAGCTCTTTATACCACATCACGGACAAAAAGGAGGTGCGTCTCGTGGCTGCGAAAAAAATTACGAAAGTCGTTAAGTTACAATTGGCGGCAGGAAAGGCTACTCCAGCTCCACCAGTTGGACCAGTATTATCACCTACAGGTATTAATACCCAACAATTTTGTCTTCAATTCAATGAGAAGACAAGAGAATTAGCTGGATATAAAGTTCCTGTTATTGTTACTGTTTATGAAGATCGTTCATTTACTTTCGTCACAAAGACTCCACCAGCATCAGACTTATTAAAGAAAGCTGCTGGAATTGAAAGTGGTTCATCAAATCCTAAGAAAACTAAGGTAGCAACTGTTTCTTATGAAAAAGTACTTGAAATTGCAAAAACAAAATTGGAAGATTTAAGTGCTTATACACCAGAAGCAGGAGCAAAGATTATTGAAGGAACCGCAAGACAAATGGGAATTGTTGTTGAAAAGTAAAATCTAATCAACGAAGTTTCTAAACTACTAATAAGTTGTTATAAATACAACTTAAACTGTGGAAGGAATTTCCGTTATACCACATTTAAGGAGGAAAAATATGGCTAAAAGAAGCAAAAAGTATTTGGAAGCTGCTAAGTTAATTGATAAAGCTAAGCGCTATCCAATCGAAGAAGCTGTAGAACTAGTTAAAAAGACAAGTGTTACTAAATTTGATAGTACAGTTGAAGTAGCTTTTAAAACGAACCTAGATTCTCGTAAAGCAGAACAAAATTTACGAGGAGCAATAGTATTACCATATGGAACAGGTAAAACTCGTACTGTGTTAGTACTTACTAAGATTCCTGATAAACAAAAAGAAGCGCAAAACGCTGGTGCTGACTATGTTGGCGATGCTGAGTTTATCGAGAAGATTAAAGGCGGATGGTTTGATTTTGATATCATCGTTGCAACACCAGATATGATGGGCGATTTAGGAAAATTAGGTAAGATTTTAGGACCTAAAGGACTAATGCCAAATGCAAAAACTGGTACTGTTACTACTGATTTAACAAAAGCCGTTGGTGAAATTAAAGCAGGTAAGGTTGAATACCGTGTTGATAAAACAGGTAACATTCAAGCGCTAGTTGGTAAAGCTAGTTTCGATAGTGAAAAACTTGCTGAAAATATCAAAACTGTATGTCAAGTGCTTGTTAAGAGCAAACCAGCTACAGTAAAGGGCATATATATTAAAAATGTCTCTATTTCTACAACCATGGGTCCTGGAGTTAAGGTTGCTCTAGAATCAATGTTAAGTTAATCAACCAAAAAATAATAAAATAAAATAGTTAATACGTTTTAATTGCTGTAGACAGTAGGCGCAGAAATGCTTAATTTCCTACCGAGGTTAAAGAGTTTTTTACCTTTTTCTGTCTATTGAAAAAGGTTTTTATTTTTCAGGAGGTGAAAGAATGAAAGAAGCAACATTAAAAATTAAAATTGATCAAGTCCAAGAAACTTTAAAGAAATTTCAAGATACTAACGCTGCCGTTCTTGTTGATCCAATTGGTTTAACTGTAGCTGAAGTTTCTGACCTACGTAATCAGTTATATAAAGAAGGCGTTGAAATGAGAGTTATTAAGAATAACATTCTTCGTCGTGCTGCTACTGAAGCTGGTTATGAGGGTATTCAAGAGCATTTTGCTGGGCCAAGCGCTGTTGCTTTCTCAAAAGATGCCACAATTGCATCGAAAATCATTTATGACTTTGCTAAGAAAAACGAAAAACTAAAAGTAAAAGGTGGAATCGTTGATGGCAAATTCATGGATGAAAAAGATTTAAAAGTGTTTGCAGGATTACCAAACAAACAAGGTATGCTTGCAATGTTGTTAAGTGTTCTACAAGCTCCAATTCGCAACTTAGCGTGTGCGGTTAAAGCTGTAGCAGAAAAAGAAGCGTAAAATTTAAACAGGAGGAAAAATATAATGGCAAAAATTAATGTACAAGAATTTTTAGAGTCTTTAAAAGAAATGTCTGTTTTAGAATTAAATGAATTAGTAAAAGCAATTGAAAAAGAATTTGGTGTTACTGCTGCTGCTGTAGCTGTTCAAGGTGCTGCACCTGCAGAAGCAGTTGATGAAGGACCATCAACTGTTAATGTAGTTTTAGCTGAAATTGGACCAAATAAGATTGCAGTCATTAAAGTTATCCGCGAAATCACTGGCTTACCACTAAAGGAAGCTAAGGATTTAGTTGATGCTGCTCCAAAAGCAGTTAAAGAGGGTATCGAAAGTGAAGAAGCTAATGCTATTAAGGCTAAATTAGAAGAAGCCGGCGCTGTTGTTCAAATTAAATAATTTAATAACAGTTGAATGTAAAGCACAATTTTAAATTGTGCTTTTTTATTTATGAAAAGCATCATGAAAATAATGAAAAAAAGATTGCATTAATGAATCGTTTGTATTATAATATGTCGTACGTGGGAGATGTTTATGAGTCACTATTATGTAAATGATAATAGCCTAGTTTCACAGGAAAGAATCATAGAATATACGTTTCGAGACACGAAAGTAAGCTTATTCTCAGATTTAGGGGTTTTTAGTAAAGATCGTGTTGATTTTGGAACCAATGTTTTGTTGAATAATTTACCAGACTTTCCGAAAGGATCAAGAGTCCTTGATATCGGATGTGGATATGGAATCATCGGAATTGCAATTGCTAAGGGTTGTCCTGATGTTTGGGTAGATATGATTGATGTTAATAAACGAGCCATAGAATTGGTAAGAAAAAGTATCAAGCATAATCATGTTTCTAATGTGAATGTCTATGAAAGTGATTTGTATGCTACTATTAATTTAAAATACGATTATATTATTACCAATCCGCCGATTAGGGCAGGCAAAGCAATCGTTCATAAAATTATTGAAGATAGTATTCTTTATTTAAATGAAAATGGAATGTTATGGGCAGTGATTCAAAAAAAACAAGGGGCTCCATCTTTTATAGATAAGATGGAAAATGTTTTTGGAAATGTACAAAAGAAGTGCAAAGAAAATGGCTATTATGTAGTGTTTAGTAGGAAAAATTAAATAAGCAATGAATTCAATTGAGAGTAATTCACTTTATTATTTAAAAGGAAGAAAACTCTCGTTTTTTTTATTCTAATATCCTAAAAATTCATATTGACAACTTGACTGGATTATGTTAGAATATTAAAATGCGATAGAATGTGAGAAAAACGAATATTATTCAAATTATTTTGCTTAAAAAACTGTGAGGTGTAATGTTTTGAGCTACAAAAATATTATTTATGGAAAAAATATTGAAAGAAGAAATTATTCTCGAGTACAAACCAATGTTGATTTACCTAATCTAATTGAAATACAAACAAAGTCTTTTGATTGGTTTGTTCGTGAAGGAATTGAAGAATTGTTTAACGAAATTTCTCCAATTCGGGATCATGGTGAAAAGTTAGAATTGTATTTTAAAAACTTTGAGTTCGATGAACCTAAGTATACAATTCCAGAAGCAAAAAGAAATGATGCTAACTATTCTCGCCCTTTAAAAGCAGATGTTAGTCTAGTTTCCAAAGAAACTGGAGAAATCAAAGAACAAAAAATCTTTTTAGGCGAATTCCCAATTATGACCCCATGGGGAACTTTTGTCATTAATGGAGCTGAAAGAGTAATAGTAACCCAGATTATTCGTTCTGCTGGAGCTTTTTATTCTAAAAGCATCGATAAAAAAACCGCACAGGTACAATATTATGGACAAATTATTCCTACTCGTGGAGCATGGATTGAATTTGAAATGGGTAGTAGAAATATTTGGTACGCAAAACTTGATCGTTCAAAAAAAATTCCACTTACTACATTTTTAAGAGCAATGGGTTTGAACTCAAATAAGAATATATCTGAATTATATGATCCATTTGGAAGGTCTGAGTATTTAGCAAACACATTTGAAAAAGATGAGACATTTGGTTCTGATGATGCTTTAGAGCAATTATATGATAAATTACGTCCAGGAGAAAAAGCAAATCCAGAAGGCGCAAGAAATTATCTTGCTAGCCGTCTATTTGAAATTAGAAGATACGATTTAGCAAGTGTAGGTCGTTATAAAGTTAATAAAAAGCTTGATGTCCTACAAAGAATACATAATATAGGTTTAAATAGTTGCATATTTGCTAGTGATATTGTTGATCCAAGCACAGGAGAAGTAGTATTTACAAAAAATCAAATTATTGATGCAAAAGTAATGAACTATTTAGAAGATCATCGAGAATTATTTAGAAAGACATATACTTATGAACAAATGTTGGAAGGTAATAGTGTTGTTCTTGAGGTTCTTGATGTTTGTCATGAAAAAGACAAAAACAATCCAATTAGATTGGTTGGAAATAATCAAGATGAAGAAGTTTGTCATGTAACTTTATCTGATATTCTAGCAGCAGTTAGTTATTTTATCAATCTTCATGAAGGTGTTGGCCGTACAGATGACATTGACCATTTAGGAAATAGACGTTTACGTTTGATTGGTGAATTATTACAAAATCAATTTAGAATTGGTCTAACTAAAATGGAAAAGAATGTTAAAGATAGAATGTCTACATCCAATGATACTAGAACAATTGTTCCTCAAAATTTGATTAATATCCGAACTTTAACATCTTCAATTCGAGAGTTTTTTGGTAGTAGTCAGCTATCACAGTTTATGGATCAAATCAATCCGTTATCTGAATTAACTCATAAACGACGTTTATCAGCTTTAGGTGCTGGTGGATTAACTCGAGATCGTGCTGGATTTGAAGTGCGTGACGTTCACGTATCTCACTATGGTCGAATCTGTCCAATTGAAACACCAGAAGGTCAAAACATCGGTTTGATTAACTCGCTTGCTACTTATGCGCGCGTAGATAAATATGGTTTTATTGAGACTCCATATTTGAAAGTAACACAAACAGAAGATGGTAGAGCATTGGTATCAAGTGATTCTAATGATGTAATCTATCTTACTGCTGACCGAGAAGAAGATTATTATATTGCTCAAGCCAATACAGAAGTAAATGAAAAATATGAAATTGTTGAACAAAAAGTTACTGCTCGTCACATGGGTGAAACATTAGAAATCGGTAAAGAAAAAATAAATTTAATCGATGTATCACCAAAACAAATTGTTGCCGTATCAACAGCATGTATTCCTTTCTTGGAACATGATGATGCTAACCGTGCTTTAATGGGTGCGAACATGCAACGACAAGCAATTCCACTATTAAAACCAGAAGCAGCATTTGTTGCTACCGGAATAGAAGCAAAAGCAGCCAAAGACTCGGGAGTTGCTGTGATTGCTGAAGAGGCTGGATTTGTTGAATATGTAGATGCTTTAAAGATTATTATTAAAGAAACAAGCGGAAATATCCGTGATTATAAATTAATTAAATATGAACGTTCTAACCATAGTACTTGTGTCAACCAAAGACCAATTGTGAATAAAGGCGAATTTGTTAAAAAAGGTGATGTTTTAGCTGATGGTCCATCAATGGATCGTGGCGAAATGGCTTTAGGACGAAATGTCGTTATTGCTTTCATGACATGGAATGGTTACAATTATGAAGATGCTGTTGTCATGAGCGAACGCTTAGTACAGGATGATGTTTATACTTCAATTCATATCGAAAAGTATGAAGTAGAAGTGAGAGATACTAAATTAGGAAAAGAAGAGATCACAAGAGAACTGGATGATCGTAAGGATGCTATTGCCAACCTTGATGAATATGGAATTATTCGTTTGGGTGCAGAGGTAAAAGAAAATGATATTCTAGTTGGTAAAGTAACACCAAAAGGTCAAACAGACCCAACTCCAGAAGAAAGATTATCACGAGCATTATTTGCGGACAACTCAAAAGATGTAAGAAATACATCGTTAAGAGTTCCTCATGGTGGTGGGGGAATCGTTCATCGAATTGAACATTTCCGACGCAAAGATGGTGATGAATTACCACCATCGGTTAATGAAGTGGTAAGAGTATTCATTGTTCAAAAACGTAAAATTACAGAAGGCGATAAGATGGCTGGTCGTCATGGTAATAAGGGTGTTATTTCTAAAATTTTACCTCAAGAAGATATGCCATATATGGAAGATGGAACTCCTGTTGATATTATGTTGAATCCACAAGGTATTCCTTCTCGTTTAAATATTGGTCAAGTTCTTGAAATTCATTTAGGTATGGCGGCTAAAAAATTAGGCGTTCATGTTGCAACACCTGTATTTGATGGTGTTAGATCAAGCGATTTAGCAGAAATCATGAAAGAAGCAGGTATGAGTGAAGATGGTAAGACTACCTTAATTGATGGTAGAACTGGAAAACCATTTGATAATCGTATTTCTGTTGGTGTTATGTACATGATTAAATTAGCACATATGGTCGATGATAAATTACATGCTCGTAGTGAAGGACCCTATGCACTAGTAACTCAACAACCAATGGGTGGTAAAGCCCAAAATGGTGGTCAAAGATTTGGAGAAATGGAAGTATGGGCACTAGAAGCTTATGGTGCTGCTTATACATTACGAGAAATGTTAACCATCAAGTCAGATGATATGGTTGGAAGAAATAAAGTTTATAAAGCCATCGTTGATGGTGAAGATATTCCTGCCCCAGGTATTCCTGAAGCATTTAGAGTTTTGATTAAGGAATTACAAGGATTAGGAATCAGTATCAAGTTAATTGACAATGAAACAGGAGAAGATGTAGCAAATATGAGTTTGGTCGAAGAAATTGCTCTTGCTACTAAAGCTAAGAAGTCTAATTAATAGTAGCATATCTTTTTAAAAAATTTGAGGTGATATTTTGAATAATAAAAAGAAATATAGTTATATACAAATGAGTATTGCATCTCCTGAAGAAATAAGAAGTTGGAGTTATGGTGAAGTTAAAAAACATGAAACCATTAACTATCGAACTCTAAAACCAGAACGCGACGGCTTATTTTGCGAAGTAATTTTTGGTCCTACAAAAGACTATCAATGCGCCTGTGGAAAATCGAAACGATCTCCTAAGGGTGAAACAAAATGCGATCGTTGTGGTGTTGAATTAACGGAAAGTAAAGTTCGTCGTGAACGAATGGGTCATATCGAATTAGCAGCACCAGTAGTTCATACTTGGTTTTTACGCAATAGTCCTAGTAAGATAGCATTAATGCTAGACATGAAAACAAAAGAAGTAGAAGATATTGTTTATCTAGCTTCTTATATAGTTGTTGATCCAGGTTCAATTGAAAGCTTACAAAAAGGAAGAATTCTTTCTGAACAAGAGTGTAGTGTTTATCAACGCCAATATGGTAGTTCTAAATTTAAAGCTCTAACTGGTGCAGAAGCCATTAAAAAATTATTGAAGGATTTAGATTTAAAAGAAATTACGACTCATTTAAGAGCAGAATTAAAAACAGCAACAAAACAAAAACGTGAAAAATTGATTAAACGTCTTGAGGTTGTTGAAGCGTTCTATAAATCAGATAATAAACCAGAATGGATGGTTATGGATGTTATTCCTGTACTACCTCCTGATTTAAGACCAATGGTTCAACTAGATGGTGGACGTTTTGCTACCACTGACTTGAATGATTTATATCGTCGTATTCTAAATAGAAACAATCGTTTACGTAAGCAATTCGAGCAAAGAGCTCCTGGATTAATTACAAAGAACGAAAAGCGTATGCTACAAGAAGCAGTAGATGCTTTGATTGATAATGGAAAAAGAAACAAAAAAGTAGTTGTTGAAAAGAAACGACCACTAAAATCATTGTCAGATTTATTACGAGGAAAGCAAGGACGTTTCCGTCAAAACTTACTAGGTAAACGTGTAGACTATTCAGGTCGTAGCGTTATCGTTGTAGGTCCAGATCTACAAATGTATCAATGTGGTATTCCTCGTGAAATGGCTTTAATTTTATTTAAACCATTTATTATCAATGCAATTGTTAAACAAGATCAAGAGAATCAAGATAATAATACAATTAAAATAAATGTTAAAAAAGCAAAAGAAATGATCGATGAAGGTCATCCAATTGCAATGACACAACTAGAAAAGATTATTGTTGAGCATCCAGTTTTATTAAACCGAGCACCAACATTACACCGACTTGGTATTCAAGCATTTGAACCAAAATTAGTAGAAGGAAAAGCAATTCGATTACATCCATTAGTTACTACAGCATTTAATGCCGATTTTGATGGCGACCAAATGGCTGTTCACGTGCCTTTATCACAAGAAGCACAAGCAGAAGCTAGATTATTAATGTTAGCATCAAAAAACATCTTAGCTCCAAAAGATGGAAAACCAATTGTTACTCCATCACAAGATATGGTTTTAGGAAACTATTATCTAACTATTGAAAAAGCTGGAGAAAAGGGAGAAGGGCGAGTATTTAAAGATATTAATGAAGTGGAAATGGCATATGAAAATGATGAAATTACTTTCCACTCACGAATAGTTTTATCACCCAAAGCATTAAGTAATCCTCATTTTACTCCAGAACAATTAAATAAATATATTATTACAACTTATGGTAAAATCATTTTTAATAGCATTTTCCCTAAAGAACAGCCATACATTCCTTATGTGAATGAAGCAACTGTCGAAAACCTAACTACAGGAGTTCATGAAAAATATTTTGTTGAAAAGGGAGTAGATATTAAAAAGTATTTACAAGAAAATAGCCAAAATTTACCTCATCCATTTAAGAAAAAATTCTTAAGTCAAGTAATTGCTGAAGTATTCAAACAATTTAAATTGTCAGAAACTTCAAAAACACTAGACAAAATGAAGGATCTTGGCTTTAAGTATTCAACCATTGCTGGTATTACTGTAGCAGCTTCAGATATTAATGTTATTGGTACTAAGACAAAAGTTCTTGCTGAAGCAGAAGAAAAAGTTAGACGCTATGATACGTACTATCATCGTGGTTTAATGACAGCATCTGAACGAAGAACCAATGTAATCAATGTTTGGAAAGAAACAAAGGAAACATTAGAAGAAGATATTAAAAAAGAAGTAAATGAGAAATATATCGATAACCACATCTACATGATGAGTGATAGTGGTGCTAGAGGTAGTATTTCCAACTTCGTTCAATTATCAGGTATGCGTGGTTTGATGGCTAAACCAAACAACGAAACCATTGATATTCCAATTCGTTCTTCCTTCAGAGAAGGATTAACCATGTCAGAATTCTTTATTTCTACCCACGGAGCTCGAAAAGGATCAACTGATACGGCTTTAAAAACTGCAGAATCAGGATACTTAACAAGACGTTTAGTCGATGTCAGTCAAGATGTTATTGTCGTTGAAGATGACTGCAATACAGATAAAGGAATGTGTGTAACTGCTTTAGTAGCAGAAGATGGCCGTGTTATTGTGCCATTATTAGACCGAATTGTTGGTAGATATACCAATAAACCGGTTATTCATCCACAAACCAATGAAGTTATCATAAAAGCTAATGAATTTATCACGGATAGTATCGCTGATATTATTATCAAAAGTGGAATTAAGGAAGTTTATATTCGAACATTATTAACTTGTAATTGCAAGAATGGTGTTTGTGTTAAGTGTTATGGTTCTGATCTATCAACAGGTGAAGTTGTAGAAAGAGGAGAGGTTGTTGGTGTTATCGCTGCTCAATCAATCGGTGAACCTGGTACACAATTAACAATGAGAACCTTCCACTCTGGTGGTGTTGCTGGTGATGATATTACTCAAGGTCTTCCTCGTATTCAAGAATTGTTTGAAGCGCGTGAACCAAAAGGTAAGGCAATTATTTCTGAAATAGATGGAGTTGTTGCTTCGATTAAACCAGAAGTATCTAATCGATTTGAAATTATTGTTCGTAATAAAGACACTCAAGAAGAGAAAAAATACTTAACAGATAGCGGAAAAGTTGTAATTGTTAAAGAAAAGAGCAATGTAAAAGCTGGAGATAAGTTAACAGAAGGCTTGATTCATCCTCGTGAATTGTTAAGAGTTGGAACAGTTGAAGATGTTGAAAAATACATTTTAAAAGAAGTACAAAAAGTATATCGATCTCAAGGTGTAGATATTTCTGATAAGCATATTGAAATAATCATTAAGCAAATGTTGCAAAAAGTGGTTATTGTTAATGAAGGAGAAACAGATTTATTACCAGGTAGTTATATCTCTAAAAGTGAACTATATGGTTATATGGAAGAATGTATTAGTAATGGTAAAATTACACCAATTACAAAACCAGTATTATTAGGTATTACAAGAGCTTCCTTAAAATCTGACTCGTTTTTATCGGCAGCATCCTTCCAAGAAACAACAAGGGTATTAACAGAAGCAGCCATTCGTGGTAAAAAGGATTATCTAGAAGGCTTAAAGGAAAACATCATTATTGGTGGTTTAATTCCTGCTGGTAGTGGTATTGCCTTTGCAGATATCTTGAAACATGAACCTGAAAAAGAAGAAGAAAAAGAATAGATGGGATTCCCATCTATTTTTTATTGCAGATGGCGAAACTTCTTGAAAAAAGTAGTCTCCTATGGTAAAATAGCACTATCTTGTAAATTAAGGAGAAAGATACATGTTTGGAAAAAGAAGTGATGGGAAAAAGATTAAAGGATTAAGTCCTGTCAATAGATTAATCCCTCATATTATGAATGCACGACATGATTCGCAAAATCTTTTTAAATATGAATTACAATGCGAGTCTCTAGATGAATTTATTGCAAAAGAAAAAGAAAGTGGAATTACCATTAATTATATGCATATTATAATTGCCGGGGTTGTTCGTTTGTTTGCATTAAGACCTCAATTAAATAGATTTGTCATGAATGGAAGAATATTTAAACGCAAAAATATTTTAGTTTCTTTTGTTGTTAAAAAAGCACTACGTGATGATGTAGAAGAAACAACAGTAAAATTAGAATTTACTGGAAAAGAAGATATTTATCAAATAAAAGAAAAAATTGACGATGCTGTAAAGGCAAACAGCAATGTGAAAGCGGTTAATGAAACAGATAAAACTGCAAAACTACTTACTGCAATTCCTAATTTTTTAATTAAATTTGCAGTAGGCACCTTAAAATGGTTGGATAGACATGGAATGTTACCAAAAAAGATTATCGCAGCTAGTCCTTTCCATACATCAATATTTATAACAAATTTAAAATCTATTAAAACAGATTATATTTATCATCATATTTATGATTTTGGTACTACAGGAATTTTTATTAGTATGGGAAAAGAAAAAATGCAAGCAGTTGTCGATAAAGAAGGAAACATTGTTCCAAGAAAAGTAATGACTCTTGGTGTTGTAACGGATGAACGATTCTGTGATGGCTTATACTTTGGTAATTCTTTAAGATTATTAAAAAGAATTTATGAGAATCCAAATGTTTTAAAAGAAGAACTAGATCATGTTGTTGAGGATATAAAATAAATATAAAAA
>CAYPLR010000004.1:0-24215 GCA_964411675.1 uncultured Bacteroidales bacterium
TAGCAAAAATGCTATCCATTTTTTCATTTCATTCCTCCTTGAAATATAGAATAATAAAGGGCTTTCTCTTTTGAGTTTTACTCTTTTTATACCCTATAATTCTATCACAGTGAAAACGATTTATCAAGATTTTTCTTTTTTATATTCGGTATTAAAAAAATGTTGGTCTTCACCAACATTAAATTTCTTTATCATCATAACTGTCTTCTTCTTCATCTTCTTCTTCGATCTCGTAAGTTTTATTTTCTTTGTTTTCTTCGTGCTCTTCATCATAGTAGCCACCAGAACGCAATTCTTCTTCGATCTCATCAGTTGTTTCTTCTTCTTCTTCCTCATCTTCATCTTCGATGTACTCTTCGTTTTGTTCACCGATGATATTGTATTCAATTTCATCGCTTAATTCATTCTTGATTACATCTTCATCATCACTATAGATATCTTCTGCGTAATTTCCTTCTTTATCAAGGAAGTTAGATGGTCTGCGATTTTTTAAATCCCAAAGCTTTACCCCTTTTTTCTCACTACAACAAATGAACAAACCACTTAACATAAAGTCCATTTGAAATTGTGTTCGATATTTATGTTCGTCTTCAGGTTTAATCCCCTTAATTTCAAAAACTTCTTTGCATATCTTAGCTAGAGGTTGCTCTTTTCTTTTTGATTTCATAACTCGCAAAGCAATTTCTATTAGCGAATCATTATTATTGTTATTCATTTATTTCCCTCCATTTAATATCAGTATTATACACCCTTTATATTTATTTTTCAAGTGGTTTATTTTTTGTTTTTATCAGCATTGATAGTCATCATTTCTTTGTATGCAATCAAATCAGTTCTATCAACAGTTAGTGGTGTTATCGTTATATAGTTATGGTTGATTGCGTAAACATCCCCATCAACATTTTCCTTTTCCAAATCGAAAAAAGGTTTTCCCTTTTGAAAATATTCACCATTATCACAAATAAAATGAGAGTCATAATGCGTATATCCTTGTTTTGCAATCCTAATTCCTTCTACCTTACGTGGAAAATTAACATTTAAAACATTTGCTTTTTCCAGTAATTTATTTGAAAAAATATATTCCATAACGATATCAAAGTAAGCAATTGCGCCTTCATAACCTTGCCAGTGGCTAGAAAATGCGATAGCTTTTTTCCCAACTAAAGCCCCTTCACTAGCTCCCGCTACTGTTCCCGAATAAAAAATATCATCTCCAAGATTAAATCCACAATTGATTCCAGAAAAGACAATATCAAAGTCCTCTCGCAATCCATATGCTGTGTAGCGAACACAATCTGCCGGTGTTGAATCAACCGTGTATGCTTTTATACCGGGGAAGGCATTGCTTTCAGCAATTTTGATTCCTCTTCTAACACAAATAGAATGGCTTTTTGCGCTTTGCTCATACAGTGGTGCCACAACTAAAATATCCCCGTACTTTTTTGCTTTCTCAACTAATATTTTTAACCCTTCTGCTTGAATTCCATCATCATTAGTAATTAATATTCTCATAGCCAACCTTCTTTGCTAGCTTTAAAATCTCGTAATACTTCATCAGCAGCTTTTACTAACTGCTTTATCTCCCTAACATTATAAACCGTTGCTCCTGAAGCGTTGGCATGCCCCCCGCCATGATATTTGTTTGCTAATTTGTCAATTGCAACAAAACGGGAACGAATTCTTGCTCGAATTGTTTTGTCTTTTTGATCAACAAAAACAATCCATATCAAACTTCCCTTTACTGAATCAAGGCTATTAACCAAAGCCGCTGCATCTTCTGGTAAAAGGTTGTATTTCTTTTGCATTCTATTGGTAATATGTACATAAAGAACACCGTTTGGTGTTGATTTGAACTTTCTAAAAACATCACCCTGCAATTTAAGAGAAGCAGTGTCTTTTAGATATAAATTCGCATAAATTGTTTCTAGGTCTAAATCATAATCCAATAGAATTGCTGAAAGTCTTAAAACTTTTGCTGAAACACCTCGATATCTAAATCTTCCCGTATCAGTTGTTATTCCCACATATAATGCTAGCGCTGCTTTTTGATTTATTTGGAGAATATCTTTATGCTCCTCATATAATTCTGTAATAATACATGCTGTCGCTGGCATTTCTTCATCTACATAATTAATTGTCCCAAAATCTTCAACCCTTATGTGATGGTCTATTTTTATAATTTCTTTCCCTAATTTATAATGAGGATTATCAACACGATCACTATTAGCTGTATCAACAACAATTACTAAAGCATCTTTATATTCTTCTTCTGGTAACTTTTCATCTTCTAAAGATAAAAAGTTTAAATATTCTGTTGTTTGATAACCTATACTGTAAATCTTTTTATTGGGGAAACTGATTCTTAACATCTCTCTTAATCCTATCGTTGACCCCATGCAATCGCCATCAGGTCGTACATGACGACAGATAATGATTTTTTCATAAGCTATGATTTTATTTAAAATTTGTTCTCTAATTTCTTTATTTTCCATTATTTTCCTCTAAGATAAGATTATCTAAATCTTCTAGCATTTGGTCCGCTTCTTCAAACGATTTTAGGCTAGCTCCACTTGCTCCTTTGTGACCTCCACCACCATACTTTGTTGCTATTGTATTAATGTTATATTTACTAGATCTTATTTCTGCTACCACAGCATTATTTTCTTGATCTTCTGTAAAATTAACCCAGATATCAATTCCCCTAATTCCTGCCATGGTATTGACCATTGTTCGCGAAACAGAGTAAAAGTCAATTCCTAAATCCTTTAAATTTTCTTTTGTTGTTTTAATATAAGCAACATTGTTTTTTGTTAATTGAAATCGAAGAACAAAATTCGCTCTCAAACGAACCGTTTCTAAATCATCTGAGTATAAATTATTATATACTTCTGTCATGTTGAATTTTGTTTCTAATAATTTAGCCGCTGTTAAGAACGTTCTAGAAGTGGTTGATTCATAACGAAAGCGACCACTATCAGTTACAAGTCCTGTATATAATGCTTTTGCTGCATTTTCTGTCATTTTTAATTTCATCTTAAAGATAATATCGGCAACTAAACCTGCACAACTTTCATATTCAGTATCTACTATTGATAAATCTCCATAAGTTTCTTTATAAATATGATGGTCGATTTTAATTACATATTTCCCCATTTTATATCGATCATCACTAATCATGAATGTTTCTGAAGTGTCAAGAATGAATACTAAAGCATCTTTATAAAATTTATCTTCAATGATGTCCATTTCACCAATGAAACTGTATCTATCTATTTGATCTCCTACAGCAAACACTTTTTTTCGAGGAAATGTTGCTTTAATTGCTTCTTTCAAACCAATTTGACTACCTAGCGCATCACCATCTGGCCGTGAATGACGTTGTATGATGATTGTATCATACTCTTTTATTGCTTTTAATACTTTGTTGAACATAAATTTCTCCTTCTTATCGATATTACATTATATCATAGAGTACTTAATTTTTAAAACTTTTTGTTTTTTATTTTTTAGTCTATTCTATTTGGATATACTGAATTAATTTGTTTGCTAAAATTCCAATAATAATACTTGTTATCAGTGATCCTAACAATAGAATTGCTCCATAACTAATGACTACTTCACCCAATTGATATAGAAACGCCACCACCACCAGCTGTGTTACAATATGTAGGACTCCTCCTATAACACTAATCCCTACTGCTGTTGTCTTTTCTTTTAATTGTTTGTGTAATAAGTACATTCCTAAAAAACTAATAAGTGTCGCACTAAAACTTATAATGAACGTTACTGGACTTCCTAAAATGAGCCCTACTAAAAAAGATTTTATGATAACAAGTAAAAGTGTTCGCTTAAAATCTTGCTTATAAATTGAAAAAAGAACAATAATATTAGCAAGTCCTATTTTTGCTGTTGGCAAAAATGAAAAAGCAATTCGCGATATCAGACTATCAATGTAAGATAGAATTGTTGCTAAGGCAACTAAGATTGCGAGTAATATGATTTCTTGAATTTTCTTTTTCCTTGCTATCATTTTCTTATCCTCTTGATATATTTTACCACATTTGTTGCTTTTTATCATAACATTTTATATAATAATTACAAATAGGAGGGAACAATATGTGTATTTTTTGTAAAATTGCAAACGGAGAAATTCCTGCTTATAAAGTATATGAGGATTCTAATTTTCTCGCTTTTCTAGATATTTCTCAAGCGACTATTGGCCATGTTTTAGTAATTCCAAAGATTCATTATGAAACAATCGTTGATTTAGAAGAAGAAAACAAAATTTTTGCAGTTGTAATAAAACTAGCTAAAGCGATCAAAACTTTACCTCACGTAAAAGGAATCAATATTTTAAGTAATAATGGTCTTGTTGCTGGACAAACCATCAATCATTTCCACGTTCATATTATCCCTCGCTATGAAGATGATCATATCCAAATTAAATTTAGCGAGAACAAATTAAGTCCTGAAGAAATGACCTTGTTATCTAATCAGATCAAAAAAAAGAGCAGTGTTTAACTGCTTTTTTTATAGTACATAAGTGATAAATAAAAACCAACTAATATTGGATGCAAGCCCTATTGCTGCAACAATAATTGTTATCGTTGATAGTTTGTGTTTTTGTTTTAAACTTTCTATTATTGTGAAAATCAAAACAAGTAATCCTAAAATAATCCCAGCAATAATGAATACTTTGTTAAAAGGAAACAATGATATGATTACCGATAGAGCACTGAGTAATAGCCCTATTTTGCCTAGAATATTCGCAGATGGCAATTTTTCTTGTTTTTCAATTTTTACCTCTGCTAATTCTGGTGTTGTTTTAAAACCACAGTACGGACAATAACTTGCTGTTTCTAAAATTTCTGCTTTACAATTCTTACAAACCATCTTATTACCTCTTACTATATTCTCTGGTTAATTTTTCAAAAAAGCTGACTCCTTTAGCTAACGAATTAAGCGAAACATATTCATTGTTAGTTTTTCGATTGATTTTAGCGTTGTGTGAGTAGTAAAGAGGTGAAAATCTTATTACATTATCACTAACTCGGTCATATTCGCGATTCTCTGATATGGAAGTAATAATCCATGGAGCAATATAAATATTGTTAAAATTATCTTTGATTACTTTAGTAACTGTTTTATAAGCCTTTGTACTTGTTCCAGTGATTCTTGTTCCTTCCTTACTGGCAATCATTTCGTAATCCACACTGTATTTCAACATATACTTATCAAGTGCACACAATACTTCAGCGACATTATCATGATTAGCTAATTCAAAAACGACATCCACATAATAATCAGTATCATTTTCTAAAACTTGTCCTGCTCGCACTTGAGTCTTTAAAACACGAGAAAGTTCAACTTGATCATTATCTATAAATCGCTTTATTAAGCCTCGAAAGACAAGAGAATTACTATAGATGATTCGATTAGAAAAAGTCATGTCTCGAGCGATGGCCTTAATTGTCATTCGCGTCTGTTTGTCAATTTTTGCTTTGAATATTTGGCTACTAGAAATCTCAAAAATGAAGTTTTGAAGTCTCGCTTCTCCTTTAGCCGCTTTACTGGTTTTAAAGCGGAACGTTACTTCTCCTGTAGCACCAATACCGATAAATGCATAATGACTTCTTAATCCTGAAGAAATAGGATCCATAATTCCGCTTCCTTCTTCAATAACTAAATCGAAAAACTTACCTTCTCGTAAAAATTTATCAACGATTTTATCTTCACCTTCGCGGCTATCTTCATCGTCCTTTGTCATAACTATCATTAAATTATTATTGATAACCTTATCTTCTCTTAAAACATTTTCAATTGCTTCAAGTATAACAAACAGTAAAGACTTAGCGTCATAGGTTCCACTACCATATAAATGTTTTTGTGTCATATAGGGCTCTTCTAATATCGTTTTACTATCTATATGTGTGGCATATAAAATATTAGGTGCTCCTTCTATTTTCCTTTTATATGTGAAAACAGCATTGCCATCTATTCTTTCTTTATTAAAGTTTTCATGAATTAAAGGGTACTCTTCTTTCAATTTTTCACGAAATTCATGATATTGCTCTGCCGTTTCGTTGCTTGTTGTCGTAATTCTAACTAGTTCTTGCAATTTTTTCCCATAATTAAAACGGACATTTTTATCAACATCATTTTTAGGTAATATTTTTATATCTTTATTGCGTAAAACTAGTGCTTTAATTAAACATATAAATAAGATCACTAAAATAACGCAAAAAAGTATTGATGTAACGATTCCTATGGTCCTAAAAAAAGTCAAAAACATACAATTCTCCCCTTTTGGTAATACTTATTATACTCGTTTAACATAATTATGTCAAATGTCTTATCACTCAAATAAAAAACGAGATTGAAAACAATTCCGTTTTTTTATATATCGTATTTAGAAATAATTTCTGCTGGCGTTTTTCTTAAAAGTTTCCCTATTGGTAATAACCCTACCGTAAAGTTGACTGCCCATATAAACACCAAGGCAATGATTGCCAAAAACCAATTGTAACTAATAAATGATGAAAAAATAAGTTTTGTTGAAAGGTTACTCAACGCGATTGATCCTAAAACATATCCTATCATTGAACTAAATAATGTAAGTAATAAAACTTCAGAAACAAAAGTTTTATAAACATCCACTTTTTTAATTCCCAAGGCGCGATAAATACCAATCTCATAGACTCTTGTTATCAATCTTGAACGCATTAGAAAGTATAAAAAGATTAGTGATGTTACTACCATAATGAGAGAGAACACCAGCAACGTTGTTGTTGTTCTTGTTTTTGTTGCCATATAGCTTTCAAAATCATTTTGATAATTATCAACAAAATTCATTGATTCCTCTTCTAAATATTGTTTTGCTAGTTCTTTTTCATTGGTTAGGAAAGAAACTGTTCCTGTAGAAGCATAAATATCTAAAAGCATAGAATCAACATTTTCTACAACCACTAAGGCTTCGTTCTTTAACTCATATGTCCCAAGAATTGTATATTCAACTTGATCATAATCAGAAAACTTAATTTTATCTTTGTTCCCCGCTAAACTACCTTTAATTGCCTCGTAATAGTCCTCTTGAAGTAAGATTTCTTTATCTTTTAATTCAAGATTGTTGGTCGTGTTGATATCTCCTTCGAGAGTCTTATATTCAACAATATCTAAATTATCCAGATAATTTACCATATATAAATTGGATGTTGAAAAATCAATATTTCCCCCTGTTGAATACAATTTATCATAAACCCGTAAACTTTGAATTGTTAGCAGGTTTATTAAGCCATCATCTGCGTAAATATTTGGATTGTTTGTATCACATATTCCGACTATTTTACCAATATCCATTCCAGATTTTGTACAAGTCAATCCCAAATATTTTTTATAATCTTCTTGTTTATTAACTGCGCCTCCTGCTTGAAGAAGCATGTTATAACCAAAAATGTCTTCGGCAGCTAGTTTATCAATAATCCATTTATCAATGACAATTCCTTCCTCACCTTCCAAACGATAGATATAATCTTCTTCTTCCAATAATTTTTTAGAAATAACATGATAAGGATATAAGTAAATCATCGTGTTTGTCGTTTGTTCAAAAAGATCAAATTGAAACGAATCTATTATTTGATCGTATCCACCATTATAAAAACGTTCTACTTGTAACTCTGCTTGCATTTTGGTAAGATCACCAATCATTAATCTTTTATTAGGCAAAACTTCTATCATTCTTCGATCACTATTTAAAAATTCACTTTCAACAACTTCGGTTGCTTTGGTAAACGTAGCAAAAGAAAGTACTACTAGAATTGCAGACAAAAACATTGTGAAAAGCAATAATTTCTGTTTTGTTTGTAATGTGTTTATGTAAGAAAACGCCATTTTTAATGTGTCTTTTAACTTTACAACATTACGACTTCTATGTTTTTTTAGTTTTGGTAAATGATACTCAAAACTTTCCAATGCTTTTTTAGTAATAACTGGTTTATGAGTATCCTGAATTTTAATTTCGTCATTTTCTTCAATAAATTTAATAGGAATATTCTTATCGCTACTTGCAATATAAAAAGTATTATTACGATAAATTACATTCAGTTTTAATTGTTCTTTTTTATCTTGGAAAAAGTAATTAATGTTAACTTCACGATTACGAATTTCTTCCTTGTTGTATTCCTTCAAATAAATATTTCTGTCTTGATTTGCTACCAGTTCTTTTAAGTTCCCTGTTTTGTTATCCCGATCATTGATAATTTTACCATCTAAAATTTCAATGATTCGATCTCCATAGAAATCAGCCAATCTTCTTTCGTGTGTTACTAAAACCACCAAGCACTCTTCTGATATTTTTTTTATAATATTCATAATTTGAGTTGTGTTTTTCTCATCAAGATTACCAGTAGGCTCATCAGCAATTACAACATCAGGACTTTTGACTAAGGCTCTTGCAATTGCTACTCGTTGTTGTTGTCCGCCAGATAATTGCTTTGCTTTTCTTTTTTTATATTTTTCCATTCCTACCGCTTTTAATGCATATTCTATTCTTGTAGCAGCTTCCGCCGTGTCTACTCCTAGCATTGTTAATACAAGTTCCAAATTTTTAGCGACAGAAATATCCTCAATTAAGCCATAGTTTTGAAATATATATCCTACTTTTTCGCTTCTTATTTCATCCCATTTTTTGGCATTATACTTTTCAACAACCACATCATTAAAAGTTATGATTCCGCTTTCTACACTATCGAGGCCTCCAATGGCGTTTAGAAGCGTTGTTTTTCCACAGCCTGATGGTCCAAAAAAGCAAACTAATCCTTTTTCTGGTAGCGTTAATGTCACATTGTTGATTACATGGATTTCATTGCTTTTTTTCTTATTATAATATTTGTTTACCTTATTTAATTTAATCATCTTTTTCACCTATTCGACTTTCAAATTAACTAGTAAAGACTTTTTCATCAATAATTTATTGTATCTTCTTGCTATCAAATAACCAAATAGTATATTAACAACAAAAATAATAATGTAATAATCTATCTTTAAAGCATTTAAAAATGTTCGTGCAAATTCACCTTCCATATTTGATTGTAAGAAAACAAGAGTAATGGCAACAATAATATATGAGAATAGAAAGCATAACAAAATTTCTATTTGGCTCATCTTTTTAATGCTGTTGGCATCGATTCCTATCGTTCTTAGAATGGTATAATCCTTTTTCTTACTCAACATAATCGTTTTAATAACCAGATAAGAGATAATATAAACCACTATAATAATAGGTGTGAAAGCAAATATCGAATAAATAACTAAAATAATGGTTTCAAGTAACGAAAAACTACTACTATTATCATAAGGAGAAAATACATAATATCCACTCATATTTTCTATTTGACGTATTACTTCATTATAATAATCATGGGAGCGAACATTTAACGTTAACTGTTTTGTTTCTGTTGTGATATAGAAGGCTGCTAAATCACTACTGATATAGATCGCTGGATCATAGCCTTCATCATAAATAACAGTGACTTTTATATCATTAAAATAATGGTTTGTTCCCTCTGCCTCTACACTCTTTCGTGAAATTTTTATTTGATTTCCCACTAAGCTTGAATCAACAGTAGCGTCTCCATAAAATTCAACTTCTTTTCCTAAATTATTAGTATAAGTGATTTTATTTTTGTTCATATTAATGGAAAAAGCTTTATAATATTCATCAAATATACTATTAGAAACATACATGTGGTTTAAATAGTCATCAAGATTTGGTTCGATAGTTCCTGTTATGATTGCCTCTATTAAATAAGCAGATGGATTATAACTAGTTTTCCCTGGTGTTCCATATAAATATACTGTTTTTCCTATTATGTTTTCCGCTTCTTGTTTTGTAAAACTATCACAAACGATCACTTCATTGTTTTTAGTTGGAAGCGTGCCGTATTTCAAATCTTTTTGACTGATGCTATCCAGTAAAAGTGGATAATAGCTTCCCATTGAAAAGTCTAATTCTTTTGCTTCATTATAGTATATTTGTTTATCTAAAATTACACTATACTTTACAAGTGAATCAACATAACGTAAATTTTCAAAGTTATCTATTTCTTCTGTTGTAAAATTGCTTTGATCTTTTTTTATTACTACTAATCTCTCTTCATAATTATTTGGAAAATAATTGTTTGTGGATTCTCCTCGAAGAAATCCACCAAACAGCCCATCAACAGAGAAAAAAGACATAAAGACAAGAAATACTATAATTGTTGCCGCTAATGAGACCATCATAAGAAGCCCTGTTTTTTGCGGTTGTGATTTTAAATTTTTGCTTGCTAGGATTAATGCTTGAGGAATCCTTTTACGCTTCGCTTCAATTCTAAACTTTTTTGATTCTTCTATGTCAATTTCTTTTTTTATTTCTTTGTCTTCAACAATTTCTCCATCGAATAAACGAATTGTACGATCTGCATATGCTTTTGTCTCTTCATAATTATGAGAAACTACTACTACTAGCTTTTCTTTTGAAATCTCATATAATAGTTCAATAATTTGTTTTCCACTTTTGCTGTCTAGGTTTCCAGTAGGTTCATCAGCAGCTATGATGCTACTATCTTTAGCCAAAGCTCTAGCAATTGCTAATCTTTGCTTTTCTCCACCCGATAGTTTTGTTGCTTTATGATGAACATGATCAGTAAGTCCTACTTTTTTTAATAAACCTAATGCTCTTTTTTTACGTTCTTTTGCTTTTATGTTTTGAATGATTAATGCTGTTTCAACATTTTCTAAAACAGTATAGCTATCAATAAGGTTATAATTTTGGAAAATAAAGCCTACACTTTTTCGGCGATATTCTTCCCAATCGCTATCATCAAAATAGGATGTTTCTTCGCCATTAACGTACATTTCCCCTTCTTCATAGGTATCTATTCCACAAATTACATTCAACATTGTTGACTTTCCTGATCCACTTTCACCGGTTAAAACAACAAATCCTTTGCTTGGCAACTCTAGGTTCACCTTTCTCAAACCTAAAGCAACCATTCCCTCACTATGATAATATTTAGAAATATTCTCAAGTTTTATCATAAACTTTCCTCCAAATCATGATTTATCATAGCATAAATTGTAACTTATAGCAAATCGTGACTGATGAGAAAGAAAAAAGCTATGTGAAATAGCTTTTTTCTATAAACTATTAAAGTGTTTTATTGATTTTTGTAGATCTTCACTACTTTTTACCTCTAAAACAACATATGAATTATTTTTTTCTGCTTGTCTTTTGAACTTGCTAATATCAATCATTCCTTCACCTAAAGTTAAATGACAAGTTTTCCGATTCCCGTCATGGATATGATATTCTTTAAATAGAATGGGTGTTGTTTGTAATACTTTTTGAAGTCGATCTCCATCATTATTGTCGTGTCCGATATCATAATTAAAATCAAACCCTTCTTTCCATAGCTCTACATATGTTTTTTGAATGTGATTAGGAACATATACGTTTTCTAACACTAAACCAATATGGTTACGACGGCATATTTCTTGTGCTTGATGTAATTGGTTTTTTATATTCTCAATATAAATAGAATATTCCTTTTCATATATATAGTTCTTTTGGCCAGAAATCGTTACGATTGGTCCTTCGTTTAAATGAACATTGATTAATTTAATTTTTGCTTTTGCTCCCAAAGTTGCATATTTTTCTAATAATGACATATAAGCACCTACAACTTCCGAATAAGATGCAAAGTCTGCTTCATCATAAAAATGCAAGGTTGCTTCTAAATGATTTGTGGTTAATAACTGGTTCAATTCTTCGGGATCTTCTAGTTGTCGGCGGCAATAACCGAAATTTAGATTTAGTTCAATAAAATCTAAACCCAATGCTTTCGCCAATTCTATGTTTTCTAAAACAGAGTTATACTCATATAATACTGGCATTCCAACTTTCATAATTCCCCCTATTTTACTATTCTTATTCGAATAACACCTGGAACTTCTTCTATTAATTTATAAATCTCTAAGATGTCTACTCCATCAATATCGAAAATAGTATATGCGATTTCTTTTAATGATTTGTTTGTCATATTGGCAATATTACCTTTGTGAAGATTGATAACAGATGTAAATTTATTGATCATACCAGGAATGTTTTTATGATTAATTGCTATTCTATTTTGAGAAGCACAAATTCCTGCATCAACATTAGGATAGTTTACTGAATTATTGATGTTTCCATTTTCTAAATAATCTATTAGTTGTCTTACTGCCATTTGAGCACAATTGTCTTCAGCTTCTCCAGTTGATGCTCCCAAGTGAGGAATAGCAATTACATTCTTTATATTTACAATTTTTGCGTTAGGAAAGTCAGTTACATAGCGCTTTACTTTCTCTTCTTCAATTGCTTTTTCTAAATCCTCGTCGTTTACAATTAAATCACGAGCAAAATTTAATAAAACGACCCCTTTTTTCATTAAAGTAAATGCTTTTTTATCAACCATTTGCTTTGTTTCTTCTATAAGAGGTACATGAATAGTAATGTAATCACATTCTCTATAAATATCTTCAATCCTCTTTACGTAAATAATGTCTCGTGATAAATGCATAGCATTATTGATGGAAAGAAATGGATCATACCCATAAACATCCATTCCCAAATCAGCACAAGCATTGGCTACTAAAACTCCAATTACACCTAAGCCGATTACCCCAATTTTTTTGTTCATGATTTCTGTCCCAGCAAACTTATTTTTTTCTTTTTCAACAAGTTTATCAATATTAGGAGTGTTTCTATTTTCGCTTATGAAATTAATACCTCCTATAATATCACGAGCTGCTAACAACATTCCCGCAAGTACTAATTCTTTCACGCCATTTGCGTTTGCTCCAGGGGTATTAAAAACAACGACTCCTTGATTTGCAAATTTTTCTAATGGAATATTATTCACTCCTACGCCTGCTCTAGCAACGGCAATTACTCTGTTAGGAACTTGTAATTCATGCATAGAAGCACTTCGAACGAGAATAGCATCCGTAGTATTTATGTCTTCAACAATTTGATAGTTATTAGGAAGCAACTCCATTCCTTTTTCAGAGATATTATTTAAACATAGAATTTTTTTGTTCATAGATTTTCCTCTTCGAACTTTTTCATAAAGGCAACAAGAGCTTTTACTCCCTCGATTGGCATAGCGTTATACAAGCTTGCTCGCATTCCTCCAACCAAACGATGTCCTTTTAGATTAATTAATCCTTGTGCTTTTGCTTCTTTAATAAATTTTTCGTTCAATTCTTCTTTATCCATAACGAAGGTAATATTCATAATAGAACGGCTATCTTTTCTAACAGGAGATTTGAAGATACGACTTTGGTCTAAATAATCGTATAATATTTTTGCTTTTTCTTGATTTATTTTTGCTCTTTCAGACAATCCTCCACGATCAAGCAACCATTTAAATACTTTACCACAAATATATATTCCGTAAGCGGGTGGTGTATTATACAAGGATTTATTATCACTGTGAACTTTATATCGTAGCATGGTTGGTGTAGAAGGATATACCTCTTCTGTGATCAAATCTTCTCTAATAATTACAATAACAACTCCTGCAGGACCCACATTCTTTTGAGCTCCAGCAAAAATCAATCCATATTTACTAACATCAACTGGTTCAGACAAAAAACAAGAGGATTGATCAGAAACTAATACTTTCCCTTTTACATTAGGTATTTGCCAATATTTCGTGCCGTAAATTGTATTATTCTCGCAAATATAAACATAATCAGCTTTTTCATTTACATTTAGATTGTTCACATCAGGAATATAACTAAAGTTTTTATCCTCACTACTTGCGATTACATTGGCTTTTCCATATAGTTTTGCTTCAGCATAGGCTTTCTTTGCCCAAACTCCTGTTAGGATATAATCTGCTTCTTTATTTTTCATTAAATTCATTGGAACCATTGCAAATTGTAGGCTTCCCCCACCTTGCAAGAAAAGAACTTTATAATTGCTTGGAATATTCATCAATTTTCTTAGATTTTCTTCCGCTTCTTCCAATATCATCTCATAATCTTTGCTTCGATGACTCATTTCCATAACCGACATTCCCGTGTTTTTGTAATTCAACATTTCTTCCGCGGCTTCTTTAAGCACTTCAACTGGTAACATTGCAGGACCAGCAGAAAAATTATAGACTCTTTCCATTTTTTTCTCCTTTTCTTATTAATATAGTAAGAACAGCTATTTTCTTAATAGCTGTCTCCGTTTTACTTTAAATATTGATAAATTGTTTGAACCATTGCTCCAGTAGCGCCATAAAATTCTTTATTGATAGGAGCAGTATGAAATGCTGTACCCGCAATATCCAAATGAATCCATTTTGTTTTTTCTTCAATAAAATTTTCTATAAAGGCTGCTGCTCCGCTAGCCCCCATATTTCTTCCTGTTGAGTTCGTAAGATCTGCAACCTTACTAGCGCGCACTTGTTTTTTAATATACTCTGTGATTGGCAATTGCCAAGTGCTTTCTCCAGTTTTGATAGCCACTTCCAAAAATTTATTTATTTTCTTTTGGTCGTTACCAAAAATTCCCGTTGTATATTCTCCTAGAGCAACAACACAAGCTCCTGTTAATGTTGCAATATCAATCACTTCTTTACTTCCTTCTTTTTGAGCGAAATAAACAGCATCAGCAAGAGTTAATCTTCCTTCTGCATCCGTTGAAACAATTTCAATTGTTTTTCCATTCATCGCTGTAATAATATCATCGGGAAGTAGTGCTTCCCCATTGATACGATTATCAGTTGCACAAATGATTACAATCACATTAACTTTAACTTCGTTCTTTACCAGGCTTTCTAGAACTCCTAGAACCGTTGCAGCTCCTGCCATATCACACTTCATTGTGTTCATGGATGTTTTAATACTATAGCCGCCAGTATCATACATAATACCTTTGCCTACTAAGGCAATTGAATCCTTCCATTCCTTGAGACCTTGATATTTAATCACTATCAATCTTGGTTCACAAGTTGATCCTTTATTAACTGCCAAGAATGCACCCATTTTTAATGCTTCAATTTGCTTTTTATCATATATTTTAATCGTTACTTTTTCGTTATCTAGGGTATTTACTAAATCTTGTGAATAGCTTGCTAGTTCGATAGCAGATAACGCATTATAGGGCTTATTCACTAAATCTCTTGTGTTATCAATCGCTACGGCAAGATTCATTGCTTCAATCACTGTATGTTTTACATCATATTTTGTAACAAATTCCCAACTAACATCATTCTCTATTTTTTTTGAAAGAAATTCATCATATTTATAATTATAGTAATGGGCGTTTAAAATAAAATTAAATGCTGCTTCTTGAACATCAAGGTTGCCAATAAAACTATCAAAATCAATTACTACTTCTTTCCCTAAATCACTATTAATATTTTTAGTTGCTTCTTTCAATTTTTCTTGGGAATATTCTTCCTTTTTCCCTAAACCAACAAGATAAATAACTTTGCTTTTTATTTTTGAAAATGTTGCGATTTTATTTACTTGTCCTAGTTCTAATTTAACAATCTTGTTTTTAATTAATTCTTCAATATCGTTATCAATATTAGGATTGATTTCTACTTTTTGATCGACAAACAAACCCCATATCAATGGCTTTTCACTATCGTTTTTTTGTAAACATATATTTATATCTAGCATATTTGCCTATATCCTCCTCTACTTTATGATATCTACGCCCATATATGGGATAAGTACTTCTGGTATTTTTATGGAGCCATCTTCTTGTTGGTAATTCTCCATAATAGCAACTAATGTTCGTCCTACTGCTAGTCCTGAACCATTTAACGTGTGGACATATTCTAATTTAGCATCTTTATCGCGTTTTGTTTTAATGTTCCCACGACGAGCTTGATAGTCTTCAGCATTAGAAATACTGCCAATTTCTCGATAGGTGTTTTGACTTGGTAACCAAACTTCGATATCGTATGTTTTAGCCATACCGAAGCCCATATCACCACTGCAAAGAGAAATAACGTGATAAGGAAGTTTTAATAGCTTTAATACTTCTTCTGAATCTAACAACATTTTTTCAAGTTCTTGATAAGAAGTTTCAGCACTTGTTAATTTAATTAATTCTACTTTATTAAATTGATGGGTTCTAATTAACCCTCGTGTATCTCTTCCAGCACTACCTGCTTCTGAACGGAAAGCCATGGTATAACTACAATGATAAATCGGTAGTTTTTCAAAATTGATGACTTCATTACGATACATATTAATCGTTGGAACTTCCGCTGTTGGATTTAAAAACCAATCTCCATTTCCATTGATTAGTTTAAAAGCATCTTCTTCGAATTTTGGTAATTGTCCTGTTGCAGTCATGCTTTCTCGATTTACAATATAAGGAGGGATGATTTCTGTATAACCATGCTTATTACTGTGCAAATCCATCATAAATGCAATTAAAGAACGTTCTAGTCGGGCTCCTAATCCTTTATAAACGACAAATCTACTTCCTGTAATTTTGGTTGCTCGTTCGAAATCAAGAATATCTAATTTTTCTCCTAATTCATAATGTGCTTTTGGTGTGAATTCAAATTTTGTTGGGGTTAAATATTTACGTATTTCAACGTTTTCGGTTTCATCTTTACCAATTGGAACTGATTCATGTAGTATATTTGGTGTTATCAATAAAGAATAATTAATTTCTTTTTCTAAACGGTTCACTACTTCATCTAACGATGCAATTTCATCACCAATGTGAGCTACACTTGCTAATACTTCAGTAGCGTCTTTCTTTTCTCGCTTCAATTGGCCTACCAATTTACTTTTTTCATTTCTTTCCTTTTTTAAGTTCTCTACTTTAATTAGCAAATCTCTTTTTTCTTCATCTTTCGCCTTTACTTCGCGTAAATAACTGAAGTCTTTTTGTCTTGTTGCTAA
The DNA here is from genome assembly GCA_964411675.1 of uncultured Bacteroidales bacterium. Lineage (GTDB taxonomy): Bacteria > Bacillota_I > Bacilli_A > ML615J-28 > CAG-698 > JAAYBG01. The sequence goes on from CAYPLR010000004.1 coordinate 16,945, forward strand.
TTTAGTAATTACTTCTTCCACGTTTTCTCTAATTAATTTAATATCAATCATATTTTCCTCCTATAAAAATAAAAGTCCCTTACATATAAAAATATATGTAAGGGACGAATTTCTCCGCGGTACCACCCTAGTTAGATCCTAGTATCTCGCTTAAATAATTGATAACGGTAATCAACCGGAAGTTTTACTTCTCCTCCAAGGTAGATTCTAAAGCTTGCATCTTGATTTTCACCCACCATCAAGTCTCTTAAATGCCTTTTCTTTATACTATGCCTTATCATAGGGTCTTTAATTACGCCTATTATATATGCTTTGTTTTAGTTTGTCAAACATTATTCATCTTTTTAACAAATTTCACCAAGCCGATTAGATTATCAATGGTTGTCTTTACGATAATAACTTCCCAAAAACTCAATAGTATAAGAATAATAATCGCTGTATTAGGATTCTTCTTATACAACCAAAAATAAGAAACATAAGCAGTTATTAGATCTATTCCATAAGGAATTAGTGTAATTGTGTCAATTTTAAATCGATCATATGCTCTAACAACAGTGACATTCTTTTCTAGTTGGTTGTCATAATCTTTTGTTATCAATAGTATTTTTTTATTAATGATTATGATGAATAGAATTGCGAGTGCAAGTCCCATACTTTTTAACACAACATATAGGGTATTAACAAAAGATACTCCACCCAAATAGATAATATAAATACTTTCGGTACAAAACCAATTAACTCCTAGAAAAAAGGTGATAGCTGGAATGGTTATGATTAGGATCATTAGAATATAAATACCATAAAGGGCAAATAGCCCTCTATTTTTTCCTGATTTTATCACAATTATTCCTTTTCTTCCTCATCAAGAAAGACGTAATCTTCATCATATGTGAATCCTTCACTATCTTCCTCTAAACCATTTTCACTTTCTTCACTTCGCGGAACGATTGCAATTGAAGATACGGCATGGCCTTCGTTTAATTTGATAATACAAACTCCTTGGGTATCTCGCCCTACTGTTAAGATTTGGTCAAGATGCGTTCTAATAATCATTCCTTTATCGGTAATGACTAATAAGTCTTCATCCCCTCGGACTGTTGATAAAGAAATCATTTTACCATTTTTAGCTGTTATATTTAACGCTTTTACTCCTTTACCGCCACGAACTTGGACTCTAAATGCATCAACATTAGTACGTTTTCCATACCCTTTTTCTGTTGCAATTACAATTTCATCTCCATCTGTGTTGACAATAGCCATTCCTACCATTTGCTCGCCATCTTCTACTTTTAAGCCCCTAACTCCGGCAGCAATTCTTCCCATTGGACGAATGTCTGATTCACTAAAACGAATTGCTTTTCCATTAGAAGCGCCTAGAATAATGTCTTTTTCTCCATCCGTAACCGAAACTTCAAACAACTCATCATCATCATTTAAGATGATTGCTTTAATTCCATTCGTTCTAATGTTACTGAATTCAGAAATTTCTGTCTTCTTAACAATTCCTCGGCGGGTAGCAAACAATAAGTATCCACTATTTTCGTCTTCTCTCACATTAACAACCGCTGCTAATTTTTCGTTTTCATCAAAATTTAAAATGTTTACTATCGGTAGTCCTTTAGCGATCCGACTAGAAATCGGAATTTGGAACGCTTTTAGACGATATATCTTCCCAAAATTACTAAAGAAAAGCAAAACATCATGGGTTGATGTAAATAAGACTTGGTCTACATAATCAGCATCTGAAATCTTTGCTCCTGTAATTCCTTTACCACCACGATTTTGAGCCCGATAAGTGTCCACTGTCATTCTCTTTACATATCCTTTGCTTGTGACTGTAATGATTACATCTTCTACTGGAATCAAATCAGCATCTTCAATTACTAGATCATCACTTAAACTGATTTCACTATTTCGTGCATCTCCGAATTTTTCTTTCATTTCTGTTAATTCGCCAATGATGATTTCTAATTTTCTACTGTGGTTCTTTAAGATTTCTTTATACTCACTAATTTCTCGTTTTAAAGAAGCTAACTCTTCTTTTAACTTATCAATTTCCAATCCCGTTAAGCGTTGTAGTTTCATATCTAGGATTGCTTTGGCTTGAAGTTCTGTTAAGTTAAAGGTATCTATTAGTCCTTTCACAGCATCTTCAGTGGTCTTAGATTTTTTAATTAGTTGAATAACGGCATCAATATTACCTAAAGCAACAAGTAATCCTTCTACTATATGAGCTCTTGCTTCTGCTTTTTCTAAATCGTATTGGGTCCTTCTTGTAATGACTTCAATTTGGTGTTCTAGGTAACATTCTAATACTTCTTTTAAGTTAAGTACTTTGGGTTGTCCTTTGACTAACGCTAAAATGTTAATACCAAATGTTGATTGTAATTGGGTATGTTTATATAGATTATTTAAAACAACATTAGGATTCGCATCACGACGTAACTCAATTACGATTCGCATTCCTTTCCTTGTTGATTCATCTTGTAACCCTGTAATTCCTTCAATTATTTTTTCATTAACCGTGATGGCAATTCTTTCCATCAACTTTGTTTTATTTACTTGGTAAGGAATCTCAGTGACAATTATTTCCTTTTTTCCGTTTTCTAATTCTTTAATTTCACATTTTGCACGAACTGTAATGGCACCATTTCCTGTCATGTAAGCTTTTCTTACTTGACTAAGCCCCATAATGCATCCCCCTGTTGGAAAATCGGGACCTTTAATATGTGCCATTAATCCTTCAATTGAAATATCTGGGTTTTTTATTAATGCAAGAATTCCGTCAACCACTTCGTTTAGATTATGAGGAGGAATATTTGTTGCCATACCAACTGCAATTCCTGTTGCACCATTTACTAGTATATTAGGGAATCGACAAGGTAAAACGATAGGCTCTTTTTCACTTCCATCATAGTTATCTTGAAAGTCAACTGTGTTTTTTCCTAAATCTCGAAGCAATTCCATGGCAATTTTGCTCATTCTTGCTTCTGTATAACGCATTGCTGCTGCTCCATCACCATCGATAGAGCCAAAGTTACCTTGTCCATCAACTAGTGGATATCGATAACTAAAATCTTGTGCCATTCTTACCATTGAGTCATAAATCGCTGAATCACCATGAGGATGATACTTACCCATAACATCTCCGACAATTCTCGCTGACTTTTTATATGGTTTATCAGATGCAACTCCTAATTCATCCATTGCAAATAAAATACGACGATGAACAGGTTTCATTCCATCACGGACATCTGGTAGTGCACGAGCTACAATTACACTCATGGCATAGCTTAAGAAAGAAGTCTTCATTTCTTTAGACAAATCAATTTCTTTAACTCCACCTAAGTGATGGCCGTCAACGACGTGGTCTATAACCTCTAGTTCTTCTTCTAAGTTTACTTTTTCTTCTTTCGTTTCTGTTTCCGAAAGCTTTTTTTCAGTTTCTTTTTCCACTCATTACACCACCTATACATCTAAGTTTTGAACATAAACAGCATTTTCTTCAATAAAATCTCTTCTTGGTTTTACATCATCACCCATTAACATACTAAAGATTGTATCTGCTTCAATTGCATCATCTAGTGAAACTTGTAATAAGGTTCTTGCTGCTGGATTCATTGTTGTTTCCCATAATTGTTCATCGTTCATTTCACCTAATCCCTTATATCTTTGAATATTAGGTTTTGATGATTTTGGGAATGTTTCTAATATTTTTTGTAACTCCAAATCGCTATACGCATACTCTAATCGCTTTCCTAACGATATTTTATACAAAGGTGGTTGAGCAATATATACATACCCTTTTTCAATTAAAGGGCGCATAAAACGATAGAAGAACGTTAGTAGCAAGGTTCGAATATGAGCTCCATCGACATCAGCATCAGTCATGATGACAATTTTATGATAACGAGCATGTTCGATGTTGAAATCATCTCCAATTCCTGTTCCAAAAGCTTGGATCATAGAAATAATTTCCTTATTGCCTAAAACTTTATCTAATCTAGATTTCTCTACATTTAGAACCTTACCTCTTAAAGGTAGAATGGCTTGAAATTCGCTATCTCTACCGCCTTTAGCACTTCCACCAGCAGAATCACCTTCGACGATGTAGATTTCACTACAACTAGGATCTTTTGAACGACAATCTGCTAATTTAGTAGCAAATCCTAATGTTTCTAGTGGTGTTTTTCTTCGTGTTGCATCTCTTGCTTTCCTAGCAGCTACTCTAGCTCTAGAAGCCATGATTGCTTTTTCTATAATATTTTTCGCTGTCGCTGGATTTTCCTTTAAAAAAGCATCTAATCCATCTGATAATATCTGCGAAGTAATTCTTCTAACTTCAGTATTTCCTAACTTTGCTTTTGTTTGTCCTTCAAATTGTGGATCAGGATGACGGCAACTAATAATTGCTGTTAATCCTTCTCGAACGTCATCACCAGTAAATCCTTCGTCTTTTCTAAATAAATTCGCTCCTCTTCCATAAGTATTTAATACTCTTGTTAAACTATTACGGAATCCCTCTTCGTGAGTTCCTCCCTCTGGAGTATAAATATTGTTAATAAAAGAATAAATATTGCTATTATAATCATCTGTGTATTGCATTGCAATCTCAACTTCAATATTTTCTAGCTTTCTACTAACATATATTGCATTACTGTGAATTGGATTTTTACTTTTATTTAGATATAATACATACTCAACGATTCCGCCTTCATAACAGTAAGTAACGTTTTTAAGACGCTCTGGATTACGACTATCTCTTAATGTAATTCTTAATGATTTGTTTAAGAAAGCACATTGTTGCAATCTTACCCGTAATGTTTCAAAATCATATTCCACTGTTTCTTTAAATATTTCACTATCCGGTCTAAAAGTAACTGTTGTTCCATGATCTTCTGTTGTTCCAATTTCTCTTAAAGCGTATAATCTCTTTCCTTGAGAATACTCTTGTTCATACTTTTTTCCATCCTTGCTAATTTCAACTTTTAGGTAAGAACTTAAGGCATTAACAACACTTGCTCCTACACCATGAAGTCCACCGGAAACTTTATAGGATGATCCATCGAATTTACCACCGGCATGAAGGATGGTAAAAACTGCTTCTGCTGCAGATTCTCCTGTCTTCTTATGAATTTCAACAGGGATTCCTCGTCCATCATCAGTTACTCGAATGAAATTGTCAGGTAGAATGTCCACTTCTATATGAGTGCAATAACCAGCTAAAGATTCATCGATTGAGTTATCAACGATTTCCCAGACAAGGTGATGGAGTCCTCTAGGGCCTGTCGAACCTATATACATACCGGGTCGTTTTCGTACCGCTTCTAATCCCTCAAGAATTTGAATATTGGATCCTTCATAGGTGCTTTTTACTGCTTGTTTTTCTTCCATTTCATTCACCACCATTTTCTATACATAATATTTGGCTATCTTTTAACACTTTTTCTGACAAATTATCAGTAGTTGTTGTTGTGATAAAGATTTGATCATCAAAAGTTAATAATTTTAAAACTCTATTCTGTCTTTCAATATCTAGTTCCCCAAACACATCATCGAGAATCACAATAATATTCTTAGTTTGTGTTTTAATCAAATCAGCAAGCCCCAATTTCATGGATAATACCACCGTTTTTTGCTGTCCCTGGGATGCATACTTACTCGCTTCTTTTCCGTTTATTAAAATCGAAAAATCATCACGATGAGGTCCCCAATTCGTTGTTTTTGTTATTTTATCTAAACTTTTTTTAAGTTCACTTTCCTTCAACAAGTTTTCCACATTGCAATTGGGATTATAAACAAGTTTCGCTTCTTCCTTCTCCCCACTAATATAGTCACATTTGCCGAAAAGATAGTTATTTAATAAAGCAATAAATTTATTTCTTTCGTTAATGATCGTTTTTGCTTCATCAATCATTGTTTTTGTTAGAATTGATAGCAAACAATCATCATATCCTTCTTTTTCATTAAATAATTTTAGGACTTCATTTCTTTGTTTTAATAATCTGCGATAACTGATTAAACTCTTCAAATACTTTTTATTGGTTTGACCTATATTCACATCTAAAAACTTTCTTCTTTCAATTGGACTTCCTTTAACAAGACCCAAATCTTCAGGACAAAACATAACGATACTAAAATACCCTAAATACTTACTTAGTGTTTGTTCTGTTTTATTGTTCTTATTAATTTTTTTACCTTTTTCTGATATGGATAAGACAATTTCATCTTTTTCTTTATCATTTTGGAAAAATCCCTTTATTACAGCAACTTCATCATTGCTTTTAATCATTTCGATGTCATTGGAAGCTTTATGCGATTTTGTCAACCCTAAGCAATAAACTGCTTCAACCAAACTCGTTTTTCCAACAGCATTATTCCCCACAATAATGTTAATATGAGAAATAAATTTTGCTGAAAATGAATGATAACAACGAAAATTAGTCAATTTTATTTCATTGAGATAAAACATCATCTTTACCTATAAGAAATTTCTTTTCTTTGACTATAATGACAAAACCGTCATACAGCTTTCGCCCTCTTCGCTGCTCTTGCTCCCCATTAACCAATACTATTTGCTCTTGCAAAAAGGTTTTTGCTTGAGCCCCACTCTCTATAACACCAGCGTATTTTAAAAACTGGCCTAAGGTAATATATTCTGTTTTTATTGTGATTCTAGCCATACTTTTTTCCTTCTTATTATTATACTTATTATACTACAAAATCTTGCTTTTTCCTAGTCTTTTTTTTAACTTTTTTAGACTCTTTTGATTTTTCGCCTTTTTTTTCGCCTATAATCGCTTTTTTTGCTTGTTTTTTATTCATCCTTGCTTTTTTATAAAAAAAGCGAAAATAAAGCCGTTTTCCCGCTGCTCTATTTTCCGCTATATTTTTTATACTTAAATATGTATATATGGTTATCTTTATGCTTCCCCCACAATTTTTTTGAACTCTTTCTATTTAATGTTATTAATTCTTATGTATATACATATATATGTAAATACCTGTATCAACAACTTGTTTTATTACCGGCAGGAAAAAAGAATTTGATCTTTTAATTATACATGTTTTATAGAAAGGTTTATGGCTTTCCTTATATCCATAAATACTTATTTAATTTTTCTATCTTAAAAATTTATATGCTAGCTTGAGTTTTTTAATTTTATACAGCCCTGACCAAACTATTATTCTGTTACAAAGAAACATATTTTAAACAATAATTTTTACTATCCTTCTATAAACAAGATTACTTTATTTATATATGTATATAC
>CAYPLR010000004.1:24315-66334 GCA_964411675.1 uncultured Bacteroidales bacterium
TAATCGTTTATTTACTGCTTTATTATCAGTATTTATTTATATATGTATATACATGTGCATTATTTATCTTTTTTTTAATGAAGATCATGATTCTTGCTATTTTCAATAATCCTTCTGCTTGTATATATAAGTTATAGTTCACAAAAAGTAATGATTGTTAATTCGTAAATTACATTATTATTTTATTATCAACTTACTTTTTCAATATTTGCATATTTTTGTATGTACACAAAAAATATCCTTTCTCTTTTCTTTAAAAAACAAATTAAAAGCTTTCCAGCGCTTTGATATCCTGTAAAAAGTTTATTTTATCCTGAATCGATTTTATATGTCTTTCTCATACATCTTTACATATATACTTATTTATTGTTTTTATCTCTTTTAGTTCACTTTGATAGCAAAGAATAAACTTATTTTTATCATTCAATAAATATTTACATAAATACATATAAAGGGTTGATTTACCTTTCAGAATATTATATAATATGGTAGTAAATATAATTATTGCTACTGTGTTATTTTTTTTGTTTTTGTTTTTAAGAAAACAATAAAATAAAAATCGTTTTACCAGTATTTTTCACACAGCAAAAAATTGTTAATACATATATACATATTTATGTATTTGTTCTTTTACATATATGCGTATTTATATTTTTACTTATATATTTATTTATTACGCTCTCAATCGTTTGGTTATTTTAAAATAACCATAAAAATGGTTTTCACCCCTTTTTTAAGAGAATTTTTACCCCCTCAAATTTTTTTCTCGTTGTTTTCAACAACCCACCCCTAATAACTTTACCTATTTTCGTATAAAATCGATTTAAAACGAATTTTGTCGGGGTTTTAATGGGGTTGTATTTTTGGTTTAAAACTTAAGGACTTAAGGAGATTGGCTTTTTCATCTTTTATCGTTGCTTTTCCTCATCAACCTAGGATTAAGCAACCCGAAATCTTTATTTTCTTTCTTAAAAAAGATTAAAAAAGCGATATTTATACATATGTATGTATTGGTGTATATATGTATTTGCTTTTATATGTGTTTGCATATATATGTTTATGTGTATATATTTATGATAAGGAGGACTGACACAATGAACAGATCATCATTCCCGTTTCAAAAGCGAGAAAATCCTTTAGCACCTGCTACTAAACCAACACGCATTAGCGAAAAAGAGAAGTACACAGCTGTTATGGAAAAAGAATTACGAGTAAGAGTTAAGATTGCTGCTGCTAAGAAAAGTTTACAGTTTTCACAGTATATTGAAGAAGCGGTTCTTGAAAAGTTAGAAAGGGAGGGCTTATAATGGCTGTTGTTTCTACTTTTTGTAAGAAAGGTGGCGTCGGCAAGAGTACTTTTATTGGCTTTTTAGCTCATTATTATGCTACTTTAGGGAAAAAGGTTTTAATTATTAGTGCCGATGACCAAAATAGTATCTTTAAAATCTTTGGTGTAGAAGAAAAAATCTTTGATACTAATGATAATTATTTAGAATTTTGGTTAGCTGGTCACGCTGAGTTAGGCGATATTTTAATAGAAGCCCGAGAAAATCTTTATTTAATTAAAACTTTAAACACTGACAAACTTTCCATGAAGTTAACATTGGAAAGAAGCCAAGAAAAAGTAATAAAAAAATTGATTGTTGATTGCTCTAGCTATTTTGATTATATTTTTGTCGACTTCCCACCATCGAGCAATCGTTTAACAGAGGTTTTATTAGAATTTAGTAATTATATATTGATTGTTGTTGGCTTAGATAGCCTTGGATTAGGTGGTTTTTTTAATACAATTCAATATTTTATCGATAATGATATCGATTTGACAAAAATTAAGTATGTTGTTCCAAACGGATACAGCAAAAATAGAAGAGCTCCTAAGGTTTCATTAGAGAAACTACAGGAGCAAGCAAAAGAATTCACTAAATCAGCAATCGTTCTTCCTGCTTTGCAAGAAAAATCTATTATTAAAAACCTTCAAGCAGATGGAATTAGCGTTTTTGATGTTACTTCTTTAGATCGTTATGATCAAACAAATAAAGATTTGTTACAAAAAGACCTATTAGAGTTGTTCAATTTAATAAATTTAGAATAAAAAAAGAGCCTTTCGACTCTTTTTTTTATTATGATACTCTTACTGGTAATATTAATTGAATTAAATTATGATCATATTCCCCTGTGATAATAAATGGTCTTACTTCTCCGGTAAAATGCACAGTTACTTCTGTAGAATCAAATGATCTGATAGCTTCTAAAAAGTATTTTGAACTGAAAGCAATTTGGAAAGGAACGACATTGGTACATTCAATTGGATTTAACTCTTCTTGTGCAGCTCCTATTTCGTTGGTTGTTGAAGCAATCTCCACTGTTTTATCGCTATTTAGTGTTAATTTTATAATATTGGAAGAATCCATATTGGTAAATACTGCAGCTCTTTCAATTGCTGAAATGAGCTCGTTTTTATTGAATTTTATACTGGTTAAGAATTCTGAAGGAATTAAGCTGTTTGTATTTGGGAACGTCCCATCAATTAAACGAGTTTGATATAACAAATTTTTGTATTTAAACAACGCTTTTGTATGGCTAATATGAACCTCTACAAGAGTTTCTCCTTCGTCGACGATTTTGTTTAGTTCATCTAGACTCTTTCCTGGGACTACTACCTTTATTTCTGGATAATCGATATTAAATTTAATTTGTTTTTTGGCTAATCGATAGCTATCAGTTGAAACAACTTCTAATAAATTCCCTTGAGAGGCAACAGAAACACCGGTTAATATTACTCTTGATTCAGATAAAGAAACCGCAAAGGTTGTTTTTCTGATTAATTGTTTTAGATTGATAGCATCTATCGTAAGAAATGTTGGTGAATCTGCAAAAGATATTAGAGGATAATCATCTTTTGAAAGAACATTTAAAGTAAAATTACTTTTATCTGCTAATATTTTAATTGCATTGTCTTCAAAAGACTCGAAATATATTTCTTTCGCTTCTGTTTTCTTTACAAGTTCAATTAAATATTTTCCAGGAGCGACAAAAGTTCCTTCTTCTTCTACTTTTACATGTTTTTTATCATCAATACATGCTTGAATAGAAATTTCACTGTTTGAAGCTGTTAATAATATTTTATTATCTACAACATCAATTTTAATTCCTGTTAATACTGGCATTTGTGCTTTTGTCGATAAAGCTTTGCTTACTGAAGTTAAGTTCTGCAACAATAAATCTCTATTAATTGTAAAAATCATAAAGGGCTCCTTTTTTATTTATCTTTATTTTTTATTTTTATTATTAAGAGTGTGGAAAAGTGGAAAACTGTTATTTTTCGATGCTTTTTAATAAAATTTCAATATCGTTTTTAACTAGAGGATCGTTTTGTTGCATAAAAACAATTTTATCGATTCCATATGAAACGGTAGCATGATCTCTATTCCCAAAAGATTCTCCTATCGTTTTTAATTGAATGTTAAATTTGTTTCGCAAAAGAAACATAGCAATATGCCGAGCATAGGTGATTTTTTGTTTACGGGATTGAGAAGTTAGGTCTGAAGTAGAAATTTTATAATAGTTAGCTACAATATTTTTTGTTTGATCAATTAATTTAGAAGATGAAGAAAGGCCTTTTAGGTCTTTTTCTTTTGGAAGCGTATTTTCTAAGGCTACTAACATGTTTTCTACAGTGAAAGGAATGTTCAAACAAATACAATAGGTAACAAAACCTCTCAAAGAACCCTCTAAATCACGAATATTATTTGGAAAATAATCAGCTAAAGCATCTAAAACTTCTAGAGGGACATCACTAGGATCTTTAATCAAGTTAGAAAGTTTACTTTTTAAGATATTAACCCTTAAATTTTTGTCAGGATGCTTAATATCTACTGAAAGCCCCCAATTAAAGCGAGATCGTAATCTTGGCATGATATCTGTAAGTTCATTTGCTGGTTTATCAGAAGTGATAACAATTTGTTTATTTAAACCGACAAGATGTTCGAAGACTTTAAAAAACTCTTCTTGTGACCATTTTTTTGATTGAAGGAATTGAATATCGTCAATCAAAAGGACATCAACGTCTCGGTATTTTGAATAAAAGGATTCTATTCTTTCAACTCCGTCGCCAGAGCCTTTCTTTTTGTTTGTTGCGAGGAAGTAGTCTTCAGCAAATTTTTGGCTGCTTACATAAAGAATTTTTGAATCGATTTTATTATCGAGAATATAGTTTCCGATAGCAGACATTAAATGTGTTTTACCTAAACCAACATCACCAAAAATATATAAAGGATTATACATTTTCTCAGCGGATTCAGCAGATTCGGCAGTTTTCATCGCAGAGATGAAAGCGAAACGATTGCTTTCTCCAACTTCAAAGGTGTTAAAAGTATAGGTTGGCGATAAAGTACGTGTTGCATTGCTTAGCTCTGGTGTTTGTAGAGGTTCTTTTGATTGTTCCTCCAACTCTTTTTCAATATCAGCTTTTGTAACAAATTTGAATTTTACGAGTTCATCAGAAATCTTAGCTACCAATTTGTTTAATTTATCAACATAAAACTTCTCAATTCTAAACTTATCAAAAGAACGAGCAACAGGAATGTAAATGTATCCACCTTCAGCCTTATAAATTTCGGTTAATTCAGCAAATAGCGAATTAAAATCATCCTCGTTTATTTCTTCTTTAAGCATCTTGAGAGTTTCTTGCCATAATGTGATAGCACCGCGCATAAAAAAACCCCTCTCATTGTTTCTATACACAAATGATACCATAAAAGAGAATAATAATAAATAGAAAAATAAAAAAACTTTTCAACAATTCCACAGTGGGAAAGAGGGGGAAGAAAAAAGATTGTTTTCCTAGATTTTTCCATAAGTTGAAATGTTTAAAAAAATTATGTTTATATATAATATAGAAAGAGGAATTAACAAAAAGAAAAAAATCATTGCAAAAAAAATAATTTATGGTAAAATATTAACAGCATTAAATTAAAAAGAATGGAGGCAGTAAGCAAAAGTTTACTGGTTGGCAAAATGGAAAACGTAAAAGCAAAAAAACAAGAAACAAAAAAAGAAAAAAATAATGGGATTTTTAGTTTCCCAAGCAAATTAAATAATATAACAATTATTTTGATAACATTAGCTTATGCCATCGTTGCTTTTTGGGCATTGTTTAACTTTTTTCCAGAATATAATTATGTGGTAATTCCTGAGTATGAGCATGTAAATTATAGTTATGAAGTTGATCCATACATTAAATCAACCAACGCTATAACAAAAAGCACAACAGGGGAAGTTGCTGTAAAACATTCATTTACAGCGTATATTTACAACAATTATTCAACAGCTTTAAACAATGTTAGTTTCCAATTTAGTGGATTAACAAACGAAAATACAATGGACTACATTTCTGGTATTGATTATTGGAGTTCAACAAGTGCACCAACCATTCACACAATGATGAGCAATCAATCTATTCTCGGTGATGGATATCAAAAACTGTTTGGAAAAATTCAATATAATTATAAGAGAAATGAAGAAGAGACACTGAAAAGAACATTAACTTTTGCTGAAGAAATGATTGGATTAAAAAGAAATGAACTTATTAGTTCAAAATTTTCAGATAAAACAGACATTTTAGGGAAAATTAATTTTTCTGTAAAAGCAAATGAACCTGTTAGTGATTCAACAAACTATACTATCACTAATACGATCAACTTTACCAATCCTAGCGAGAGATTCCACCTTGATTTCCAAGCTTTTATTGTAACAAGCGATAAAGAAATATATCCAGTCGGAGGGTTATATAATTATTATTACTTCTCTTCAGTAAATACATCAATAGCAATGACAAGTAAAGTAAATAAAACAATTGATATTGAATATATCTATATCAAAGGGTTTTATATTGATACAAACAATGTAAAAACAGAAATATTTTATAAAGTTGACTTTAAAAATATATTAATATAAAAGAAAAAAAGTATTTGACTTAAAACCTTGATTGTAGTATAATGTACAAGCATGGTTTAGTATAGGAGGTGCTCTCTATGAAAAGAACATACCAACCAAACAAAAGAAAACACATCAAAACACATGGATTTCGTGCTCGTATGGCAACTGTTGGTGGAAGAAAAGTCTTATCTAGTAGACGTAGAAAAGGCAGAAAACAATTAACAGCATAACAAAAAGATAAACTAGGACCACTCGTATGTCAATAATCATTTGGAGTGGTCTTTTTTGTTGCTGATTGGAGGAAAAATGAACAGGAAATACAGTTTAAAAAAAAGCTATGAAATAGAAAAAGTGATGTCTTTGAAAAAAAGTGTTGGAAATAGATTTTATGCAATTTATTACCAATATTGCGAAGGCGAAATGAAAATAGCAATATCAGTTTCTAAGAAAGTTGGCTGTGCGGTTGTTAGAAATTATGAAAAAAGGGCTGTAAGAGAGATTGTTAGACAAAACAAAAATAAAATTATGGGAGTTAAAGCTTTGATAATTATAAAGAAGTTAGCAACAGAGTTAATATTTCAAGAAAAAGATGACAATTTAAGGAATTTATTTAGTAAAATACTAAGGGAGAAAATGAATGAAAAAAAATAATTGGAAATATATAATAGCTGCAGTGTTAATTGTGGGATTGTTTTTCTTAAGTGGCTGCAGACAGCAAGAAACAGAAATAGTTTATTTACCGATATATGGTTTCAAATTCCCTTCATGGGATTTCCTGGTTTGGCCAATGACCGCTTTAATGTGGGCGTTTGGAAAATCAGTCGCTTTTGGCAATTATGGTATAGCAATTGTTTTATCAACAATAGTTGTTAGAACTGCAGCTTGGCCTATTTATGCCAAGTCTAATGATATGTCGTTAAAAATGCAATTAGTTGGACCTGAACAAGCAAAGATCGAAGCAAAATATGCAGAAAAGACAGATCAAGAGAGCCAACAACGAAAACAAATGGAAATGATGCAACTTTATAAAAAGTATGGAATTGGATTTAGTGGATGTTTAATGCCATTCTTACAATTACCAATCTTTATTTCTTTTTTCGAAACATTAAGAAGAATTCCATCAACGACTGCTACATACTTAATAGAAAACCCAGAGGTAGCAACTAACTTAGGAATTACCAAACTACCTATTGACTTTGATTTCATGAATACAACAATTTTTGGAATAGATTTATTCAAAGATAAAAGCATTGGTGGATGGCAGGAAATTGGAATATATATTCTTGCAGGATTGGTAGGATTAACACAATTAGGAAGTCAAATTTTACTAACAAAAAGGCAAGAAAAGCAAAAAGCAAGTATGCAAGCAAGTCTTCCAGCATATCGTCGTCCTGAAAAAACAGAGCAACAAAAGCAAACAGACATGATGATGAAAGTTATGATGTATGGAATGCCAGTAATGATGGTCGTATTTATTGTAACAAGTCCAGCAGCGTTAGGTCTTTATTGGTTTGTTGGTAATATTTATTCTACTTTCCAAAGTTATGTTGGAAGCAAATCAAGTAGTGCAAGGCTTGAAAAATTAAAAGTTAAGATGAAAAAATAAGGAGATCTATAGTAATGAAAACAAAAGTATATGAAGTAAAAACTGTAGCTGAAGCAAAAGAATTAGCAGTAAAAGAATTTGGTGTTAGTGAAGAAAATTTTGAAGTCAATATACTAAAAGAAACAAAAGGATTCCTAGGAATTGGTGGAAAACTTGAAGTTGAAGTCAAAATTATTACTAATGGAGTCGCTAAAGCAAAAGAATATATTCAAATGATTTTAGATACGAATGGAATCGAAGGATTTATAGAAAAGAAAGAACGAGAAGATAGCATAGAGTTCAGTATTGATGCTGGAGAGTATAATGGCTATCTAATAGGTAAAAACTCAAGAAATTTAATTGCTTTGCAAACATTGGTTTCCATTATTGTAAATAACTATTGTGAGAAAGATGAAATTAAAACAGTATTAGTTGATGTTGGCGGATATAAAAAACGTCGAGAAAGAAACATCGAAAGTATGGCTGTTGAATATGGCAAACAAGTTGCTAGGACAAAGCAACCAGTTCGTCTAGATGGTTTAAATGCTTACGAAAGAAAAATAGTTCATAATAAATTATCTTCATGGAAGGATGTTAAGACATATTCTGAAGGGGAAGAACCAAATAGAATTTTAGTGATTGATGTAAAATAAAAAGGGGAAGTAGTTCCCCTTTTTTCTATATTTATCCTTTTATAGTAATGAAATTTATAAAAGGAAGGATGTCCTTGTTTACTTTAAATTCTTCCAAGCAACTAAAGTAGCTGTCTTTTTTGCTATAGTCAAGAATGATAGGATCAAAATTGTTTTTCAACAATTCATAGTTAAGTACAATACGTGCACATCTACCATTTCCATCTAAGAAAGGGTGGATTTTCATTAGTTGCAAATGACTAAAAGCAATTTGCTCCTTAATGTTATCAGTAGGGGCGTTAATAGTATCAAAGTATTTCTTCATACGATCATAAACTTTGATATGACTAGGGGGAGTGTGGTTAGACCCCTTAACAGAAATATCTACATTACGATAAAGGCCGCCAACACCTAAATCTTTCATTATAATTTCATGTAGATCTTTTAATTTGTTTTCAGTAAAAGCTTCATCTTTTTCTAATAAATCCAGCATGAACAAAAAGCCGTTAAGATTGTTGTTAACAATTGTTACTTTGTTTTTTTCAATGTTAGTACTGTCGCCATTTATAATTCTTGTTACTTCATCACGAGAAACAACACTTGTTTCAAAAGAAATAGAATTATAAATAAAATCAATTAAAAAATTGATAGTGATTTTTTTAGATGCTTCACTATGCATACTAGATAAGTTGAAAGCAATCATGTTAACCCCTCCTTTATGTTAGGTAATTTATTATACCACGAAAGAAAAATAAAAGAAAGCAATATAGCAATTAAATGTGACAATAATAAAAAATATATTATAAGAAAAGGAGAAAACAAGAAAAACAGTTTGTTGATGAAAATAAGTAAAACAATTGAGAAAAAGAAGAGTTTATGCTATTATAAATATGGTAAATAAACAAAGGAGAAAAATATGACAGATATCGAAATTGCTCATAGCGTTAAAGCAAAAACGATGAAAGAAATAGGTAAAAAATTTCAAATAGAGGATAGCATGCTTGATTATTTTGGAAAGTATCGAGCCAAACTAGAGTATCAAAACATTCAAAGCAAGCAGAAAGGGAAGTTAATTCTTGTTTCTGCTATCACTCCCACGCCAGCGGGAGAGGGAAAGACAACAGTTAGTATAGGATTAAGTGATGCAATTAATTTAAGAGGGAAAACTTCTATATTAGCACTTAGAGAACCATCGTTGGGCCCTGTTTTTGGACTAAAAGGGGGAGCAACAGGGGGAGGATATTCTCAAGTAATTCCGATGGAAGATATTAATCTACATTTCAATGGTGATTTTCATGCAATTACAACCGCAAATAATCTTTTGGCGTCTTTGATTGATAATCATTTATATCAAGGGAATGAATTAAATATAGACGAAAATAGAATTGTTTTTAATCGATGCTTAGATTTAAATGACCGCGCATTAAGAAATGTAATCGTAAGTAATGGTGGAACAAAAAAAGAGGTTTTAAGGAAAGAAAAATTTAATATTACTGCAGCAAGTGAAGTAATGGCAATTCTGTGCTTATCTAGAGATATTCACGAATTAAAAGAAAATCTGGCAAATATTACAATTGCTTACGACAAAGAAGGGAAAGTCATTACAGCAAGAGATATCAAAGCTCATAATGCAATGGCCATTCTTTTAAAAGAGGCTCTAAAGCCGAATGTTGTTCAAACACTTGCTGGTAATTTAGCGTTAATTCACTGTGGACCTTTTGCAAATATTGCTCATGGTTGTAATAGTATTATAGCTACAGAATCAGCGATGAAATTAGGTGAGTACACGGTAACAGAGGCAGGTTTTGGAGCTGACCTTGGTGCAGAAAAGTTTATTGACTTAAAATGTAGAAAAATAAATCTAATGCCAAATGCTGTAGTTTTAGTTGCAACAGTTAGAGCTTTAAAAATGCATGGTGGAATTCCTAAAGAGGAATTAACAATAGAAAACGTAGAAGCGATAAAAAAAGGGGCAAAGAATTTAATTAAACATATAAAAAACATGACAACAGTATTTTGTTTACCAACGATAGTAGCTATTAATAAGTTTAGTAGTGATACGAATCTAGAAATAGAAACAATAAAAGAAATTGTAATGACACAAGGTATAAAAGCAGTTACCGTTGAGGTGTGGAATAAAGGTGGACAAGGGGCATTAGAACTTGCAGATGAAGTGATAAAACTATGCGAAAAAGAAAGTAAAACTCAGTTTGCTTATGAAATAGAAGATAGCCCAGAAACTAAAATAATGAAGATAGCCACTAAAATATATGGTGCAAAAGCAGTAAAATATTCCGAAGAAGCAAAAAATACGTTAATGGAGATTGAAAAAAGAAAGCTTAACGAGCTTCCCGTCGTGATTGCAAAAACACAATATTCTTTAAGTGATGATCCTAAACTATTAGGAGTTCCAAAAGAACATGAATTGACTATAAAGAGTATAGAAATCAAGACAGGAGCGAAAATGATTGTAGCAATTGCTGGAGATATGTTATTAATGCCGGGGTTAGGAAAAGTGCCAGCAGCTGAAAATATGAGAATTGATGATGAAGGGAATATTTCTGGATTGTTCTAAAAGGAGGATAGTATGAATGACACAATTGCAATGATATCAACACCACTGGGGAGCGGGGGAATATCTATTATAAGAATTAGCGGACCAGAAGCATTAGATATCGTGGGTAAATTGTTTAAAGGTAAAGATTTGCATAAGGTTGCTTCTCATACCATTCACTATGGTCACATTGTTGACAAAAACGAAGTGATTGATGAAGTTCTTGTTAGTGTCATGAAAGCTCCTAAAACATATACTCGTGAAGATGTGATAGAAATAAGTTGCCATGGAGGGGTTTTTGTTACTAACAAAATTTTAGAAATGATTTTAATGACAGGAGCTAGATTAGCAGAGCCAGGGGAGTTTACCAAAAGAGCTTTTCTAAATGGCCGGATCGATTTGACTCAAGCAGAAGCTATTATGGATATTATTGAAGCAAAGACGAAAACAAATTTGAAAATTGCAAATTTGGGATTAAGAGGCGATATTAAAAAATTAATAGATGACTTTCGTCGTCGCTTATTAACTTGTATGGCAAAAATAGAAGTGAATATTGATTATCCAGAATATGAAGACGAAGAGCAAATTACAATTGAAATATTAAAACCAAACATGGAAGCTATGAATAAGGAACTCGAAAGTATTTTAAATAAATGTGAAACATCTCAAATGATTAAAGAAGGGATTAAAACAGTTATCATTGGGAAACCTAATGTAGGAAAGTCTAGTTTACTAAACGCTATTCTCCGAGAAGAAAAAGCAATCGTTACTGATATTGCTGGAACAACAAGAGATATTGTTGAAGGGAAAGCAAATATAGGAGGGATCATCCTTGATTTAATTGATACAGCAGGAATAAGAGAATCCAATGATATTGTTGAAAAAATAGGGATTAAAAAGACAAAAGAAGCAATCAATAAAGCAGATTTGATTATTCTTGTATTTGATAATAGTACTGTACTTGATGATTATGATCATAAATTATTGGAGTTAACCGGAGATAAAAGACGGATTATTGTTATCAACAAACAGGATTTACAGCCTAAAATTGATCTATCTTTAATAAATGATTATATTCTATTGTCTTCATTTAATGAAAAAGACATCGAAAAACTAGAAAATAAAATAAAACAAGAATGCCAAGTAGGAAATATAAACGAAATGGATGCATCCTATATCGGTAATGCTCGGCAAGTATCAAAATTAAAACAAGCAAAAAAGTCCATTGAGGACAGTTTACAATCAATGAAAGAAAAAATGCCCATCGATATGATATCCATCGATATTAAAGCGGCGTGGCATTATTTAGGAGAAATAACAGGAGATGTGGCAAACGAAAGTTTGATAAACGAATTATTCTCCAAGTTTTGTTTAGGAAAATAGAAAGGATTAAGGTATACTTAAGAAAACTATATATAATAGTAGTGTAGAAGTAGATATAATCTATTTTTTCTCTCCTTTGATTTATAAAAAATCATTTAAAAAGAAGCTTCATGCGGCTTCTTTTTTTATTTGTTACTGATAATAAAAAAGTCATTAGTGTAAAACTAATGACTTTCATTATTATATTATTTTTCTTTTACGATTTCAGCAAGCGAAGTAGCTAAACCAGCAATTCCTTGAATGTTTGAAGGAACAATAATTTTTGTTGCTTGTCCTTTAGACATCTCAGCTAAAGCTTCTAAAGATTTAATTGTTAACACAGCATTGTCTGCGCCAGCTTTCTTTATTAATTCAATACCCTTTGCTTTTGCTTCTTGTACTTCCAAGATAGCTTGAGCTTCACCTTGAGCTTCAAGAATAGCTGCAGTCTTTGTACCTTCTGCTTCTTCGATTAATACTTGACGCTTTGCTTCAGCTTGAAGAATAGAAGATTGTTTAATTCCTTCAGCTTGAAGAATGGCAGCCATTTTTTCACCTTCAGCACGAAGAATAGATTCACGACGTTCTCGTTCAGCACGCATTTGCTTTTCCATAGCATCACGAATATCTTTTGGTGGAAGAATATTCTTTAATTCAACACGATTCACTTTAATTCCCCAAGGGTCAGTTGCAATATCCAAAGTTTCGCGCATTCTAGCATTGATTAAATCACGACTTGTTAGCGTTGCATCCAACTCTATTTCACCAATAATATTACGAAGTGTAGTAGCCGTTAGTTTTTCAATTGCATAAATTGGATTATCAACACCATAAGTGTATGATTTTGGATCTGTAATAGTGAAGAACACAACGGTATCAATTTGCATTGTAACATTATCTTTTGTAATAACAGGTTGAGGATCAAAATCCATAACTTGTTCTTTTAAAGAAACCTTTTTTGAAATACGATAAAATATTGGCACTAAGAAGTGAATACCTGTTCCCCATGTTGTATGGTAAGAACCTAATCTTTCAACAACATAAGCGTTTGCTTGTGAAACAATTTTAAAACTTGAAGCTAAAATGATAACAATAATTAAAATAACAATTCCCAGGATGATTACTAGTCCTGGATTACTAGCTAAAAACATTTTACTTTCCTCCTTTTTAGATTATAAAATTTTAATGTTTGACTGATCACTTATTTTTGCTACAACAGCTTTATTGCCGCTTACAGCACTAATTAATACTTTTTCTCCGACTTCAACAACCACAGATTCATTACAAACAGCGCGCCAAGTGCTGTTATCCACTTTAATTTCCCCAACTTCATCAGGGAAAATAGTTTTAGTTATGACGCCTATCATGCCAACAATCTTATCGGCGTTAGTCCTAATAATTTCTTTGTTCATCATTTTTCTTGTTAAAGGTTTTGTTAATAAAAGCAAAACAATCGAAGAACCCAAAAACACTAAAATTTGGATTAATGGATCAAGTGGAATAGCAGCACATATAAGTGCTATAAGAGATCCAAGGCAAAACCAAATTGTTGTAACATCAGCGGTCCCCAATTCAATAATTAATGTAATTATAAAAATCAAAGCCCAAATTGAAAGCATTATCCAATGGAACCATTCCATTACTCTATTTCCTCCTCTAAGTATATTTTTAAATACTTGTTACTCTCATCCCAATTGCAAGGAAACTTGTAAAGTTTTTGCTTTTCAAAATCCATTGAAAAGAATTCACATATTTTTTTCACAAGCCCTTTGCCATTAATTCTTCCGTAACTAGGTTTTATTGATATGTCATGTAAATCTGTTGAAGAATAATTGCCTAATGAGGCTTCTTCTTTATTTAATGCTTTTATCAATAAAATATTTTCCTTTTTGTTGAAACCAATCAAGGTAGCAAAAGCATTTTTAAAGTAAGAACTAGCAACTGTGTTTAAAGTAATGTTAGTCTCATAAATTGTTGCTACACCTTGCAAATTTTTAGAAAACCATTGTATTTCCATAACATTTCTCCTTTCACAATTCTATTATATTATATTATTCAAAAAAATACAATAGATATTTTAAATATTTTTTAAAATATATTGTTAATCGTTAAGTAATATAAAATAAAGTTGTATTTAAGATGAAAAGGTTAGAATAAAAAGGAGTCTATCTGTTGTATAAAGGACGATAATAAATAAAGAACGAGCTTTTAGATTGATTACCGAAACAAAATATTGAAAAAAATATAAACTTATGCTATAATACTTTAGATGCCTAAAAGGAGACTTGTATGAAGAAAATTATTATTCTTATAATAGCAATCATATTACCATTAGTTGGAGCGTTTATGATTGGATGGTATGGTGTTGCTGTTAGATATGAACCAGAAGAAAACACAACTGTAGCGTCTTTATTTAAATCTTATTTGAATAAGGGAGTTATTACTAGCGAAGGAAGAATTGAAAACTATCGTCAATTTGAAAATTATTATTACGATGAAACTCCATTATATTTAGAAACAATAGAAAATGAAGCTGGAAATCCATTGTTTACACTAGCAATTTATCGTTCTTACTATTACTACCAACCAAGTGTTGATGACGAAATTCAAGAAAAAGCTAAGTTTGAAATATTTATATATAATGTTAATTACAATTTGGTAAAAGACTACTTTACATTAGATGATCGAACAATCATTGATGAAGCAAAGATGCCTAAATTTAGTATAACATTTACACCAACAAATGGGAAGGAATCTTTTTCAATAACATTAACAACTGCAAGCGATGTTATGATTCAAGATTATAATTCAATTCCAGAGTGGGCAGATGACGCAGAAACAACAAGAAATTATGTTCAATCTAGTATCATAAGGTTTACTCAAACACCTGAATTGGCTAAATTTTCAACCGATGCTAATATTAAAGTTACAGCAGCATTAGAGATTACAGGAACAGATTCAGTAACAACAACATTACCAACAGATAAGCCATTAGCAGAAATTTATCTAGAGGATTTCGAAAGCGATATTGAAGAAGTTGATACAACTGATTATTTAAAAGGATTCCGAGAGCCTTCTGTTGTGAAAACGTTCAAAAATGCAGGATATTATCCATGGTTATTTGGAAAATATTTGTGGTGGCAAGGATTAATTGCTATCGTTCTTGTAGGAATTGTCACAGGAACATTTTATTTGGTTTGGACTGCAGAAGACCAAAAAGGTAAAACAATGGTAAAAAGCGTTAAGAAAAAGAAATAAGATTGCAGTTAAAGCAATCTTCTTTTTTTCAAAGGAGAACATATGGAAATTAGAGAAATGGAAAGAGCATTAATCAAGCGATATCGAAGTAATATATATTCAAAATTCGTTAAAGCAATTGTAGACTATCAATTAATTAAAGAAAACGACAAAATAGCAGTTTGTATCTCTGGTGGAAAAGATAGTCTTGTTATGGCTAAATTGTTTCAAGAGATAAAAAGACATGGGAAAATAAATTTTGATGTTAGTTTCTTAGTAATGAATCCTGGATTTAATGAAGAAAACTTATCGCGATTAAAAGAAAATGCTAATAAACTAGAAATTCCAATTGTAATTAAAGATTCAAACATTTTTCATGTATCACAATTATTGGGGAAAGATCAGCCTTGCTATTTATGTGCAAAAATGCGCCGAGGATTTTTATATGACTTTGCAAAGGAACAAGAATGCAATAAAATTGCGTTAGGACATCACTTCAATGATGTTATCGAAACCACTCTATTGAATGTCTTATATTCAGGTACATTTAAAACCATGGTGCCAAAGTTGAAGTCAACAAATCATCCAGGAATGGAATTAATTAGACCTATGGTTTATATTGAAGAAAAAGACATTCGTAATTATATTGAATTTTGTGGAATAAAAGCAATGAATTGTGGGTGCAAAGTGGCTAATAATGAGCTACCATCGAAACGTAGAGAAATAAAAGAAATCATAAAAGAAATTAAAAAAGATTTCAAAAATGTAGATAAAAATATTTACGTTAGTGCAGAAAATGTAAACTTAAATTGTGTCATGCAATGGAAATTAAAAGATAAAAAATATAGTTTTCTTGATTATTATGATGAGGAATAATTTATGAAAAGGCTTATACAAAAAAAACATTTGTTTTTAAAAGCACATGTGCTATAATAAATTAGAGTAAAAAAGATATATAGGAGGAAAACATGTTTATAAAAAAATATGTCTTTATGTTCACAGAGACCGACGAAACAATGCGGGATCTTTGTGGTGGTAAGGGAGCCAATCTAGGCCAAATGACGAAATTAGGACTACCTATACCACAGGGATTTACTGTAACAACAGAAGCTTGTACTTATTACTATCAAAATTCTGAAAAGCTTTCTGAAGGAATTATTGAAGAAATTAATACAGCTTTGGAAAAACTTGAGAAAATCACAGGGAAGAACTTTGGAGACCCTCAAAATCCATTGTTAGTATCGGTTAGGTCTGGCGCACGTGTATCAATGCCAGGAATGATGGATACTATTCTAAACCTAGGATTAAATGAAGTAGTAGTAGCTGGTTTAGCAAAAATTACTCAAAATCCAAGATTTGCATATGATTCATATCGCCGTTTCATTCAAATGTATTCTGATGTTGTTATGGGATTAGCTAAAAGCAAGTTCGAAGAAATCATCGATCGAATGAAAGAAGCAAGACATATCCAACAAGACATAGAATTTTCAGCTGAAGATTTTAAAGAAATGATCAAGTCATTCAAAGCATTTTATAAACAGGAATTAAAAGAAGATTTCCCTGACAATCCTAGGGATCAGTTATTTGGAGCAATTAATGCTGTATTCCGTTCATGGGAAAATCCAAGAGCAAACTATTATCGTAAGATGAATAATATCCCTTCTGATTGGGGAACTGCAGTTAATGTTCAATCGATGGTATATGGAAATATGGGAGATAAATCAGGAACTGGTGTAGCTTTTACTAGAAATCCAGCAACTGGTGAAAATAAACTATATGGAGAATATTTAATTAATGCTCAAGGTGAGGACGTTGTTGCAGGAATTAGAACCCCATCAAAAATTGAAACATTACAAGAGATTATGCCAAGCGCTTATCATCAATTTGTTGAATTATCATTAAAGTTAGAAAATCATTTTAATGATATGCAAGATATTGAATTTACAATTGAAAACGAAAAATTATATTTATTGCAAACAAGAAATGGTAAAAGAACTGCTCAAGCAGCATTAAGAATTGCCGTAGAAATGTTTGAAAGTGGTATGATTACTAAGGAAAAAGCGTTAATGCTAGTGCAACCACAACAACTTGATAATCTATTACACCCACAATTTGATCAAGGAGCAATTAAAAAAGCACGATCAATTGGAGAAGGCTTACCAGCATCTCCAGGAGCTGCTTGTGGTCAAATCGTATTTAATGTTACTCAAGCAATAGAAGAAAAAAAGAAAGGTAACAAAGTTATCCTTGTTAGATTAGAAACATCACCAGAAGACATTGAAGGAATGGATGTATCAGAGGGTATATTAACAGCTCGAGGAGGAATGACCTCACACGCAGCGGTAGTTGCTCGTGGTATGGGAAAATGTTGCGTTTCTGGATGTAAAACACTAGAAGTATTTGATGAAGAAAACTATTTATTAATAGGAAAAGAGAAATTAGTTAAAGGAGATTGGATAGCTCTAGATGGATCAACAGGAATCATCTATGGTCAAAAAGTAGCAACAGTTCCAGCAACCATTTCTGGTAATTTTGAAAAATTCATGAATTGGTGCGATGAAATAAGAAGATTAAAAGTAAGAACAAATGCGGATACACCAAAGGATGCAAAACAAGCAAGAATTTTTGGCGCAGAAGGTATCGGTCTATGTAGAACGGAACATATGTTCTTTGAAACAGATCGTATTAAAGCAATGAGAGAAATGATCATTGCTGATACGCAAGAGCAGCGTCAAATGGCGTTAGATAAATTATTGCCAATGCAAAGAGGAGATTTTGAAGCCTTATTTGAAGCGATGGGGAATTATCCGGTTACAGTTCGTTATTTGGATCCACCACTACATGAGTTTTTACCAACTAATGAAGAAGATATTAAAGAAATTGCTGAAGAATTACATGTTTCTTATCATGATTTAGTGGCAAAAATTGAATCTTTACACGAATTTAATCCAATGATGGGGCATAGGGGATGTCGTTTAGCCGTTTCTTATCCAGAATTAGCAGAAATGCAAACAAGAGCAGTGATTGAAGCCTATATCAATGTAAAAAAACGTAACCCAGAATATAGTGCAGCACCAGAAATTATGATTCCATTAATTGGTGATGCAAAAGAATTAAAATTTGTTAAAAACATTGTAGTAAAAACAGCAAATCAAATTCTTGATGAAAATCACATGAGTGTTGATTATAAAGTTGGAACAATGATTGAAATACCAAGAGCAGCTGTTTTGGCGGATGAAATAGCAGAGGAAGCTGAATTCTTTAGTTTCGGAACAAACGATTTAACACAAATGACATTTGGTTTTAGCCGTGATGATGCTGGTTCATTTCTTACACAATATTATCAACGAAGAATCTATGAATCAGATCCATTTGCTCGAGTAGACCAAAAAGGTGTTGGGAAATTAATTAGAATGGCAGTAAAACTTGGTAGAGAAGTGAAACCAAACTTGAAACTAGGAGTTTGTGGTGAACATGGTGGAGAACCTTCTTCTATTGAGTTCTTTGATGAAGTAGGGCTTGATTATGTTTCTTGCTCTCCATATCGAGTTCCAATTGCTCGATTAGCAGCAGCACAAGCAACAATTAAATCAAAAAAGTAAAAAAAATCCCTAATTTAAATTAGGGATTTTTCTTTTTAAGACGAATAGGAGACTGAGCCATAAAGTTTCAATGAACACAACAAAGCAACCTATAATAATACCGGCATCCATAAACAACTTTATATCCAGAATTGTTATAAGCATCAAATTATTTACACCTGGTAATTCAGAATAATTTGAGACATAACCAAAGAAAGCATCGTTAAATTTTTGTTCATTAGGAAAGATAACACGATGAAAAAAAGTAAAAGCACTATCAAAATCAATAAAAGCATAAAAAGCAAAAACAAAGCAAACAAGTAAAATAATTGCAATTGTAACTATGCTATATTTAAATAGAATATGTTTAAGACGACGATAATTTAAGATTATATATAATATAGAAAGAAAGAGTAGGACAAGGCAAATAATTGCAATTTTATTACCATTAACATAGAGATCTTTTACATCTTGCATATGGTAAATAGCTTGATTAGAAAAAACAGGGAGGTTGTTTATTACAATTTGCATATCGTCTGTTTTATCTGATAAAAAACGAATGATAGTATCAGCGATATCATATAGTTCGTTTTGGTCATATCCTGATTCTTCAATGGTGTTGTTTTTTTCGAATTCATATAAATAAAAAGCTTTTGATGAAGTAATGGGAATGGTGATAGCCCAAATAGCAACAATTAATAAAAATAGATTGGTAAAGATAATGATAATTTTATCGATTGCTTTCATAACAATACCTCGTAATCATTATAATATATAGAAAAAGATATGTAAAGGAAAAGAAGTATGGTTAAAATATCCATTAAAAAGTAAAATATGGTATAATTACATAACAGATAAAAATTTAAGGAGTAAAAGAATGAAGAAAACACTGAGCTTATTGCTAATAATGGTTCTGATGCTAGTTGGATGTGGAAACAATGCTACGAATTTAAAACTAGATGATAGAGGATATGCTATTGAAACAAACGAAAAATATAGTAGTTTACAAGAGGAAAAATCCATTATTAAAAATGTAATTTTACTGATTGGGGACGGAATGGGTGTGAATCAAGTTGAAGTTGCACGGCAGGTATTATTGCAAGAAAAAGAAATATTTGATTTAGATAAAGCCGAATATAAAGCTGAAATTGTTACTTCTTGCTTAAACAATATTGTTACGGATAGTGCAGCGGCAGCAACAGCCTATGCGACAGGAATAAAGACTAATTATGAGGTTGTAGGAAAAGATAAGGAAGGAAACGATTTAAAGACAATCCTTGATTATGCTCAAGAAGCAGGAATGAAAACAGGAATTATTACAGATAAAGGATTAGATGATGCTACTCCAGCTGCATTTTCGGCTCATTTAGAAAATCGATATTTATTACAAGAAACCATCCCAATACAGCAAATTAATAGTGGAATTGATATTTTTATGGGAGGGAATGCAGCAATATACATCGATTTTGCTGAAGCTATACAAACAAAAGGATATGAATTTATAACTACAAAAGAAGCTTTATTGAATTCAAAAGCCAAAAAAATATTTGCTACATATTCTTCTGGAAGAATGATGAATCAAGCAAAAGACGTTCCAACATTGGCAGAAATGACAAATAAAGCAATTCAAGTTTTGTCCCAAAATAAACAAGGTTTCTTCTTGATGGTCGAAGCAGGACAAATAGATAATCGATGCGGAGAAGGAGACATTATAAAAATGGCTAAAGCAGTCCAAGAATTGGATAAAGCATTAAGGGTGGCTTTAAATTTCGCTCATAGTAACAAGGAAACCTTAGTTGTTGTTTTAGCGGATCACGAGACTGGAGGATTGGTGATTGGAGAAGGAGAACCAAATATTACATGGTTTACTGAAGAAACAAGATATCATACATCTGTTAATGTTCCTTTATACGCATACGGAACGAGGAGTAGTTTCTTTGCTGATAAAATACTAGATAATACAGAAATTTTTGAAATATTAATGATGCTATTAAAATTAAAGTAAAAAAGTACTATATGTTTATAGTACTTTTTTTTAGTATTCACAATTTTTTGGTGTTCTTGGATAAGGAAGAACATCACGAATATTTTCTACACCTGTTACATACATAATTAATCGTTCAAATCCTAAACCAAAACCAGCATGCTTTGTTCCGCCAAATTTTCGTAGATTTATATACCATTGCATTTCTTCAACTGGAATATGCATTTCGCTCATGCGGCTTAATAACACATCTAGGCGTTCTTCTCTTTGACTACCGCCAACTAGTTCTCCACTTCCAGGAACTAGTAAGTCAACAGCAGCAACAGTTTGTTGGTCATCGTTTAGACGCATATAGAAAGCTTTGATCTCTTTTGGCCAATTAGTGACAAAAACAGGACCTTTAAAATGCTCATCCGTTAAATACTTTTCGTGTTCTGTTGATAAATCATCACCATATTCTAGGCGATTATCAAACTTTTTGTTAGAGTTTTTAATAATTTCAACAGCTTGACGATACTCACAAATGTTAATTTTTGAAGTGATTAACTCTTGCAATTGCTTTATTTTTCCAGGATATACAAATTGTTCAAAAAATTCCATTTCATCTTTGGCGTTTTCTAATACATAACTAATGACATATTTAAGCATAGCTTCAACAAGATTCATATCATCTGTTAAATCAGCAAAAGCAATTTCAGGTTCAATCATCCAAAATTCAGAGGCATGACGCTGAGTATTTGAATTCTCTGCTCTAAAAGTAGGACCGAAAGTATATACCTTTTTAAAAGCAAGTGCGAATGTTTCTGCTTCTAATTGGCCTGATACAGTAAGGTTTGCTGATTTTCCAAAAAAGTCTTTCGAATAATCGATTTTTCCATTAGCCTTTGGAAGATCTTCTAAGTTAAGTGTGGTTACTTGGAACATTTGTCCTGCGCCTTCACAATCGCTGGCAGTTATAATAGGAGTGTGAACATAAACAAATTCTTCTTTTCTAAAAAATTCATGAATAGCATAAGCTAATAGACTACGTACTTTAAAAACTGCATTGAAAAGAGAGGTTCTAGGGCGTAAGTAAGCTTGTTCTCGTAAAAACTCTCTTGAATGACGTTTTGGTTGGATAGGATAATTCTCGGGAGAATCGCCTTCTAATAAAATATGCTTTGCATGAAGTTCAAAAGTTTGCTTTGCATCGGGTGTTGAAACAACTACCCCTTGAACAGTTAAGGCACAACCAACTCTGAATTTAGAAATTTCTTCAAAATGATCAATACTCTTATCGTATACAATTTGAATGTTATTCACAGTAGATCCATCATTTAAATTTATGAAACCAAATTCTTTTTGACTTCGGTTTGTTCTAATCCATCCTTGCAGGATTACTTCTTTTCCAATAAAATCTTTTGTTTGCTTCGTTAATGTACTAATACTAGTTTTCATATTTTCCTCCTTAATATAAAAAAAGTCCTTGAAATATTTCCAAGGACTGTTATTACAGCGGTACCACCTTAGTTTCATAAAAAAATATATGACCCTCAATTACTAATAACGTTAGCTACACGGCTGGTTCTACTTTATTTCTTCCAGCAGCTCAGAATGTTCTTTCACCAAGTTTTATAATGGCTTTCCACTATCACCATCTCACTAAAATAAAATTTTTGGGTACTCTTTTCTTCACGGCCTATATAATTGTAAGTATTTTATCACAACATCAGGATAAAGTCAAATCATTCACAAACTATCTTTGTCGATTTCTAAAAAAACTAATATCAATTACTTCAACCTTTTTACGATTACCTAATCCTAAAAGTTTATCAAATCCATAATAGATATACCCAATAACTAAATTAACAAAAATCAAAACAACAATATTTTGTAAGACGCGAGATATTCCTTGAGTATTTATGTTAATAAATTCATAGGGGAATCGCTCTCCTGTAGAATATGGATTTCCAATTTTTGAATACAAAAATATGACAACTCCATATAAGAACAAATAGATAAGAGAAAGCAAAGGACCTGACCAAGCTTGTGTTCCTTTTTGATCAAATAAAAAGTAATCAATTAAAAATCCGATGGGGATTATAAAATGAACAATAAGGTCTTTAGGTCCCAAAACATCATGTCCAGGGGGGCTTAATTTAATAAATTCAGGAAGTAAAATAAAAGCATATACTAAGCAAGTAATCGTGATAGCAATCATTGCCAGAGATTTAAACTTATAGATTCCTGATGAAAAATCCTTTTTGAAAATAAATTCTCTCACTAACATATATAACAAGATTAACACACAAAAAAGATTGGTCTGAATTGTGTAATAAAGAAACATTTCGGGAACTAGAGCTCCTTCTTGGTTAAAAATGCTGAGAACAATTCCTATAGTTCCCAGTGAAAACAGAACAAAGCGATAAATAAAAACCGCTAATTTATTATCAATTCGCATAACTTCACCCCTTTCATTTTAGCATAAATAAAAACAAATGCAAACAATTAAGAAAATTTATATTTTAAAATTGATAAAAATTTGCTATAATATTAATACTAGTGAGGGACCTATATGTTTTTACCAATCAGCAAAAAAGAACTAATAGAAAGAAATATTGAGTCAGTAGATTTTGTTTTAATAACTGGGGATGCTTATATCGACCATCCTTCTTTTGGGATAGCAATTATTTCTCGTATACTAGAAGCACAAGGGTATTCGGTTGCTATTTTATCTCAACCCAAGTGGGAGACTGACGAAGATTTTCTTCAATTTGGTAAACCAAAATTAGGATTTTTGATAACTTCTGGTAATTTAGATTCCATCGTTAATAATTATACAGTAAGTAAAAGAAGAAGAGAAAAAGATAGTTACTCTCCTGGCGGGAAAATAGGATTAAGACCCGATTATGCAGTAATTGTATATAGTAATATTGTTCGAAGATTATTCCCAGATAGTTCCATTATTTTAGGTGGTATAGAAGCTTCTTTAAGAAGATTAGCACATTATGATTACTTACAAAACAAATTAAAAAAATCAATCCTAATCGATTCAAAAGCAGATATAATTTGTTATGGTATGAGTGACCAAACGATTGTTGAAGTGGCTGATGCTTTAAAAAGCGGTTTAAAAATCGAAGATATTATTTATTTAAGAGGAACACTTTGGAAAACAAAAGAAAAGGTATTGATACCAAGTAAACATGTTCTTTTACCAAGTTATAAAGAAATCAGTAAAGATAAGCTAAAATATGCTGAAAGTTTCAACATTCAATACAATAACACGGATGCCATTAACGGAGATGTGTTGGTTGAAGCATACGATGATTGCTATATTGTTCAAAATCAAGCAGCACTACCCCTTACGAGAGAGTATCTAGATTGGGTATATAGCTTACCTTATGAAAGAACGCCCCATCCAATCTATCAAGAACCAATCCCTGCGATTGAAGAAGTAAAATTCAGCATTGCTATTAATCGAGGATGTATGGGAAGCTGTTCTTTTTGTGCACTCACGTTTCATCAAGGACGGATTATTCAATCAAGAAGTAAGGAATCAGTTGTTGAAGAAGCGAAAAGAATTATTGCTAATAAGGAGTTTAAAGGATATATTCACGATATAGGCGGACCAACTGCTAATTTTTATATTCGAGCTTGTAGTACACAAGAAGAATTTGGAGCATGTAAAAACAAAAAATGTTTATCACCGGGGAAGTGTAAAAATTTAGTCGTTTCTCACAAAGAATATTTGGAAATTCTAAGATCTGTAAGATCGTTAGACAAAGTGAAAAAAGTATTTGTTAGAAGTGGAATTAGATACGACTATTTGATGTATGATAAAGATGATGAATTTTTTGAAGAATTGGTACAGCACCATATATCAGGACAATTGAAGGTTGCACCTGAACACGTAAGTTCACGAGTGCTTGATTATATGCAAAAACCTCACTTTGATTTATATGAGAGTTTCACAAAGAAATATTATGAAATTAATCGTAAATTCGGGAAACAACAATTTCTTGTTCCTTATTTAATGAGTAGTCATCCAGGCTGTGAATTAAGTGATGCAATTGAGCTAGCAGAATATTTACATAAAAATAGAATTCATGTTGAGCAGGTACAAGATTTTTACCCTACACCAGGAACATTGTCAACATGTATGTATTACACCGAAGTAGATCCTCGGACAATGAAAAAAATATATGTTGCGAAAACAGGACATGAAAAGGCTTTGCAAAGAGCATTAATGCAATATAATAAAGAAAGAAATTACGATCTTGTTAGAGAAGCTCTGGAAGTTGGTAATAGGAAAGATTTAATAGGTAATAATGAAAAGTGTTTAATCAAATATAAAAAAACATTTAATAAATAATTGCAGTATGTTATAATGATAAAAAATAGAGGAGATGAATAGCGATGGCATACAAAGCTTTGTATAGAACATATAGACCACAAAACTTTAGCGAAGTGGTTGGTCAAGAAGTGATTGTTAAAACCTTGCAAAACTCGATTGATGCGGGTAAGATAAGCCACGCTTATTTATTCAGTGGTCCTCGTGGAACAGGAAAAACAACAATTGCAAGAATATTTGCTAAAGCATTAAATTGCGAAGAAGGTCCAACAAGTGAACCTTGTGGTCGATGTACTTCTTGCCGCGAAATCGCTGAAAGCAATAATCCTGACGTTATTGAAATCGATGGTGCTAGTAACACTGGTGTAGATGACATTCGTGAGATTAGAGAAAAAGTTAAATTTTTACCTGGGGGATCAAAGTACAAAGTCTATATTATAGATGAGGTACACATGTTAAGCCAAAGCGCTTTTAATGCTTTGCTTAAAACATTAGAAGAACCACCAAAACATGTAATTTTTATTTTAGCAACCACAGAGCAACATAAAATATTGCCTACTATTTTATCAAGATGTCAAAGATTTGACTTCAAGTCGTTAACAGTGAATGAAATAGTTGGTTTAATTAGTCGTGTGGCTGACGAAGAAAATATCAAGATTACCAAAGAAGCGAAGATTGCAATCGCTGAAAGTGCTGAAGGCGGTATGCGGGATGCATTAAGTTATCTTGACCAAGCAATATCGTTAAGCGATGATGAGATTACAATTGAAGAAGTTAATAGCGTAACTGGAAATTTAAGTTATGATAAAACAATTCAAATTGCAAAATTTTTTGAAACAAAAGAAATAGGCCAAGCATTAAAAACGGTTAATGATTTAATTAACCTAGGCAAAGAAGTTAATAAAATTGTGAATGCTTTATTGCAATTTTATCGAGATGTTTTAATGTATCGTAATGTAGATACATCGTTATTTTCTCGTTATATTTTCCAAAAAGAGGAATTTAAACAATTTGTTGCAACAGTAAGTATTGAGAAAGTTTTTTATTACATTGATGTTTTAAGTGATGTACAGGCTAAAATTAGATTATCAACTACTCCTCACATTTACTTAGAGGTTGCAC
This sequence comes from uncultured Bacteroidales bacterium, assembly GCA_964411675.1. GTDB lineage: Bacteria > Bacillota_I > Bacilli_A > ML615J-28 > CAG-698 > JAAYBG01. The sequence continues at coordinate 50,640 of CAYPLR010000004.1, forward strand.
TAATTAAGATGATTAATGTCAGCAATGACGATTTAAATTTAATTAAAAAAATTAGCGAACTAGAAGAGAAAATTAACAATTTAAATTTCAACGACATTCAGACAACACCTACGACTTTTTCTTCTAATGGAGATGTAGAAAAGATATTATTAGTGGAAGAAAAAATCAATCGTGTTATTAATGAATTGAGTAAAATGGAACTACCTCAGATCATTCAAAAAGTAAAAGAGTTAGCAGCAGAAACACCGAAAAATAACCACGGCTTTACTGATGATATAAGAAAAGATTTGCTGAAACTTAAAGAAGATGTCGAATTATTAAAAGTAACTTCTTCGAATGGTAGCAATAACACGGAAGATATCTATGAGAATTTACAGGAGCGAATGGAGATAGTAGAACAAAGAATAAAGAATTCTGAAAAAGTAGAAATAGACTACCAAGAGATTGCAAAAAAAGCAAAAGAAATGTCACTACTAGGAAAGCAAGAAATAAAAATAGATTATGAATCAATCACGAATAAAGTTTTGGAAGAAGTAAAACAAACTATGTCTTCTGCCCAAGAAGAGATTGATTATCAAGAAATCGCGAATAAAGTGGAAGAACTTGTTAAGGATAGAGGAATCAATGCCGATAACCAAATAGAAAGAAGTACTGAAGTTTCTAAAATTTTGGAAGAAAAAGCGAAAGATTTCAGAATCAAAGAACGATTGGAATACCTTGAAGACAAGGTAAGCCGATTGCTTTCGGGAGCTTACGCAAGTCAAACGATAGGCGGAAAAAAGGCACAAGGAAAGGTTAGCGACAACCAGATTGTTCTATTTGGACAGGATTTAGTTGGTGTTGATGATATTGATAAACGCGCAGACAAGGAAAAGTTTGATTTTGGTGAATTAAATAAGGAACCAGAAATAGAAAAACCAATTGAAAAAGTTCAAGAAAAAGTAGAAAACAATCCTTGGGAAGACAGTTTAATCACAACAGATCAAGTGAAGCAACCAATAGCCAGTAAAGAAATTAATGTTGAAAAACTTAGATCTCAGGTAGTAATAACAAAGCCAGTAGAGCCAAAAGTAGAAGCGAACATAGGAATATTTTCTGCCGAAAGCCAAGCTTTAAACGAAAAATTAAATGCTGAAAAGAAAAAAGTAGAAGCAAACATAGTATCAAATAAAGAACCAGAATTAAAAACAGAAGTAAGAGCATCCATGGAAAAACCTTTGCGTTATGAGGATTTGGATGAATTTGAGAGATACGATGTTAAAGTTGTTGAAAGAATATTAAACAATTCTCAAGAAAAGAAAAAAGAAAGCAAAGAAAGATTGGTTAGAATTAAAGAACAATGGGAAAACATTAATAAAAACTCTTCTTATGAAAAGCAAAACATTACGGAAGTATTGTCAGAAGGAGAAGTTGTGGTAGTCGGTGACAATGAAATTATTATCGCATTTAAGAGCGCAGCTATTTGCAATCAGGTGATGAGAAGACCATTTAGAAAAGAAGCCATTAACATCATTCGTGATTGCCTTGGTAGTAAGTATATATACTTAGCACTGCCGTGGAATATATGGCTTGATAAGCGCAAAGAATATGCAGATCAATATTATATGGGCTCAAGACAACCAAGATTAAAACCAATTGAGGAGGCTTCCTTAAACGTTGGCTTCGAGAAAGAAGTTATTAAGCCCGAAGAAGAACTTATAGGAAGTTTAAAAGAACTTTTTGGGAATTTAGTGGAAACAAAAAAATAGGAGAGAAACATGAATCAGCAAGCATTAATGAAAAAGATTAAAAAAATGCAAGAAGAAATGGTAGCAACGCAACAAGAAATTGACAACACAATATTTTATGCATCTAGTGGAGGAGTAGTAAATGTTGAAGTTTTAGGAACAAAAGAAATTGCTGCGATTAAGGTATCGGAAGAGTTTACAGTTGAATCGCACGACGATTTCGAAATGTTGTCAGATATGATTGTTGCAGCTTGCCAAAAAGCATACAAGGAAATAGAAAAAACAACCAAAGAAAAAATGCAAAAGTATAATGATATGCTAGGTGGATTTGGTGGGCTTTTTTAGGCAAAGATGATGAAATATCCTAGTGCACTAACAAAACTAATAGAAAATTTTCAGATGTATCCTGGTATAGGTCCTAAAACAGCAGAGAGATTAGCGCTGTTTACCATTCAAAAGTTGTCTTCAGATAAAGTAAAAGCATTCAGCGACTCATTAAAAGAAGCATTGGAAAAAATTAAAAAATGTGAAGTCTGTGGTAATATAGCAGAAAATACTTTGTGCGACATTTGTAGTTCAACAACAAGAGATGATGCACTAATGGTGGTGGAAAGTGCCAAAGACGTTCTTGTTTTTGAAAAAACAAATCAATATAATGGTCGATACCATGTTCTAGGGGCTTTAATTTCCCCCTTGAACGGAGTTTCTCCTGAAGATATCAACTTAAAAACATTGGTCTCTCGGGTAGAAAAAGAAAAAATAAAAGAAATAATCATAGCAACTAGTGCTAATATTGAAGGAGAAATGACAGCACTTTACATAAAAAATATTCTTGAGGGAAAAGATGTTTCCATAACAAGAATAGGTTATGGACTACCAGTGGGTGGGGACATAGAATATGCTGATGAAGTAACCTTAATAAAATCATTAGAAGGAAGAAAAAAGTTATAATTATAGAGGAGAGAAAACATGCAATTTATTATTGACTTTTTCACGAACATGGACAACAAGGTAGAAGGATTTATTAAACCAATCATGGATTGGTTAACAGCTTTTTTTGCGAAAGAAGGATATTTTATTTTCTTAGTAGTAGGAGCTTTTGCTGTAATTTTAATTTTAGCAGGTATAATAGGAATGTTAAGAAAAGCAAAATTTTTATTCTTTTTGTTCTTGCTTGCTGCTGTAGCTGCCTACTTATTATGGCAATTTGTAGTATTATAATGGAAACAAACTCTTGAGATGATTCTTAAGAGTTTTTGTTTTTAAAAAGTAGTTAATAAAAAATAAGGGAAAATATCATTTAGAAAAAACTTTTATTTTTAGAAAAGTAGGAAAGAAAAGTGAAAACGAAGTCAATAATAAGCACAACTTTTAAAAATAAGGCTTTCATTATTTATCAAGAAATGTTATAATTAAATGTAAAATAGTGTGATAAGGAGTTCTAGAGATGGAAGAAAACAAAAACATACAGACAACGGGAAATACTCAAAAAGGTATCGAAGTTACTTTAAAAAACTTAACAAAAGAATTTACTGATAAAACAGGTAAAATAACTGTTGCAGTAAATAATTTTAATGTCACGATCCCTGCAGGAAAATTAATAGGATTGCTAGGACCTTCAGGATGTGGAAAATCAACAACTCTTTATATGATTGCAGGATTACATAAACCAACTGGAGGAAGCATTTTCTTTGATGATGAAGATGTTACGCTATTACCACCAGAAAAAAGAGGTATCGGTTTGGTATTCCAAAACTATGCTTTATATCCTCATATGACAGTAAAACAAAATATATTATTCCCTTTAGAAAATTTAAAAATTCCAAAGGCAGAAGCGCTAGCAAGAGCCCAAGAAATGGCTGAATTGGTTCACATTGGTGAACTTATGGAAAGAAAGCCAAGCCAATTAAGCGGTGGTCAACAACAACGAGTGGCAATCGCTAGAGCACTGGTGAAATATCCAAGAGTACTATTATTGGATGAACCGCTTTCAAACCTTGATGCAAGATTAAGACTTCAAACAAGAGAAGAAATTAAGCGAATTCAAAGGGAAACAGGTATCACAACGGTGTTTGTTACTCACGATCAAGAAGAAGCAATGAGTATTTCTGATTCAATTGTAGTAATGAATGAAGGAATTGAACAACAAATGGATCACCCTCAAAAGGTATATGACGAACCTGTGAATTTGTTTGTTGCTAAATTTTTAGGGAACCCACCAATCAACGTAATTGATGGAAAAATACAAGATAAAAAATTAGAATTAAGTGATGGAACCATCATAGAAGATCATATTGATTTCGTAGATCAAGAAGTTTCTATTGGTGTTCGACCTGAGTTCTTTGAGATTAGTGAAAAAGGTAAAATTGAAGCAACAGTAGAAATAGTTGAACACATCGGTAGAGACAATATGATTATTAGTCGTATTAAAGGATACGATAAAACATTTAGAGCAATTGTTCCAAGTGGATTAGGAGTTATGCCAGGAACAGTGATTAGGTTTAGTTATTCTAAATTTTTTGTCTTTAATAAAGAGACGGGAAGGAGACTAATCTAATGCTAGAGTACAAGAAGGATGGTTGGAAGGCGGCAATATCATTAGCTCCGGGTATGATACTGCTAGCAATCTTCACGTTTTGGCCAATCTTAAATGCTTTTAGAATGGCGTTTATGAATGACTACAGCATGTCGAGTGGTAAATGGGATGGAGTAGGAATTAGAAACTTTATCTATATCTTTAAAGACCCCAATTTTTGGATGGCATTAAAGAATACCAGTATCATGGTTTTTATTTCAGTGCCAATCACCATTATTCTCGGCTTACTGATTTCAGTTGGATTAAATTCAATAAAGAAATTACAAAGTACATTCCAAACGGTTTTCTTCTTGCCTTATGTTACAAACACAATAGCATTAGGCTTGGTATTTGGAGCAATGTTCCATCAATATGATGGTTTCATCAACCAAATATTTGATAAGAATATAAGCTGGATTGGTGCAGGTGCATCTTATACAAATGCCATGATTGTTTTAATGATTTATACAGTTTGGAATGGATTAGCATTTAAAATAATTGTTTTTTTATCGGGACTTCAGAGTATAGATAAGCAATACTATCAAGCAGCACAAATTGATGCAACGCCAAGAGGTAGGGTATTTAGAAAAATTACAGTTCCACTATTATCACCTATGATTTTATACATTACAATTACTTCATTAATTGGAGCGTTCAAAGCATATAGTAGTGTTATTTCTATTTTTGGTACTGGTAAATATGGACCAGGAGCAGATCCAAAGTTATTAATTACTGTTGTTGGTTATGTTTATGAAAAATTATGGGCTTCAGGAGTTCCGCTAGGAGAAGCTGCTGCGGGAAGCTTGATTCTATTTATAATCATATTAGCAATCACACTTGTTCAACTTCAAGTTGGCAAGAAACGTGTTCATTATTAGGAGGTTGCTATGAATCATTCAGAATTATTTTTAGAACCAAAACAAATGAAAATATATAAAGCAAAGAAAATACTATTTTCAATTGTTTTGTATTCTTTTTTAGTTTTTGTTGCTTTATTCATTATCATTCCATTTTACTATATGTTAGTTACCTCGTTAAAAACGGTTGGAGAAATTAACTCAGATCAATTCATCTTTTTCCCAAAATCATGGATGTGGGAGAACTATTCAGAATTGTTTACAAATAAGAATGGAACAATTACAAAAGGAATATCGTTATGGAGCATGTATAAAAACACTATATTCGTAGCGGTATTAACAACAACAGGGACAATCATTACTGTCGTATTATCGGCATTCGCTTTTGCAAGATTGAACTTTAAAGGGCGAGAATTGATATTCAGCGTTTTGTTAATGACAATGATGATCCCAGGAGAGATTTATGTTATTACTAATTATCAAACAATTGGCTCGTTAGGGTGGAGAAACACATATCAAGCATTGGTTTTACCTTTTGTTACAAGTATATTCTATACATTCTTCTTGCGACAAACGTTCAAACAAATTCCAAATGAACTCTATCTTGCAGCAAAAGTAGATGGAACAACCGATTTTGGGTATTTGTTGAAAATAATGATCCCCATCGCGAAAGCAACGATTATTACCATTATTATTTTAAGTATGATTGGAACTTGGAATGCTTATGTATGGCCTAGTTTGGTAACAAACGATAAAGGAATGTATCTAGTTAGTAATGGCTTATTAGAAATGTTTAAAGGAAAAGTTGAGCAGTCGGGACCAGATTCAATCTTAAATGTTCAAATGGCAGGATCAACAATGATAACAGTTCCATTGCTGATTGTATTTATATTATTAAGAAAGTATATCATGAGTGGCGTTTCACGTAGTGGTATTAAAGGTTAGTTAACAAAGCAAAAAAGCTTGTTATATATAAAATAAAACATTAGAAAGGGAAGAAAAATGAAAAAAATTTTTATCTTATTGGTTGTTTTGGTTGGTGCAATCGCATTGACAGGATGCAAGAAAAATGAATTTGATGCGGAATTTGAAATTATTTCTGTTGCTGATTTAAAAGCTGAACAAGAAATTAACATCAGTTTCAGAGTTCCATCAGGTATCATTTCAACAGCACTTACTACATTATTAGAGGATTTCAAAGTTGAATGGCCAAATATTAATGTAGAATTAATCGCTGAATCAGGGGGATACGGAGATGTCCGAAAACTGACAATTCTTGATTTGAACAATGGTATTGGACCAACTATGGTTATTGGTTACCCAGACCACTTTGCTGAATACTATTCAGGAAATCATTTAATTAATTTGCAAAACTTTATCACAAGCGAACTTGAAGGAGTTGGAGAAGACGATGACTTCGTATTAGCAGACTTCTTAGAGTCATATTTGGATGAAAATAGAATTGCAGATGAAGGCAGTGATTTATACGGTTTACCATTTAATAAATCAACTGAAGTCATGATTTATAATAAAACTTTCTTCGAACACATGAATTATACAGTTCCTACAACATGGGACGAAGTTAAAACATTATCAGAGAAGATTCTTACTGATGTTGCTGCAGGAAAAGCGGACAACGTAATCACTTTTGGTGAAGGCGAAAAGACACCTTCACAATATCTTGCTGATGGTATGTTTATTCCAATTGCTTATGACTCAACAAGTAATGCAATTATTACTGCTGCACGTCAATGGAATGGAGCTTACACAGAGAGAGAAACAATTGAAAAAGGATATGCAGTATTTAATAACGCTGAAGTAAAAGCAGCATTAACATTCTTCCAAGGCATGGCAAATGATGGTTTATTTGCAGTTGCTGAAAACTTTGGTGAAAGCTATGCTTCTAATGCATTTAAATTAATTAAATGTGTAATGACTATTGGCTCTAGTGCTGGTGTTGGTTACAACGTTCCTGAAGGAAACAAATTTGCAATTGGTGTAGCACCAATCCCTTATCAAAATGCTGATGCTAAATATGTTATTCAACAAGGAACTAACATTGCAATTCTTGACCAATCAACAAACATTCAACGTTCTGCTGCATGGCAACTAACTAGATTCTTACTATCAAGTGAGAACACAGCTAAATTTGCAATGGCTACAGGTGGCTACTTACCAGTTAGAAAATCTTCATATGAAACAACAGCTTATAAAGAGTATTTAACAAATCCTCCTCTAGATAAGATTAATCATTCAATGTCAGCAAACGTTGGTTTACAATATCGTAATACATATAATTTCTTCGTAGACGATGCATTTGTTGGTTCAAGTGCCATCCGTGATGCTGTAGGTTCAATGTTTAGTGCTGTTATTGTTAATAAAAAAGATATCACAGAAGCGATCCAAGATACGCTTAATGAATTAGGACCAAAATATCAAAAATAATGAAAACACTAATTTTTAAGTTCACAAAAATATTTAGCTTGATGCTAGTAATCTCGCTTGCATTCTTGCTTGCAGGTTGTAAAGAACCAGAAAAAGAAGAGCCAGAAATTAAAGAGATCAACACTAGTTATACCGATGAGCTAGAATTAAGAGCTACCTATACAAGTAGAAGTTTTATAAATAATGGCATAGGTGAAGTTAGGTTATCACAGAATGTTGATGGAGATACCGCTCATTTTGTTGATAAGAGTTCTGGGATAAGATTTACTGCTCGCTTTCTTTGTATCAATACACCCGAATCAACAGGAAGAATTGAACCCTGGGGAAAAGAAGCAAGTAAATTTGTTGCAGACATATTATCTAATGCAGATGTCATTGTTTTAGAAGCAGAAAAAGTAGGTTCTCCTGCTGAATTAGACACAACAGGTGGAAGATATCTTGCATATGTTTGGTATAAAACAAGTGGTGAAGCTAAATTTAGATTGTTGAATTTAGAGATTGTTGAACAATGCTATTCTAACTTTACTGGAGTTGCTAGCGATTCAAAGTATGGTGAAGATTTTGATTTAGCAGCGCTAAAATCATACGCGACAAAGCGAAGAAAATTTGGCGAAGCAGACCCTAATTTCGACTATTCTAATGAAGTAAAAGAAATTACAATTGCTGAGTTAAGAAACAACTTTGCTGAATATAGTTCTGGTACGAAATTAAAGATTACTGCTAGAGTCATGAGAATGATAGGTGACAACCTATATGTGGAAGATCTAAGCGAAACTTGGAACGAAACACGTAAAATTTATGAAACAGCAGGAATTTATATGTTCAGTGGGTATGGTAGTGGATTGGCTGTTTTAAATATTGGAGCGGTTATCTCATTTGAATGCCAATGTGTTGATAACGATACCTATGGCAAACAATTGACGAATCCATCAAAAGTAAAAATGGTTGAAACAACTTCGGAGTATAGTATTAAAGAATTTTCTGGAAAAGAGACAATAGATATAGCGTCTTATGAAGGCTTTGTTATTAGTATTCAAGAATATATAGTAACGAACGTTAATGAACCAGATGAAGAAGGAGCTTTCACTATTTATGGAAAAACTTCTAGCGGACAATCGATTAACCTTAGAGTTGATGGCGCAGTTTATCCAAAGCCAAAAGCTTCAACAATCGAAATTGGAGCAACATATAGTGTAGTCGGTGGAGTATCTAAATTTAATAAAACTTTTCAAATTATGATTGGGAATCAAAAGAATCAAGGACTAAATGATTTAATCAAAAAATAATATAGGAGGAAAAGAAATAATGTATATTTTAAAGCGCAACGCAAAAAGACTTTTGTTAGTGTTAGTTGCATTTGCTTTAAGTTTTGGATTAATCGGATGTAAAGGCAAAGATGAAGAACCAACACTACAAGAAACATTAGAAACTGCAGTTGGTAGTATCGTATTGGAAAATGTTGCTACCCTAGCTTCTAACTTAGTTTTACCTGAAAAAGCAGGCGGAGAATACGATATTGTTTGGACTGTTTCTGAAAGTGAATATGCAGAAATCGGAACAAATAGAAGTGGAGCTCCAATGCTTAAAGTTTCACGACCTGAATCAACAGAAGGCTATAAAGCATTTGTTCTTACAGCAACCATCTCTAAAGATGGTGCTACCGCAAGCCGTGAATGGGAAGGTTATGTAAAACCATTAGCTGAAGGCGTTCAAGTATTAACAGCAGCAGGCGTAAAAGCAGCTGAAGTTAATGCATCAGTTTTAATTCAGGGTAAGGTTTTAATTGTTTGTAAGAGCGCAGGTTTCTGGGTTGCTGATGAAACAGGTGCTGTATATGTATATGGTACTCCTGGTGATGTACAACCTGGTGATACTGTAACAGTAGCTGGAAGTAAAACAATTTATTACACATTAGTAGAGATTGAAAATCCAGGAATCGTTGTTGACGAAGAAGGAGATGGAACTTATCCATATGCTGATGTAGCTACAGTAGGAACTGTAGATGAAATTACTGCTTTTGAAGCTACAGATCAAGAAAAATATGGAAAAGTAATGACTATCGAAGGATTCGTTGTTGATGACCCTCAAGGTGCTTACACATATGGTATTCAAGATTTTAAATCAGGAAAATCGGTTACTGTATATGATTCTTGTACAAACAAGGATGCTTTAGATAAATTAAAAGAAATGAAAGGTCAATATGTCAAGGCAACAGTTGTTGTTTATGACCGTCATTCAAATGGTTATTGGCGAGTTCTTGCTATTGCTTCTAAAATTGAAGCAGCAGAAATTCCAGTATTAAGTGATCAAGAAAAAGTTACAACTACAAAAGAACAATTAACAGCAGCATTTGATGGTAAAACTATTTATGCTGATATCGCTCTTCCAACAACTAACGATTTCGAAGGACTAACAATTAGTTGGGCATCTGATAAACCAGAAGTTTTAAGTGCTGCAGGTGTTAAGGGTACATCTACCGAAATTGAAAACGTTGTAAAATTAACAGCTACCATTACTTCAGGCTCTTTAACTGAAACACTTGAAGTAACAATTAATGTATTTATGTTAGCAAAGACTAATGTAAAATATGCTCTATACACAAGCGACTTGGGTGGAGATACTGTATGGCTAGAAGGTAAGATCATTGCTTTAGACGTTGATGGATACTTCTATTTAGCAGACGAAACTGGTGTAATTTATGTTAGAACTAAGTTAACTGATGGCGTAGCTTTAGGCGACAGCGTTAAAGTGATTGGTAAGACATCAAATTACAACAATAAGAATAAACAGTATACAAGACAAATGGCAGCAACTTCAATTACTAAATTAGAAACTGAAGTTACTCCAGTTGCAGCAATTCAAACAACAATTTCTAACTTCCCAGCATTAGATGTAGCAAGTGGTATATTAACTGATTTAGGTTATGCTCAAATCAAAGGTAATAGTGCTTACGGCAAGATTATTGAAATCACAGGCTATGTTCAAACAAGAGGCACATATGGAAATATCTATTTATGTGAAACAGCTGAAGAAACTTCTGCAGGTATCTATTATTATTACAAATCTACCGATCAAGATGCTATAAAAGCATTGGTTGGTAAATTAGTTAAATTTACATGCGTTGTTTATGATGCATCTTCAACTGAGGGTTGGAGATTAGGATCATGCTTAAGCTATGAAGAAGTAACTACTCCAATCGCATTTGAAGCAACACCAGGAGCTATTACAATTGCTGAAGCAATCGCAGCAGCTAAAGATGCAGCCGTTATTGTTGATGGTGTAGTAAAAGCGGTAACAAAAGATGGAATCGTTGTTGAAGATGCCACAGGATGTATCTTTATTTATAATAATACATTAACAGGATTTGTTGCTGGAGATAAAGTTAGCGTTTCTGGTACCAAGGCAGAATATAATGTAGCCGGTCAACTTAAAAATGCAACAGTTACTCGCAAGGGAACAGGTTCTTATGTCTATACTTATGAAACAAATACTTTAGCTGAAATTAATGCTATGAGTAATGAAGATAAGACAATCTTTGGAAGAGCATTTAAGATCACAGGAACATTAGTAGCTAGTGGAAACTATGTTAACATTAAGTTTGGTGATGTAACACAAAACTTATATAATGATGCTTATGCATTATCAATTTTAAAACCACTTGTAGGTCAAGAAGTAGAATTGTTAGTTGTTATTTATAACTACTATGCAAAAGGTGGAACATACAATTTAATACCAATTGCTGAAACAGTAAAAGTTGTAACTCCAGCGGCATAAAAAAAACAAGCAAGTCTTAGTGTGAGAACACTAGGACTTTTTTTATGAAAAGGAGTGTTATAGATTGCGAATAGTATGAAAATATGATAAGATAAACATATCAAAGGAGGATTATATGCAATATAGAAAGTGGTATAACAAAGAGATTAAAACTTCGACTCTTGGATTTGGAGCTATGAGATTAAAAGTTGTTAACGATGAAATTGATGAAGTGAAAGGATTTGCTTTGATTGATAAAGCATACCAAAACGGAGTTAATTATTTCGATACTGCAGTTCCCTATACCGATGGTAAAAATGAAACTTTTGTTGGTAAGGCATTAAAAAGATATCCTCGAAACAGTTTTTATCTAGCAACAAAATTGACAATCCGATTATATAAAACAAAAGAAGAATTAGAAAAAACAATTGATAAGCAGTTGCAAAATTTACAAACCGATTATATTGATAATTATTTAATGCATGCATTAAATAAAAATACCTTTCAAACAATTAAAGACTGGGATATTATGAAGATTGTTGAAGGATGGAAAAAAGAAGGAAAAATAAAAAATATTGGTTTTTCTTTCCATGATGATTATGAAACATTTAAAGAGATTGTTGATTATTATCCTTGGGATTTTTGTCAGATACAGCTAAATTATATGGATGATGAAATCCAACAAGGAATTCAAGGATATCGTGATCTTGTAGAAAGACAGATTCCTGTTGTTATTATGGAACCGATTAAGGGAGGAAAACTTGCTTCTTTTAATGAGGAAGTAGCAAGCAAATTGAAAAAACATAATCCAGAAGCATCTCTATCAAGTTGGGCGATGCGTTGGGTAGCATCACTTGATGGGGTTAAGGTTATCTTAAGTGGTATGAATGAAATGGATCAAGTAGAGGATAATCTAAAGACTTTTAGTAACTTTAAAAAATTAAACAAAGAAGAACGAAAGCTAATTGAAGAAGTAAAAGTTAGTTTAAAAAAGATTACAGAGGTTGGATGTACAAATTGTCAATATTGTATGCCATGTACTGTGGGCGTGAATATTCCTGGTAATTTTAAGATCTTTAATGATTATGCCATGTATAAAGCTGAAGGCGATTCTAAGTGGAGATATAACGATTTGATTAGCAAAAAAGCAAACGCAAGTTTATGTATCGAATGTGGAAAATGTGTTCCTCAATGTCCACAAGGAATTGATATTCCTAACGAGTTAAAGCGGATGTTGAAAGTTCTTCCTTTTTTGGAATAAAGGAAAATGAAAATGATTGGAAGCATTTCGGAAACAAAAAGAATTTTAGATAAATATAATCTACAAGCAAAGAAAAAATTAGGCCAAAACTTTTTAATTGATGGAAATATTATTCATAAAATTATTGCCCAAATTAATTTGTCAAAGGAAGATGGTGTCGTCGAAATAGGCCCGGGAATTGGAGCGATGACAGAAGTTTTTTTGCAACAAGCGGAAAAAGTTTTGTGCTATGAAATTGATAAAGATATGGTTGAAGTGCTTTCTAAAGAGCTTTCTTGTGATAATTTACTGATTAAACAAACAGATTTTCTAAAGGCTAATTTACTAGAAGATTTAAAAAATTTCAAAACCAATCAACGAGTTGTAGTTGCTAGCAATTTGCCGTATTATATTACGACACCTATTATATTTAAATTACTAGAAGAAGAAACTTCAATTAAAGAATTTTATTTTATGGTACAAAAAGAAGTAGGCTTGCGATTAACAGGAAAGCCAAAAACAAAAGATTATAACAGCCTAAGCGTATTGATTTCTTTCCAAGCAGAAGCAAACTTGTTATTTGAGGTGAAGCGAAATTGCTTCTATCCTGCCCCTGATGTTGATAGTGTAATAATTAGTTTGAAAAAGACAAGAAACGATTATGGCGTAAATAACAGGGCTAAATTCATCGAATTTGTCCAAGATATATTTGCTATGAGACGCAAAACAATCGTAAACAATATGATGGCTAAATATTCTTTTTCACGTAAGGAACTACTAGATATTATGTCTTCTCAAGGACATAAAGAAACACTGCGAGCAGAAGAATTATCAATAGAAGAAATTGTTGAATTATATAAAGCACTTGCTTTGTAGGAGTAACAAATGAGAGTAAAACAAAATTGTAAAATCAATGTAGGGCTTAAAGTTTTAAACAAAAGAACGGATGGATACCACAATTTAATTTCGGTGTTTGTACCAATTAATTTATATGATACGCTTAGATTTCGTCTTACCGCAAAAGAAATAAAAGTGGAAACAAAAGGAATCCCTCAAGAGAAAAATATAGTTTATCAAACAGCAAAGCTCATTAAACAAGAATATAATGTTACTAAAGGAATGAAGATTCACATTAGTAAAAAAATACCGATCGAAGCGGGACTTGGTGGTGGAAGTGCTGATGCAGCAATTACAATTAAAACATGTAACAAACTGTGGAAATTAAACTTATCACTTGAGGAAATGGCTAAAATAGCTGAAAAAATTGGTAGTGATGTTCCCTTTTTTGTTAAGAATGAACTTTCGATTGTTCGTGGTCGGGGTGAGACTATAGAGAAATTAAAAAGCGCAATACAGATATTTGCTTTGTTGGTTAAGCCAGAGTTTGGCTTCCGAACGAAAGAAGTTTTTAGTTATTTGAATCAAAAAAATGAAGATAATAAAATAGAAGAAGTTCTTTTGGGATTTAAAGAAAATAATTTTAAAAAAATTGTTGATCATATGCAAAACGATTTAGAAAGTGGTATTTCTTATAACGTAGTAAAAGCGAAGGTTATCTTTAATATTAAAAAGGATTTAATGGATGTGGGAGCACTTAATAGTTCGATGAGTGGCAGCGGTAGTTGTGTATATGGAGTTTTTAAAAACTTAAGCGAGTTAAGAAAAGCTAAAAAAAGAATGATAAAAAAAGGATATCAGAGAACGCAACTTTTCATTGTAAAAAGTATATAGTAATTGGAAAAACGTTTTACATAGAAATCACATTGTAAACGGGGACTGATTATGTTATAATCTAATTGAAGAGACACAATAGGAGGGCTTTTTAAAATGGCAATTGTTCATGGATCAAAAGTGAAGTTATTTTCTTTAAATTCTAATCCCGAATTAGCTAAAGAAATAGCTGATTATATGGGGATAGAGTTATCCGAATGCAATATAGAAAGGTTTGCGGATGGCGAAGTTGGAATTAACATTCCAGAAACAGTTCGTGGTCATAATGTCTTTGTAGTCCAATCAACATCAAAACCAGTCAATGAGCACTATATGGAGTTGTTAATTATGATTGATGCTTTAAAACGAGCATCTGCACGAACAATCAATATTATTATGCCTTATTATGGCTATTCACGCCAAGATAGAAAGGCACAATCACGCCAACCTATTTCAGCAAAATTGGTTGCCGATTTATTAACTGTTGCTGGAGCAACAAGAGTGATTTCTCTTGATTTACATGCCGCTCAAATTCAAGGATTCTTTAACATTCCGATTGATAATTTTGAAGCAGCACCTACTATTGTTAGTTACCTAAAAAGTTTAGAACTAGGAGATGTTGTTGTGGTTTCTCCTGACCACGGTGGAACAACAAGGGCGAGAAAGCTTGCCATTAATTTTTCTGCTCCAATTGCCATTATCGATAAGCGTAGACCGCGTCCTAATGAAGCAGAAGTTATGAACATCATTGGTGATGTATCCGATAAAAACGTGATTATTGTTGATGACATTGTTGATACAGCAGGAACGATATCGGTAGCAGCAGCAGCTTTGAAAAAAGCGGGAGCTAAAGACATCTATGTTGTTTGTACACATCCTGTTCTATCGGGAGAAGCACCAACAAGAATTCTAAATTCACAAATAACAAAATTAATAACAACCAATACAATTAAAATTCCTGAAGAAAAGAAAAACGAAAAAATCGTTCAATTGTCGGTTGCGAAAATCATTGGTCAAGGTGTTTTAAACATTATCGATGATAAAGCAATAAGTACACTTTTCCAATACGATCCAAATAACAAATTGAATTAAAAAACAAGATTTGCAAGCAGCTTCCGAGTAGGGAGCTGCTTTTTTAGAAAACGATAAAAAGGTGTAGGGAAAAGTTAAAAAACGTTTGACTTTGGATGGTAAATAGTATATAATATATATTGGCTTTGGAGAGATTAGCACTTGTTTTTGAAATAATAAAACAAAAGCCTTGACAACAAAGTTGGAATATAATATAATAGTAAACGCTGAAAAAAAGCAAAAGTAACGATAGTTACGAAGAACAAGGTCTTTGAGAACTGAATAGAACAGATGGAGCAGGATAAAATTTATTGAGA
>CAYPLR010000005.1:0-62397 GCA_964411675.1 uncultured Bacteroidales bacterium
ACTTTTTCCAGAGTAAAAAAAAGACTATTGACTTACTTTGTCAACAGTCTGAGCATCAGCTTAAACTGATGCTTTTTTTATTGGATTTAATTTTTCTAATAAACCAGACAATTTATAAATCCAAGATTTGTCATATGGCTTTTTATTTATTTTAATAATAATTTGATGATGACGATACTCAAAAGCAAAATCAGAACTGATATGATAAGCAGTAATAAACAATTCATCTCCTTTAATATTTAGAGAATCTTTTTCTGGAACAATGATTGTTGTTAGATATTTTGCTTCTAAAATATTAGTGATATTAAACTTTTTAAGGAGAGATTCCAAATACTTTTCTTCAATATATAATAAGATTTCAGGATTCAATTTTCCAAATCGATCAGTAAAATCGTCGATGATTTTTTGCTTGGTTTCTTTTGAATCAATGTTACTAATTTCTTTATGAATTAAAATTTTGATAGCGTCATCAGATACATAGCTTTCATCAACATGTTTAGAAACATCTATTTGGTAAGAAACTTCTTGTTTTTCAGGAATACCTTTGACTTTGTTTACAGCTTCTTCTAATAATTTCATATACATATCGATACCTACAGAATTAATAAAGCCTGATTGTTCACTACCAAGAATATCACCAGCACCCCGGATCGCTAAGTCTCGCACAGCAATCCGATATCCGCTACCTAAGCGTGTAAATTCCTTAATTGCTGAAAGTCTTTTAGAGCCTTGAGAAGTCAACACTTTATTGGGTTTATAGGTTAAATAAGCATAAGCGATACGATCACTGCGTCCAACACGACCCCGGATTTGATAAATTTGAGATAATCCTAAACGATCCGCATCATCAATGATTAACGTGTTAGTATTAGGAATATCGATACCTGTCTCAATAATAGTAGTACATAGAAGTAAATCAAACTCACGATTCACAAAAGCTTCTATGGTATCTTCTAAATCTTCTCTTGCCATTTTTCCATGACCGATGCATACTCTTATTTCCGGAACAAGGCGCTTTATGCGACGATAAACTTGTTCTAGGTCGCTAATAGTATTGTGTAGGTAAAAAACTTGCCCACCGCGACTCAATTCGCGATAGATTGCCTCTTTAATAATAGCATCATTATATTCTAAAACATAAGTTTGAATTGGATAACGATCTTCTGGTGGAGTTTCAATTAAACTTAGTTGTCTAATTCCCATGATTGCCATTTGTAGTGTTCGTGGGATTGGCGTTGCTGTTAAGGTAAGAACATTGATGTTTACTTTCAATTTTTTTATTTTTTCTTTGTGAATAACACCAAATCGTTGTTCTTCATCAACAATCAATAATCCCAAATCTTTAAAAAGAATATCATCACTTAATAGTCGGTGAGTACCAATAACAACATCAATCGTACCAGCTTTTAATCCGTTTAGAACAAGGGATTGTTCTTTTGGAGTAACTAGTCGACTTAACAAAGCAACCTTAATACCGTATTTCTCCAGACGATTTTTAAAGGTATAGTAATGTTGTCTTGTTAATATTGTTGTTGGAGCTAGATAAGCAACTTGCTTACCACCGAAAACAGTTTTGAAAGCAGATCTGATGGCAATTTCTGTTTTACCAAAACCTACATCTCCACAAACCAATCGATCAATTAGAACACCAGCTTCCATATCGGCTTTTACTTGATTAATAATTTTGATTTGATCTTCTGTTTCCTCGTATTCAAAATCTTCTTCAAACATCTTTTGAAAATTATTATCAGGAGGGTAAGTAAACCCTTTTTCTGTTTCTCTTTTTACTTGGACTTCGATCAAGTCTTTGGCGATCGTTTCCAATTTTTCTCTAATAGTAGCTTTTTTCTTTTCCCACTCATTAGTACCTAATTTGGTCAATTTAGGAATACTTCCTTCACCACCCTGATACTTTTCAAGGAGAACAATTTTCTCTACAGGAATAAAAAGTTCCATGTTTTCATATTGTAACTTTAGATAATCATTACGAAGCCCGTTTAATTCGACTGTTTTTAAACCTACATAACGACCAATACCATAATCATAGTGAACAACAAAGTCGCCAATGGTTAAATCTTCCTTTGAATTGATTGCAACAACATTTTGTATGGCACTTCGATATCTTGTCTTTTTTAAAGCTGGAGTTTTAAAAATTTCAGTATCTGTTATTACCTCAATATCATTATAGAAACCATAACCTAATATCGACTGTGTATGAATCAAATTAATATGACTTTTTTCTAATTGAGAAAAATCTTCAATGATATTAGAAATAAGCGAACGTTCTTTTAAAATGTCAAACAATAAACTAACTTTTTCTTTAGATTCAAGCGCTAAAACATAGGTTTTTTGTGGATTAGCAGCTAAATCAGCACATAGAGTGGGAATATCGTTTTGATAATTAACAACGGAATAGCCATTAAAATCAAACAAATCATCTAACCTTATATTAGGAAGGGTTTTTTTAAATTCACTGGTGTGAACTTGTTTATTTGCTGTGTAAAAAATATTTGGTAAATCAAAAAAGTAGAATAAATCTAATCTTTTAGGAACCTGAATTGATTCCAAATAATTATCTAAGTCAGAACTTAATTGTTTAAAGTTTTCCTCTATTTTTTGATAATCATCGTAAAAAACAATTTTTTGATCAAGATACTCTAAAAAGCAGCAATAATCATTACTAATATATTTGATGTATTTAGCCATCTTTTCAACATTCTCATAATTTTCCAAATCTTGGATATCATTAGTAACAAAACTAGGGATTTCATCACAGTCTTTCGTGATGGCATCAATGATTTCTTGTGGTGATTTACTAAAGATGATTTCATTCAAAGGATAAATTTCAAAGGATTCTATTGTTGACGTGGTTTTTTGAGTTGTTAAGTCAAAAAACTTTAACGTTTCAATTTCAATATCAAATAAATTGATTCGTATTGGCTGAGAATATCCACTAGAAAAAACATCGATAATCTCCCCACGAACACTAAATTCACCACTTGCTGTTGTAGTAGGAGTACGTTTATAACCCATTGTCACTAAATGATTGATGAATTCTTGAGGAATTAAAGGGTCATTAATTTTTAATTTGATTACTGAATTAGCCCACAAATCTTTATTGATTAGGGGCTTTAATAAAGCAGCTGTATGCGTTACAATGATTTTTGGTTCATGATTAACAATGCTTTTTAAGGTGTTTAATCGTTCTACTTTAAAGTCATTACTGATAGCAGCAACTTCTAATGCGAGAAATTCATCAACCACATAAAGATTGATATTATCTTGTCCGGCAATATGGCAAAAAGCTTCATAGGCGAGATTTGCTTGATAAACATTATTAGCTACGTAAACGACAAAAGAACCACTTTTTATATAAGTGGCATATGTTAGAAGATAATTATGGTTTTTTGCAACTCCTGTTAGAAAAAAGTTGAACTTTTCCTGTTTTGTTGCTTCTAAAAAAGAGGAAACTGTAGGGTTTTTTGTGAAAAGCGAGTAAACGTTATTCATTTTTATTATACCTATTCATGAAGTTTTCAAAAGTATGAGTCAAATATGTATTAATTATTTCACTGGCTTTTTCCATGACCAACGAGATGGTAATTCCATCCTCTTTAGAAAACTTTCCTAAAACAAAATCAGCTGCATCAAGAGAACCATTTTGATTGATTCCTATTCTTAAGCGTTTCACTTCTGTTGTTTTTAGAATTTCAAGGATGCTCTTCATCCCTTTTTGACCGCCAGAGGAGCCATTAGGTCTAATTCTAATTTTTCCTAGAGGTAAATCCAAATCATCATAAACAACAAGAATATCATTACTATCAATTTGAAAATATTTACTTACTAAATTAACAGCTTCACCAGATAAATTCATATAGGTTTGTGGCTTTATGACTAATACTTTTTCATTATTAATCACTATTGTTGCGATTTCTGATTTTAGTGGTTTGTTCAATAAAAACTTTTCCTTGTTTTGTTTTACTAGTTCATCAACAAACATAAAGCCAATATTATGCCTTGTTTTTTTATATTTTAAGCCTGGATTTCCCAAACCAACAATCAATTTCATAAGCTAAAGCTCCTTGTATTCATTTTAATAATATAGGATATAGAATATTATTTATCTTGTAATTTTTTTTGAATTTGATAACAGATTAAAACATTTTCTAATAAACTAGCAATAGTCATTGGACCAATCCCTTTTGGAACAGGAGTAATGTAACTTGCGATTGGAGAAACTTCATCATATTTCACATCGCCGATTAGTTTTCCTTCTATTTTATTCATACCAATGTCGATTACAACAGCATCTTTTTTAACCATATCAGCAGTGATAAAATTAGGTATTCCAACAGCAACAGCTAAAATGTCAGCTCTTTTTGTAATTTCTTTTAGATTAGTAGTTTTTGAATGGGCGATGGTAACAGTAGCGTTGTTTTGTAGGAAAAGTAAGGCAAGAGGTTTCCCAACAAGACGACTTCGACCGACCATAACTACATTTTTCCCAGGAATGTCGATATAATTCTTTTTTAAAATAGAAATGACTCCCTTTGGAGTGGCAGGGACAATCGTCTCCTCACCAGCAAGAAGTTTTCCTTGATTGACGATTGTTAGTCCATCAACATCCTTATTAGGATCAATTGTATTTAATATAATATCAGCATCAATATGAGAAGGAAGAGGCATTTGTACCAAAATTCCATGAATGTTTGGATTTTTATTGCAATCTTCAATTAATTTTATTAGTTCTTTTTGGGTAATTGTGTCGTTTAAAAAATGAGAATCTACCAAGATCCCTGCATCATCGCAAGCTTTTAATTTTTTATTGACATAGACAATACTAGCAGGATCTTGCCCAATAAGAAAAATAGATAAAGTTATTTTATCTTCAATATCAGCAACTTCTTTTGAAATTCGTAAAGTAATCATATCAGCAGTCTTTTTTCCATCTAAAATCATAAAGCACCTCTTTCAACTATTATCTTATCTACTATATTATACAATAAGAATTACAAAAATTCTATTTATTTTTTATCGTTTTTAAGGTATAATGGAAAAGGTAACATCGCTCCTATAGTTTAATGGCAAAATAAAGCAATGGTAATGCTTAGATCCAAGTTCGATTCTCGGTAGGAGCACCATATTTTCAAACGGAAACATTTTTAATTTTAGGAGTTAAAATGAACTACACTCTAACCCAAAAAGAAGCAAAAAAATTTATGCTTTTAAATCAAGGACTTCTTGGTGACTATTATTTTATTGGTAAACAAGGAATTTTAGAATATCTAGATAAGACAAGTTGTATTCAATATGATCCTGTTGATGTTTGTGGTAAGAATGCAGAACTCGTTCTTCAAGCTCGAATAAAAGGCTTTAAAAAAGAGATGCTTTATGAGTTGCTGTATGAGGATCGTAAACTAATTGAATATTTTGATAAGAATCTATCCATTATAAAGATGGAAGACTTACAAAGTTTAAAACGGATTAAACAGTCTTATTGGGATGAGTCTAGTAATGAAGAGATTGCAAAAGTAAAAGAGCAAATCTTAATTAAGGTAAAAGAACAAGGGTACATTAGCTCTAAAGATCTTGAATTCAATCAAAAAATAAATTGGTACTGGATGTCCTCAAGATTATCAAAAGTAGCTTTAGAGGATATGTATTATCATGGTGAATTAGTAATCCACCATCGCAAAGGAACAATAAGATACTTTTCTCTTCCTTGTCAAGTGCTACCCTCATCAATTCTTAATGGAAAAGATGAATTTGAAGACGAATTTGCATTTCAAAAATGGCGAGTGTTAAGAAGAATCAAAACAGTAGGATTATTATGGAATAAACCGAGTGATGCTTTTTTGGGAATAAAAGCGATTAAAGCAGAAGAAAGAAAAAAGATATATCAATCTTTACTCGATGAAAATAAAATTTTAGAAATAAAAATTGAAGGAATCAATGATAGTTTTTATATCGATAGAGAAGCTATTACTATTTTAGAAGAAGCAAAATCAAATACAGAATACAAACAAAGACTCGAATTTTTAGCTCCTCTTGATGGAATGATTTGGGATCGGAAGATTATTAACAAACTTTTTGATTTTGATTATCATTGGGAAATTTATACTCCTGAAGAAAAGCGAGTATATGGCTATTACGTTTTACCAATCTTATTAAATGAAAATTTAGTTGGTAGAATTGAAATGACGTGTATGAGAAAAGAAAGCAAACTACTAGTAAAAAATATTTGGTTTGAAAAAGGAATTCAACTAAAAGCAAAAGAAAGAAAATTACTATTTGATAGAATTGAAAAATTTTCAACTTTTAATGGAATGGAAAAAATAGAATTCTCAGAAAACTTTAACAATAAAATGTTGAAAAAAAGATAAATATTTTTGGGGTGATGGAATGAAAAAAGGAATGTTGTTTTATTTACTTTTTTGTTTGTGTTTCATAATTAGCGGATGCAAAACAAAAGAGACAGAGTATTTCTATCAGGAAGAAAATATTGTTGTGACAACAGATGAGTTTGAGTTGCCAGGAATACTTACCATTCCTGAAGTAAAAGGTGTCGTTCCAGCGGTAGTTTTGGTTCACGGTTCTGGTCCAAGCAATATGAATGAAGCCATTGGAGCGTTAGAACCCTTTGAAGATTTGGCACAAGAATTGGCGAAAAAAGGAATTGCTTCCATTCGATACCACAAAAGAACCTTTGTTTATGGTTCCACAATAGCTAATGATTATAATTTTACAATATATGATGAAGTGATTGATGATGTACTTTCAGCAATCAATATATTACGAGCGGATGAAAGAATAGATAGCGATAATCTCTTCCTTATAGGACACTCTATGGGAGGTCAATTAGCACCAATCATTCTTAATATTGATAAGAACATGAAAGGAGCGATACTCCTAGCAGGAACAACAGAACATATGATTGATGTTGTGATGAGACAACTGCAAGAACAAGAAAGTTCTTATTATGATACTTACTTACCTTATTATGAATATTTTAGAAACTTAAAAGAAGTTGTCCCAGGAGAAGAAGGTTACTTTTATATGGGAGCTTATGAAGCATATTGGGCTAGCTATAACAATCTCGAATTACAAACAGAGGTTATCGAAGCATCCGAGTATTATTCATTATTGATTATGCAAGGGGGACAAGATCTGCAAGTACCAAAAACAACACTGGATGATTATAAAAATTTATTAGTAGGAAAAGAAAATGTTCAATATAAATATTATGAAGAATTGAATCATTGCTTTGTATATGGAGTTGGAGAAAATATCAATACAGCCTATCTAATTAGAAGAAAAATACCAACAGAAGTCATTGATGATATCGTAAATTTCATCAAAAAATGAATAAAATACAACTGGTAAACGAGAAAACACAAATCGTAATTACCAGTTTTTTTAATAGTTTCTAGGAAAAATTGTTTTAAAAATGTAAATATGTTATAATGAATGCACGATAGAGGAGTTTTATGAAAATTCAAATATGTGGTTATTCAGGAAGTGGAAAATCAACTTTTGCAAAGAAATTGAAAGAAATTTACAAAATTGAAATTTTACACCTAGATACGGTTCATTTTTCTGAAGGATGGGTAGAACGTTCCAATGAAGAAATGGAGATAGATGTTAGGAAATTCATGAATCAAGAAGACTGGATTATTGATGGTAATTATACTAAGGTTGTTCCTGAGCGATTTGATGAATGTGATCAGTTATTTTATTTTAATTTTAATCGGTTTACATGCTTAATTAATGCAGTAAAAAGATACGTAAAATATCGCCATAAAACAAGAGAAGATATCGCAGATGGATGTATAGAAAAGCTTGATTTTGAATTTATCAAATGGATTTTATATGAGGGTCGTAAACGAAGACAACAGCTTTGGAAAAAGAGGATAAAAGAAGTCTACCAAGAAAAAGCAATCTTTTTTAAAAACCAAAAACAAGTGAATGAGTATTTAAAAAAAATAATAGCAGGAGGAAAAGCGAATGATTGCAGCAATTGTATATAAATCTAACACAGGATTTACTGAAAGATATGCAATGATGTTAGCGGAAGCTACAGGATTAAAAGTTGTGGCTTTATCAGAAATAAAAAATGTAATAAAACCGAAAGCGGAAATTATTTATTTGGGCTGGCTTTTTGCAGGGATGATTTCAGGGCTAAACAAAGTTCGAAATAAATATAAAATCAAAGCAATAGGAGCCATTGGGTTATCAGGATATAATGAAGAATATCAAGAAATGGTAAAAAAACAAAATAAGATAGATGAAATACCTCTATTCTATCTACCAGGAGGTATCGATAGGGAAAAGCAAAAAGGTTTCAACAAATGGTTATTTAATCTTGTAGTTCAAATGTCAATCAAGGAAATGAATAAAAAGCCCGAGTCTGAAATTACAGAAGATGAAATTAAAAGAGTATACTATATGCAACATGGATGTGATTTTGTATCGATTGATCATTTAAAAGACTTCATTCATTGGTATGAAGAAAAGAAAGAATAGTGACAAAACAAAGAGAGGGTGACCCTCTTTTTAAATTTTTATATTGAATTAATTGAAAAATAGGAATATAATATTTGATGGTTTAAGAATAGAAGCAGGTGAAGTATGTATAGTAAATATCATGGGTGTGGAAATGACTTTATTGTTGGAATATATAATGAAAATATCGATTATACGAAGTTTGCTCAAAAAGTATGTAATCGTAACACGGGGATTGGCGCTGATGGATTGCTAATTGCAAAGACAGATGAAAACAAAGAAATCGAAATGATGTTTTATAATGCTGATGGTTCAAGGGCTCCAATGTGTGGAAATGGAATCAGATGTTTTGCTTATTTTTGTTTAAGAGAAAAATTAGTCGACAGCAATGAATTCAAAATAAATACCTTATCAGGTAAAATGGGAATCAAAGTATTATCCCGCGAGCCATTTATAGGCGAAATTAATTTAGGAAAGCCTAATTTTTCTAGTAAAGCCCTAGACATCAACACAAGCAAAGAAACATTTCTAAATGAAGTTATTATGATTAACGGTTGGAAAATTAAAGTTGATGCTGTTTACATGGCAACTCATCATTTAGTGGTTGTTGTTGAAGATTTAAAAGAAATTGTTAATAGTGACTTAGGTGAAAAATTATCTAAGCATAAAATATTTACCAAAGGAATTAATGTAAACTTCGTACAAGTTGTTAATAGCAAAGAAATTATCATGAGAACATATGAAAGAGGGGTGGGCTGGACTTTGGCCTGTGGAACAGGAGCGTCTGCTTGTTTTGTTGTCCTGAATCAAAAGGGATTGTGCGACAATAAAATAGAAGTAAACTTAGAACTTGGGAAAATAAAAATCAGTTATAATGAGAATAAAGAAGTTTTAATGGAAGGTCCTGCCGTTTGTATTGCTCATAATTTTGAAGTAGATTAAACAATATGTAACAACCATGGAATTGTTTTAGATTGAAAAAAGTAAAACATTGTGGTATAATGTTTTAGGTTAACAACTAAGGAGGAAAATTAATGAGCAAAATAGCAATAATCTCAGATGTGAATGCTGGACTAGATTATATAGGTTATGATCCTGAAATTCCTGTTTTAAGGTCCATCATCAATTTTGGTGATGAGCATTATATCGATGGAATAGCTATCAAGGCAGATGAATTTTATGCTAGATTAAAAGCAAACGATTCTGTGATCCCTTCGACAAGCGCTCCAACGGTTGGAGAAGCGATGGAATTATTAGAAAAATTAATTGATGAAAAATACACAGATGTTATTATGTACTCAATTTCTTATCAATTAAGCTCTATTGGTCAAATGGTCGAAACACTACGCGAAGAATATGAAGATAAAATAAAGATTCATGTGGTAGATACAAAAACTGCAACATATTTACAAGGGTATTTAGCTGTCACAGCAAAAGAAATGACAAAGCAAGGAAAATCTGTACAAGAAATATTAGATTATTCACAATACCTAATTGATAATATGCATGCGTACTTTGTAGTTGATAATTTAACTTATTTAGTTAAAAATGGTCGATTAAGTGGTGCAGCAGGATTTGTTGGAAACATGCTTAAGATTAAACCTATTTTAGAAATGAATAAACAGGGTAAAATTGTAAGTAAAGAAAAAGTAAAAACACATCGCAAGGCTGTTGAACGAGCATTAGAAATGTTTTTAGAAGAAATAAAAGACGCTAAAAAAGTTAAGATTTTTGTTTTTCACACTCTTAGGGAAGATGATGCAAAAGAAATTGTAAAGTATTTGAAAGAAAGTTGTCCAAATGCCTTACCAATTGAAATACATATGGTAACCCCAGCAGTTGGAGCTCACATTGGTTGTGGAATTTTAGGATTTGGATATTTTATATTAGAAAGATAAAAAATAATAAAGGAGAATAAATATGGCATTAGTAAACATGAAAAAAATGCTTGAAAAAGCAAAAACAGAAAAATACGCTGTTGGTCAATTCAACATTAATAATCTTGAATGGACAAAAACTATTTTAACTGTTTCAGAAGAAATGAATTCACCAGTAATTTTGGGTGTATCAGAAGGTGCAGCACGTTACATGGGTGGATTTAACACGGTTGTTGGTATGGTAAAAGGATTAATGAAGGATTTAGGAACCACAGTAGATGTAGCAATTCATCTAGATCATGGATCTTCTTTCGAAAATTGTAAGAAAGCAATCGATGCTGGATTTACATCAGTAATGATTGATGGATCACATCATCCATTAGACGAAAACATCGCAATGACAAAAGAAGTAGTTGATTATGCTCACGCCAAAAAAGTTAGCGTTGAAGCAGAATTAGGTACTGTTGGCGGTCAAGAAGACGATGTTATCGGTAAAGGTATTCAATATGCTAATGTAAATGAATGTGTTCGTTTAGTAAAAGAAGCAGAAATCGATGCATTAGCACCAGCTCTAGGAAGCGTTCATGGCCCATATAAAGGGGAACCAAAACTAGGTTTTAAAGAAATGTTAGAAATCAAAGAAGCAACAAATAAACCACTTGTATTACATGGTGGAACAGGAATTCCCGATGAAATGATTAAAAATGCGATTAGTCGTGGAACTTGTAAAATCAATGTTAATACAGAATGTCAATTGGCATTTGCTCGTGAATTAAGAAAATTATTAGGAAATCCTGAATTTGTTGAATATGATCCAAGAAAAATTCTTGGCCCAGCAGCAAAAGGAATTGCAGCCGCTGTGAAAGAAAAAATTAGTGTGTTTGGATCTGCTGGTAAAGCTGAGAAATAAAACTTATGGTAGATTAACATCTACCTTTTTTATAAGGATATAGATGATACTAAAAGATGGTGAAAAACGTGACAAAATGTTTAGTGTGTAATGAAGAAGTAAAAGGAACAAAAGTTTGCTTTCACTGTGGGAATAGTAATCTAGCTGTTTTTGAAAAAAATAAGGTGCACTATAAAGGACAACAATATTCACAGAGAAAGTGGTACTTATTTTTAACACCTCGTCCAATCAAAGGAAAAGAACAAATCATTACAAAGCATAAAGAAGAAAAAATATCATATGACTATCTTTGTGATGTTTTTGTGAGAAATTGCCAGAAACACACTTTTTTGGGGTTAATTTTACCGTCTGCTTTATTTTTGGTTATGGCTTGTGTTAGTATTGTAATAGCAATAATCGGATTAAATAGGGCTAATTTTATAATGGAAGGATCAAAAGAAAATGTGGAATATTTTCTTTATTTCTTAGGGACTTTGTATTTCTTGTTTTTTGTAGTAAATTTTTATCTGTGGGCTATCAAAAAACAAAAGTGCTACCTTACTAAGAGTAAGAATCAAACAAGATATATCCATATAACAAAAGAAAAATATAGTGAAATCATAGAGGATTTTAAATCTCTAAGAGATAAGAAGGAATAAGGAGAAATTTAAATGAAAAAAATAATACTATTTATCATAGCAGCAATCAGTTTATTTACATTGATTGGTTGTGGGTATGAAACGGATATGTCAACAATTAAGAATTTAACTCAACAAGATATATTCGAACAAAAAGAAGAAAAATATTTTATTTTCTTTTATCTTGATGGTTGTACTGGTTGTGAAGAAACAAAACCATACATCATTAATTATTACAATCTTGTAAAGGGAGATGAGAGTAAACGTCAAATTTACGGAGTTAACCTGAGCAATCCTAAAAACAAACAAATATATAAAAAATATACTGGTACTGAAGGACAAGGAACCGATGGTAACTTTTATGTAGATGGAGTTAAGAATTGGGAAGAATTAAAAATAGGAACAACACCATCCATCATTTCTATTTATAAAGATAAAGATGGTGTAAAAACAGCAAACTATGTAGCCCAAGGAAAAGATGCAATAATCGTTGCTTTAGAAAAACAATTAAGTTAAAAAAAGATCAAGACTAATCATCTTGATCTTTTTACTATTTCATTAAACTTTCAAAAAATGTTGTAATTGTGGTTGTTGTAAGATTACCATAAAGAGCGATTACAACGCCATCCTTAATATGTAATACGCGTGGAACTTTATATAGTGAAAGCACATCTGAACTTGAAACACCCATTGCGACTTCTTCTCCAGGGCTATTTTTGTCGAAATTTTCATTCATGCTACGATGAACTGCATATATTGGCGTAGAAGAAGGATGAAGTTTAGTATATCGATCGTACTGAATTAAAAGAGGTTTTACAGCGTTACATCCTGGACAACCAGTTCTTAGAAAGAAGACGAAGTACTCAGAATCGGAAACATTAAAGATATCATCCCATAATAAATAGTTAAATGAACCAGAAATTTTAACATCCACTAGTTTAGAGTCACCTAAATCGTTAAAAATTGTTAGAGAATAACGACCAGGTAAGTAGACACTAAAGAAATCAGCACCAAATGTAAAAGCATTAGATCCTTCAACATAATGAGAGCCAGAACGAAAACTCTTATCGATATCATTACCGACCAATGTGAAGTTAGTAGGAACAAAATCAATAGCTACAGAGAAAGCTTTTGGATCTTCAATAACAAAATTGATTACATCGATGCTCTTAATTCTTTCTATTTCCTGATTGAATACTTCTGCAATAGGAGTAGGACCTGTGTAATATGAGGTAATTACGTTGTTTTCAACAATCAATAAGGTAGGTGTGAATATTTTTGCTTGTTTAAGTAAATCTTCATAGTTATCTATACCGGTTAAATCTTCGTTTTCTCCTGTTGAGGAAACGCCTCCCTCAACAACATAAAAATTATGTTTGTAAAGGGAATCATAGGAAAGAATGAAATCATTATATTTGTAAGAATCAGGTTTTAAAGCTTCACAGCCAGTGCAACCTTCTCTAGTAAGTAAAACATAGAAGAAATCATCCTCTTGGGTGAAAATTTGGTCTTTCGTTATATAATTGAACGTTTTATTATAACCAACAATAGAAATTTTATAGTTATAAAATTCGTTTTCACTATAAGCTAATTTTAGTACGTAATCCCCAGGAGATAAATTCATAAATAAGTCGGAAGGAAGGATGACTTCTTTTTCTTTTTGATAAAGAGCTAGATTAGACCATTCTTTATAAAAATCTTCTCCTGTAATATTCATGAAATTAACTTCTTTTTTTGGATGTAAAACAATTTCCGTAGGGTTATCTTTGTCAAATAGGTAGTTGTTTTCTTTGTTATCACAACCAATACCCATAGTTGTAATCAGTAATAACAATAATATAATAATATATTTTTTCATTTTTTTTACCTCGAATTAGATTTTTGCTATAAACTCGATTTCAATTAACGAGTCTTTCGGTAATCTTGAAACTTCAATGGTTGATCTTGCGGGTCGATGTTCACCAAAATACTCAGCATAGATTTCATTTACGATAGAAAAATTACTGATATCTGATAAAAAGATGGTTGTTTTAACAATCGCATTTTTATGACATTTACTTGCTTCAAGAATAGCGGTGATATTTGATAATATTTGTTTTGTCTGCTCAACAATACCCTCTTTCATGAATCCTGTTTGTGGATCTATTGGTAATTGTCCTGATCCAAAAATAAAATTGTCAATCTTGATTGCTTGTGAATAGGGCCCAATAGCTGCTGGAGCTTTTGTTGTTTTAATAAAATCCATAGAAACCTCCTAATAAATGCTTTTAACATTATACCACAATATAACAAATAGATGTGTGAAATTTGCAAAAAAAATAACTTATTCTTAACAATTAAGCATTTGTATGTTATAATAGCAAATGATAATGACAAATAATAATTATTTTGAAAGGAGAAACTCAAATAAATATTGAGTTAAAATATCTATGAAGAAAAAAGCATTTTTACTATTGCTCTTTTTAGCTGTATTCTTGACAGGATGCGCTAATACTGAAACGAAAGACGTTTTCCGTTTTGAAGCACATGAGGTAGACCTAATTGTAGGCGAGACTAGAGAAATAAAAGTAATCCTAGGAAGTGTCAATGCAAAAGAAGAAATTGTTTATGTAGTTGGTAATTCTTCTATTATTGCTTATGAGGAAAATATACTTACTGCTTTGTCTGAAGGAACAACTAAATTAACGGCTTATGTAAAAAGCGAACCATTAACAAGAGCTGTTGTTAATATAACTGTAGGAAAAGAACCTCTTTCATCGTTAAAAATTAATGGAGTCGATTCAATATTAATAGGAGAAGAGGTTACATTCACTACACAAGTAACACCAAATCAGCTTGAAAACAATGTTATTTGGAAATCATCAGATACTACAGTAGCAACTATCGATGCTAACGGAAAATTAACAGGAAACAAAGCGGGAAGTATTACTATTTCTGCTACTTCTGAATACGATAGATCAATCGTGGCAATTAAAACGGTTGAAGTTAAATATCATGATGCAAATGATATAGACATCGCATTCACTAGTGGGAAAGCAACCATGATACTTTCTGAAACAGCGAAAGTAAAAGCAACGATTTCACCAGCACTAGCAAATCCTAACTATACATGGACTACAAGTGATGCAAAAATAGTTAGTGTGGATGGTGATGGTAATTTAACGGCTATTGCTGTTGGAACTGCAAAAATTACAGCAACAAGTGCAGATGGATTAGTAAGCGATACCGTTGATATTGAGGTAACTTGGGCTGAAGCTACAGGATTAACAGTGAAAGAAAGTACTACTGATATCTATGTTAATGATACATTCAAAATTGAAACAACAGTAGAACCAACTAACGCTAATCAAGAAGTTCAAATTTCTTTCAATAATGAACTATTAGCAAAATTAGATAAAGATACCATTACTTTTCTTGCAGATGGAACATTAGAAGTTACGATTAAAACTGCTGATGGAAAAGTAGAAAAGAAATTAACAATTGTTATTAAACCGATTCCAGCACCAACAGATATAGAATTTAAAACTACTGATGGAGAAACTACGTTTGATGAAAAGCAAAGCAATATCGCTTTAACAATCGAAGTCAAACCAGAGCATGCTCTTCAAGAATTCGAAATTACAAGTAGTGATGAGAATGTAGCAACAGTAACCATGAAAGGTGAAAATTACGTTTTAAATACAAAGAATCCTGGAACAGCAACCATAACAGTTACATCTAAGGTTAA
This sequence comes from uncultured Bacteroidales bacterium, assembly GCA_964411675.1. GTDB lineage: Bacteria > Bacillota_I > Bacilli_A > ML615J-28 > CAG-698 > JAAYBG01. The sequence goes on from CAYPLR010000005.1 coordinate 15,634, forward strand.
CCCAGAATTAAAGAAAAGTATAACAATTACGGTTAATGCTATCGAATAAAGAAACGAAGACACCAGCTAAAAAACTGGTGTTTTTAAATCGGAAGTATTATTGTAATTCATTTAAGAAAGTGATAAAATAATAACGGTGAAAAATATGTATGATATTATAGTAATAGGTGGAGGCCATGCTGGAGTTGAAGCAGCATTAGCTAGTGCCAGATTAAAAAATAAAACATTATTAATAGTAGGCAATAAAAAAATGATTGCTAGTATGCCATGTAATCCTTCTATTGGTGGACCTGCAAAAGGAATTATAGTAAGGGAAATAGATGCTTTAGGTGGTGAAATGGCAAAAGCAACAGATAAGACTTTGTTGCAAATAAAAATGCTGAATGTTTCCAAAGGACCAGCGGTAAGAGCATTAAGGGCTCAGTCAGATAAGGTTCAATATCCAAAGTACATGCAAGGTGTCGTTGATCAACAAGAAAATTTAGAAGTAAGAGAAATTTATGTTGAAAAACTACTCGTTACTAATAATGAAGTAGTAGGAGTAGAATTAGAAAATAAAGAACAAATAAAGGCAAAAATTGTAATCATTGCGAGTGGTACGTATCTTGATTCTAGAGTTCTAGTTGGTTATAAATTTTGGCAAAGCGGCCCAGACAATCAAAGAACTACATCCAAGTTGTCACAAAGTTTGAAGGAAATGGGACTAAAATTAATTCGACTTAAAACAGGAACGCCACCGCGTATTAAAAAGAACACCATAGACTTTTCTAAAACAGTGGAACAACCTGGTGATAATACACCACTACGTTTTAGTGAGACGACAAAATTTGAAGAGATTAGACCAATTGAGCAACAAGAAAAATGTTATTTAACCTACACAACAGAAGAAACGCATAGAATCATTAACGATAATTTAACATTATCAAGTATGTATGGTGGAGTAATACAGGGCGTTGGTCCAAGATATTGTCCATCAATCGAAGCGAAAGTTGTTCGTTTTTCTGATAAGAATAGACATCAAATTTTTCTTGAACCTGAAAGTTTAGAAATTGATGAAATTTATGTTCAAGGATTCTCAACAAGCTTTCCTCATGAACTACAAATTGAAATGATTCATACAATTCCTGGATTAGAAAAGGCAGAAATTGCAAAATATGCCTATGCGATTGAGTATGACGCCATAGATCCATTACAATTAAAAGCAACTTTGGAGTCAAAATTAATCAACAATTTATTTTTTGCTGGTCAAGTAAATGGAACAAGCGGTTATGAAGAAGCCGCTTGCCAAGGATTAATGGCTGGAATTAATGCAAGTTTAAAACTAGCAGGAAAAGACCCCCTGATTTTAAGAAGAGATGAAGCTTATATTGGTGTTTTAATCGATGATATTATTACAAAAGGAGTGGAAGATCCTTATCGTCTTCTTACGTCGAGGGCAGAATTTAGATTATTATTGCGCCATGATAACGCTGAAGAGCGCTTAATCAAACACGGATATGATATCGGTTTAATCAGTGAAGAAAGATATCAAAAATTTTTATTACAAAGACAAAAAATTGAAGAATTAAAAGGGTTATTGGAAGAGATAATAGTATATCCAAAGAACGAAATCAATGATTACTTATTAGCTAATGGTAAAGCGATAATTAATGAGAAGATAACAGGGAAAGAGTTTTTACGTCGACCAGAAATCAATTTTAATGATATTGAATTTGCTGCCAAAAAGGAAATCCCCTATTCATTTGATGTGAAAGAACAAGTGACAATCGAAGTTAAATATGAAGGATATATTAGTAAAGAATACAAGGAAGCCAAAAAGATGGTAGCGATGGAAATGAGAAAAATTCCTGAGGGGATAGATTATAAAAAAATAACAAATCTTGCACTGGAAGCAAAAGAGAAGTTAGAAAAAGTACGACCCGCAACCATAGCCCAAGCATCACGAATTAGTGGAGTTAATCCTAGCGACATAACCATGCTGCTTGTTTATTTGGAGGCTCATCATGAATAATTATCTAGATAGATTCAAACTTAATGAGGAGCAAAAGCAGCAATTCGAACAATATTTTCAATTTTTAATTGCTGAAAATGAAAAGATTAACTTAACATCGATTATTGAAAAGGATGAAGTATATGGAAAGCATTTCTGTGATTCTTTATCTATAATAGAAGCAGGGGTTACTTTAAAAAATAAAAACCTCTGTGATATAGGAAGTGGCGCAGGGTTTCCGAGCATCCCTTTAAAAATACTAGAACCAACACTTCAAATTACTATTATTGAACCAATATTGAAAAGAATTAGGTTTTTACAACAATTATGTGATATACTAAAACTAACAGAAGTAACGATTATTAATGATCGTGCTGAAAACGCAATTAAAAATTATCGTGAAGGGTTTGATATCGTCACAGCAAGAGCTGTCGCTAATTTGCCAATCATTTTGGAATTATCCATTCCTTTTATTAGGATAGGAGGAAGTTTTATTGCTTATAAAGGGCAATCATATGTGACTGAAATAGAAGCAGCACAACGATGTTTAACAACATTAGATGTAGTTTTAAAATCAATATACGAATATGAATTGCCAGCGGATATGGGATCACGAGCCTTACTCGAATTTACTAAGAGTAAAGCAACAAATATAAAATACCCGCGCAAATATGCTGATATAAAAAAGAAAACACTATAGTGAGGGACAATTAATATGGGAATGATTATCGCTATTGCTAACCAAAAAGGTGGGGTAGGTAAGACTACAACAGCAATTAATCTCGGTGCAGCACTTGCTCGCGAGAAAAAAAGAACATTGTTAATTGATTTAGATGAACAAGCGAACGCAACGATTGGAATAGGCTTTCCACGAGAAAATGTTTCAATTAGTTCTTTTGAAGTACTAACTCTTGATATTGATATTAGGGAAGCAATCTGTAACACGAAAGATTCCTATTTTGATATTGTTCCTTCCTCAAATAAACTAGCAAGTATTGAAGAAACCTTATATGGATGTGAAGATAAAGAGCAAAATCTCATGAAAAAGGTAGAACCAATTAAAAGCAGTTATGATTATATTTTGCTTGATTGTCCACCTTCATTGGGAGTTGTTATTGACAATGCTTTATTTGTCAGCGATTCTGTAATTATTCCTGTGGAGTGTGAATTCTTCGCATATGATGCATTAACGCAAATGGTTAATAAAATTAATCAAGTGCAAAAAGCAAAAAACAAAATCAATAAATCACTAACAATTGAAGGTGTTCTATTAACGAAACTAGATAATCGTAATGTTTTTGGCTATAAAATAATGGACAAAGTAAAAGAACTTTTTCCAACAAAAACATTTAATACCATTATCAATCGTTCTAGCCATTTACAAGAAGCACCTATGCATGGGAAAACAGTCCTAGATTTTGCTTATAATTCTCGCGGAAGTAAAGAGTACCGGGAACTAGCAAAAGAAATCATAAAAAATAGCGAGGCAAACTAGTATGTGGGAAAAAATAGTAACATTTATCAATGCATCGACGAAAGCAATTATTGAAACAGCAATATTAGTGGGTATTACCTTTATTTTGTTTGTTGTCATTTCTATTGTAGGAAATAGAATTATTAAAAGGCAAAGAAACAAAAAGAAAAAAGCAATGACACTAACAAAGATGATTCAAAGTATTCTTCGCTATGTGGTATTAATACTAGCAGTCATTATCATATTAAGTTTTTGGGGTGTTCAAGTAGGACCTATTTTAGCGGGAGCAGGTATCATTGGAATCGTGATAGGTCTTGGTGCACAAGATTTAATTAAAGACTTGTTAAGTGGTTTTAGTATTATTTTTGAAAATTATTATGATATTGATGATGTTGTTGAAATAAAAGGATTCAAAGGTAGAGTATTAGATATAGGCTTAAAATCTACTAAATTAATTAATTGGAAAAATGAAGTTAAAGTATTTACCAACGGAGATATTAAGGACATCACTAATTTTTCTAAAAATCCTTCGGTAGGAGTTGTAGAAATAGGAATTAGTTACCATGAAAGTATTGATAAGGTAATTGCATTACTTGAGGAAAAATTAGTTGTAATAAAAGAATTGTTCCCCCAAGTAATTGAAGGACCTAATGTCATCGGAGTGACAAACTTTACAGATAGTGCAATGATTATCAGAATCACAGTAAAAACAGAACCAGAAAAGCATTATGATGTTGAGCGAGCAATTAGGAAATATGCAAAAGAAATATTTGATACGAATGGTATTAAAATACCTTTTCCACAGATGGTAGTTTATCATGGCGATAGTAAAAACTGATTACGCTGATGGCGATATTTTAGAGTTTAAGAAGCCCCATCCTTGTGGTGGAAAAACATGGAAAATCATTCGTGCGGGGGTCGATTGTAAATTAGAATGTGAAACATGTAAACGAGTTGTTATTATCCCAAGAATAGAAATAAACAAAAAAATAAAAAAAGTAATCAATTCTAGAACACAAAGCTAGAATTGATTTTTATGTGTTAATCTACAAGAAAGGTGGTTTCTAATGGTTAAAAGTTTTATTAAGTATTATCGTCCTCATATAAAACTATTTATATTGGACATGGTTTGTGCACTAACAATATCTTTGATAGATTTACTATTTCCCATGGTTACTAGTAAAGTACTTAGGGAATATATTCCTAACGGAGCAATACGAACAATCGTTATAGTGGGAGTAGTCTTACTTGTTTTTTATGGAATCCGCTTCTTGTTATCCTATGTAATAGGATATTATGGGCACATCATGGGAATAGGATTAGAAACGGATATGCGAACAGATTTGTTTAAAAAGTTTCAAACAATGGACTATCAGTTTTTTGATGATAAGAAAACAGGAGAACTGATGACCAATTTAACAACGCATCTGCATGATGTGTCAGAGATGAGCCATCACGCACCAGAAGATTTATTTATTTCTTTTTTGATGCTAGTAGGAAGTTTTATTTATTTGATGTTTGTAAATGCATACTTAACAATGATTATATTTATTTTCTTATCCTTTCTTATTATTTATTCTATTTCTAGACGTAAAAAAATGATGAAAGGCTTTCAAAATGCTAGAAATGCTCAAGGAGAGTTAAACGCAGAAGTAGAAAGTAGCATCAGTGGAATCCGATTAACAAAAGCATTTCATAATGAAGATTATGAAGAGAAAAAATTCGAAAAAATAAATACGTTATATAAGTCAGCACGAACAGAAACATTTCGCCAAATTGGTTTGTTCGGTTCAGGAAATGATTTTTTTATTAATCTAGCAAATTTAGCGTTACTTGTTTTTGGAGGATTTTTCGTCTATAAAAAATGGATTGATTATATTGATCTAACGACGTATTTCTTGTATGTTAACTTCTTAATTAAACCTATTTCGAGATTAACAAATTCTATGGAGCAATTACAACAAGGATTTTCAGGAATAGAAAAGTTCTATAACATCATGAATATAAATCCTAAAATTGTAAGTTCTGAAAAAGGTATTGAGAAAAAAGATTTCATTGGTAATGTAGATTTTGTTGATGTGAAATTTAGTTATAATCAAAATGAGGATCAGTATGTATTATCTAATTTTACTCTAAGTATACCAGCTGGTAGAAAAGTAGCATTAGTAGGTGAAACAGGGGTTGGCAAGACAACAATATCGAAATTAATTCCTCGTTTCTATGATGTTGAAGAAGGACAAGTAAAAGTTGATGGAATTGATGTTCGTGACTATAATCTATATAATCTTCGAGAAGCGATAGGTCACGTTCAACAGGATGTTTTCATTTTCTATGGAACCATTAAAGAAAATATCCTCTATGGTAAACCAGAAGCAACCATGGAAGAAGTAATAGAAGCGGCTAAGAATGCAAGAATTCATGATTTCATTATGACGCTTGAACAAGGGTATGATACCCTTACAGGAGAAAGAGGAATTAGGCTATCGGGTGGTCAACAACAGCGAATTGCAATTGCTAGACTCTTCCTAAAGAATCCTAAGATTCTAATTTTAGACGAAGCAACTTCTTCATTAGATAATATTACCGAAACCTTGATTCAAAAATCATTTGATGATTTAGCGAAGGGAAAAACAACAATTGTAATAGCTCATCGCTTGACAACAATAAGAAATGCAGATGAAATTATAGTAATTGGTAAAAATGGAATATTGGAACGTGGAAAACACGAGGAATTAATGAATAATAATGGCTATTATTCCTCTTTGTATCATTCAAGTATTACAATATAATAAGATTCGTGATGTTGTATTAGACATCACGCTTTTTTTATTGTGATAGTGAAACGTTTTCACAAAAAAAGTTTTGACATGTACTGAGATAATGATATAATGATTGCATACAAAAAAACGGGTTGAATTTAAAAGATAAAAGAAAAGATTTCTTTTTGAGCATAAATTTAAATTGAACCTATGTTTAATAGGTTTTTTTGTTACTAATCCAGGATGAATTTTATTTAAAAGATGAGAGAAAAGAATTCTCTTTGAGTATAGGTAAAAAATTTCAATCCTGAGATAGGATTTTTTTATTTTTATCCAGGTTATTTTGTTTAAAAGATAGAAGTGATTCTTGAGCATAGTCTTAAAATACCTCTTGAGTATAAAGCAAAAAGCACCTGGTAAGGTACTTTTTATTTTACAGGAGGTTTTTTATGCGGCGGAAGAACTCAAACACAAAAAACAGATTTGTAATCGGATAAGCCCTATATTAGGTGACAATGAAAGAAAACAAAATTAAAAAGAGGAGAAGAAAAATGAAAAAAATTATTTGTTTTATATTATTAGTGATTAGTGTATTTGGATTAGCAGGATGTAAAAAGAATGTACTTAGTGAAATAACAAAAAAAGGTGAAATCGTAATCGTTACTTCACCAGACTATCCAGCATTTGAATTTATCGATGAGTCAAAAGAAGGACAAGATAAATATGTGGGTGCAGATATAGAATTTATGAAATATATCGCTAAGGAATTGGGTGTAACATTAAAAATAGAAGCTACAGATTTTGATACAACATTAGCATTAGTATCAACAGGAGCTGCTGATTTAGCAATTTCAGGATTTACTTATAAACCCGAAAGAGCAGAAAACTATGAGCTATCTGATCCATATTATCAAGAAGGAACTCAAGGTATTATTATACTAAAGAGCGATTATGATAAGAATCAATACAACACATTAGCTAAATTAAATGTTGCTGGTGTAAAAGTTGGTGGACAAAGTGGATCATTACAATTTGACTATATTACAAATCAACTACAAAACGCTACTGCAGAAGCATTTGCAAAAATTGCTGATGGATTACTATTACTTGACAATGGTACAATCAAAGCAGTTGCATTAGCATCAAGTGTTGCTGAAAATGTAATAGCCCAACAACCAGATAAATATGTATTCCTAGAAGAAACATTTACCGTTCCAACAGAAGAAACACAGTTGTTTGTTTTAGTAGCCAAAGGACAAACCGAATTAATCGAAAAGATTAATGAAATCATCGCAAAGATGATTGCTGAAGAAAAATATGAAATTTGGTTCCAAGAAGCAACTGATTTAGCTGCAAGCTTAACTGAGTAAAAATAAAAGATGTTTGAAAACTTATACAAAATACTGATTAAATATTTTCCGTTATTTATGGAGGGGATGGGCGTTACCCTTCTCCTTTCTTTAATAACAGTGGTCTTTGGAACGATCCTAGGAACAATCTTTGCTTTGATGAGATTATCAAAAAGCAAAATACTAAATGTTATCTCCGAAATATATACGGAAATTGTAAGAGGAGTTCCCTTGTTGTTACAATTATGGGTAATTTATTTGTTGTTTAGTTCTACGCTTGGTAAAGTAGTAGCAGTGTGCTTAGCGCTGTTGTTAAATTCAGCAGCCTATGTTGCAGAAATTATTAGGTCGGGAATTCAAGCAGTAGATAAAGGTCAGGTGGAAGCTTCTAGAAGTTTGGGAATTAATGCCAATAAAACAATGATAAAAATAGTTCTTCCTCAAGCAATTAAGAATATCTTACCAGCATTGGGAAATGAATTTGTCACAGTAATAAAAGAAACTTCATTATCTTCAGTATTCTACATTGGAGATTTAATGACAGCCAAAACAATTATTACAACACAAACCTATTTAGCAATTGAACCTTACATTATCATAGGAATTATCTATTTCATCTTAACGTATACGCTATCAAAAGTGATTGGTAAGTTTGAAAAGAGGTTGAAACTAAGTGATTAAAGTAAAGAATTTACAGAAAAAATTTGGCTCTTTAGAAGTTTTAAAGGGAATAGATGAAACAATTGCAAAAGGTGAAGTAGTATCTGTTATAGGTCCTAGTGGTAGTGGTAAGTCAACATTTTTAAGATGTTTAAATTTGTTAGAAATTCCTACCAAAGGAACAATTGAATTTGATGGAGAAATCATTTATAAGAAAGAATCTTCGCGATACAAAAAAGCAGTTGATGCTATTAAAGCAAAGAAAAAAGAAATGAATTCTCAGGAATACAAAGAAAAATACGAGGCAGCTGTTTTAGAATATAAAGAGCATCAAAGCCTTGAAAAGGCACGACTAAAAAAATTAGATAAAACCATTAATGTTCATCGTCAAAAAATGGGAATGGTTTTCCAACATTTTAATGTTTTTCCTCATCTAAATGTATTAGAAAATATTACTTTAGCACCGATATTAACTAACAAAATGACGAAAGATGAAGCTGAAAAAGTAGCAAAAGATTTGTTGGAAAAGGTTGGCCTTAAAGATAAGGTGTATGAATATCCTAAAAAACTTAGTGGTGGTCAAAAACAACGTTTAGCCATTGCTAGAGCTCTTGCCATGAATCCTAAAGTTATGTTGTTTGATGAGCCAACAAGTGCTCTTGATCCGGAAATGGTAAAAGAAGTTTTGGATATCATTAAACAAGTTGTTAAAATGGGAATGACTGTTGTGATAGTAACCCACGAAATGGGATTTGCAAAAGAAATAAGTGATCGAGTTTTCTTTATGGACGATGGAAAAATTGTTGAAAAAGGAACCCCAAAAGAAGTTTTTGAGAATCCACAACATCCAAGAACAAAAGAATTCTTAAGTAAAGTGTTATAAAACTCTAGGCAACTAGAGTTTTTTATTTGTGTTAGAAAAAAACACAAAGTCTTTGTTATAATAGTAGAAGAATAACGAGGTGAAGCAATGAAAAAAATATTTTTAATGATTTCATTTTTTTTGTTAATTTTTTTGTTAGTTGGTTGTAAAGAAAAAGAAATGGAAGACCCAATTGATGAATTTCCTACTGAAACACCTTCTGAAACGCCAGAAACAGAAGATTCTTATGAGGAAAGTCTATCACCAGAAGGAGTAAAAGGAGAGGTCATTCCTGAAGAAGGAGATAATCCTATAGACTTTACTCCACAAGCAGGACAACTTTCAGTCAGTGAGTGGAGTGATATAAAAAATTATGGTTTTTGGCTAGGCCTTTTTACCAGCGGACAAGATTCTAAAGAGGGTTTATTTACTGAGTATTATAATAAGGGATATTTTGATGCTCTAAATATGATCGAAGTTGTTATTAAGAATGGTGAAGAAAAAGTTTCGGGAGCTAGAGTAGAGCTTTTAGATGAAAACCAAGAAGTTTTATATAAGGCAATTACTAACGCGAACGGGAAAGCATATTTATTCCCAGCAAGCAAAGAAACATCGGCGATTAAGCAAATAGGAATAACAGTTAATAATGTAACAATATACCAAGATTACACATATAGTAAAGAAGTAAATACAGTAGAATATAATATAAATACATCAAACACCAAAGAGAAAGTAATTGAAATTATGTTTGTTATCGATACAACAGGTTCAATGGGTGATGAAATTTATTACCTAAAAGCAGAAATAGATTATGTAATCGGTTCAGTAAAAGAAAATCATCCAGAAGTTGAAATTCGCTTGGCTCTTCTTTTCTATCGTGATTTAGGAGATGAATATGTCACAAGATATTTTGATTTTTCTACGGACATCGAAGATCAAAAGAGAAATCTTGCAGCTCAAAATGCTATGGGCGGTGGAGATTGGGAAGAAGCAGTTGATATCGCATTAGAAGAGGCAGTAACAAAAAATTGGAGTGAACAAAACACAACAAAATTACTTTTCCATGTACTTGATGCACCTCCTCACTATCAACAAGACATTATGACTAAATATGCTGATGCAATTCAGATTGCAAGTAGTAAAGGAATTCGGATGATTCCTGTTGCATCTAGTGGAATTGATAAATATACAGAATATCTACTTCGTAATGAAGCAATGATGACGGGAGGAACGTATACATTCATTACTAATCATTCAGGTATCGGTGGTGAACATATAGAAGCAACTGTAGGCGAGACAGTAGTAGAGTATTTAAATATGATGTTAATTAGGATTATCAACGAATACTATACAGGAATCGAACAAGAAAAAGTTCCATATTATATCCCAGAACAAAAGTAATTTATAAAATAACAAGAGCAATTTAACGTTGCTCTTTTTATTTTTTCCTTGTTTCTTTGTTTGAGAAATGATAGAATAGTACAGTCTATATAAACAAAGGAGTTCTTATGAAGGGTATAAAGAGAACAATAAAATTAGCAAATATGGTTATTAAATTGTGTCCTTTTTATTTGATTTATAGTCTTTCTGATATTATTTTGGGATTAATCCTAACATTCATTCCAATAGGTATCGTTCAAATAATTATCGATTACTATAACCAAGGCGAGAAATTTATTAAAATACTAATCGCTTGTGGAGTGACAACAATTCTATACTATACTATTCAAGTGATATATTATTTCTTTAACAAATTGTATCGACGCTACCAAAGAAGATTTATTAGTCGCTATGAAATTATGATTTTCAACAAGCTAAAAGAAATAGACTATGAAAAATATCAATCATCAGATTTCTTGAATGATTATAATCGAGCCATTGATGAAGGTGGTTGGGCATCCATTGAAGCGTTTTGGACGCTATCTGATATTGTCGCTAGTTTTGCAAAAGTAATTATGATATTTACCTTATTTGCATTGGTAGATTATATTATCATACTTTATGCCTTAGGGGTTGGAATCATCTACTTTTTCTTAGTAAAATATGTTGCTCAAATTAACTGGCAATTAAGTCAAAAAAATAAAAAGAACATCAGAGAAAGAAGTTATGTAAAACGAATGTTTTATCTAAAGGACGCTTCTTTTGATATTAGAACGAGCGAGATTGATCATCTTTTATTACAAGCCAATGATGATATAGGGAGTCGCGTTATTAAAAACGTAGATACAACATTATTAAAGAGTTCAATTGTCACCTTTGTTTCAGAAATTTTGATTAGAAGCATTTATCCATTAGCTTTAGGCTTTATTTCGTATGTCACGTTAAAATCAATGAATTTTGGTTCATTTGTTGCTTTAACAGTCGCGGCTACATCCTTGAGTAATATTGTTTGGAACCTTTCTGACAATCTGGCTTCTTTTGAAGTTGCATCCGTTCGTGGAGAAACGGTGTTTGCAATCATGAATCAAAAGGGAATTATTGAAATTAGTGGCACAAAAGAAGCAGAAGCATTAGAGAAAATAGAGATCAAGAATCTAAATTTCAGTTATGGAGAAAGAAAGACCTTAGAAGATATCAATCTGACGATTAGAAAAGGCGATAAAATCGCTGTTGTCGGAGAAAATGGAGCAGGGAAAACAACATTTGTAAAGATGCTACTACGACTTTATGACCCACAAGAAGGAGAGATTGTTTATAATAACGAGAACTATCGGGATTTAAAACCTGATAGCATTAGAAAAAAAATAGGGGCAGTTTTTCAGGATTTTCAAGTTTATTCGTTCTCAATAACAGAAAATATTCTTTTAAGAAAAAGTAAAAGCGAAGAAGATGAAAAACTGGTCATTGAAGCTTTAAAATTTAGTGGGCTTTATGAAAAAGTGATGTCATTTCCTAAACAATTAGATACAGTAATCACCCAAGAATTCGATAAGGAGGGTGTCGAATTGAGTGGAGGAGAAAAACAAAAGTTAGCAATAGCAAGAGCTTACGCAGGCGATTATGACTTTATTATTCTTGACGAGCCAAGTAGTGCACTTGACCCTATTGCAGAAGCTGAAATTTATGATAAGATGATGAAACTGGGAAAAAATAGGACATTGCTATTTATTTCTCACCGATTATCAACAACCATAAAAGCAAATAAAATTTATCTTTTTTCTGCTGGAAAGGTGATTGAAGAAGGAACCCATCAGGATTTAATGAAATTGGAAGATGGACAATACCGCTATATGTTCAATATCCAAGCGTTAAACTATGTAAATGGAGTGAAAGCAAATGAAGACATTTAAGAATAATTTTATTATGATTAAATATGTTGCTAAGTTTTGTCCATTGTACATTGTTTCTTCATTCTTTGCGATTATTGCTTCCGCTATTTCAAGTTTAATAGAAATCATGATAGTTGAGAAAATAATCCACTTAGTATTAGAAGAAAAAGCCAGTTTCGATATCATTGTAAAGGAATTAGTTTTATTCTTCATTATGCTAATTGCTTGCTTAATTGTACAGAGAATTCATTCTGGATACTTGGTTACTCGTAGTCGTCACTTATGGATGAAAAAAATTCAAAAAGTGATGTTTGAGAAAGCAGCGAAACTAGATATCGCTAGTTTTGATAATCCGAAAGAATACGACTTGTTCCATCGAGCATTAACACAAGGCGATTTAAGAGGAATCAATACCTTTGATGCGTTTGTTCAATTTTTACGGAACGTAGCGATTATTCTTACACTGGGAACCTATATTATCTTTAAGGATCCATTACTGTTGCTAGCTGTAGTTATTCAATCAACAATAGCTTTCATAGTTCAGTATAAAAATAATAAAATGTGGTATAAAACAGACAAAGAAATGGAAACCAATCAACGTCGTTATGGTTATATCAAACGAGTTTTCTATCTTGAAAAATATACCTGTGATATTAAAACTACCAATCTTCCCAATCTATTAATAGAAAATGAAGAAGAAGTAAGACTGAGTCTAGATAAAGGATATCGCAGTACGGAAAATAAAGGATTCCTATATAATATTTTTGAAGAAATTGCTTATCAAGTTGTTCGTAATTTTGCTGTTTATGTCTATTTAATGTGGAAAGTATATCGAAACATCATTGGAATAGCTACTTTTGCTTCCTCTGTCAATGCTATTTTACGAGTTACTAATTATATTTATGGTGTTGTTTGGAGTATCGGTAGATTAAGAGATAATGCTCTCTATATTGATGATTTCCTTTGGTTAATGAATTACCAACCCAAAGTTGAAAATAGTGGTGGAAAAAAACTAGAAAGTACTCATCCAGTGATTGAAATTGAACATGTAGGTTTTAAATATCCAGATCAAGAAGAATATGTTTTGCAGGATATTAATTTAAAGATTGAACCAAGAGAAAAGATTGCCATTATTGGATATAATGGGGCAGGAAAGACAACATTGATTAAATTACTGTTGAAGTTTTATAATGCTAGTGAAGGAAACCTGAAAATTGATGGAGAGTCATTCCTCGATATCGATGAAAAAGAGATCAGAAGAATGTATGTTTCTTTGTTCCAAAATTTTCAAATTTATTCAGTTTCTGTGTTAGAAAATGTGCTTTTACGACCAAGGAAACAGGAAACAGATGATGAAGTTGTTTGGGAAGCTCTTAAAAAAGCAGGCTTGTATGATAAGATCATGGCAACTGAAAAGAAACTTGATACCATAATGACCAAAGAATTTGATGACAAAGGACTAGTCTTGTCAGGAGGAGAGCAACAAAAATTAGCGATAGCTAGAGTTTTTGCTGAAGAAGCTCCTATCATTATTCTAGATGAACCGACATCATCGTTAGATCCGATATCAGAATATGAAATCAATAATAAAATATTAAAATTATGTACAGAAAAAACGGTTATTTTAATATCTCATCGTTTGTCAACAGTAGTTGATGCTAACAAGATCTATATGATGGAAAAAGGTAGAATTATCGAGCAAGGAAATCATAAACAATTAATGAAGAAAAAAGGTAAATATTATGAGATGTTTGAAACACAAGCTCATTTTTACCAAGAAGAAGCACAAGAGCAAGAAAAAGTTCCTAATGCATCGTTCAATTAGGAGTTAATTCAAAATTAAAAACGTAGTTAGAAACAACTACGTTTTTTTAATGTTATAAACAAAATGTCATGTATGCTGGAATACAAATAATTCCATTTATTCTAAAAAATACTACTAATCAGAGTTTTCATAAATCAATAATAATCTCAATAGGGCAGTGATCACTACCGAAAACTTGATCATGGATAATCACATTCTTTATGTTGTCTTTTAATCTTGAAGAAGTAACAAAGTAGTCAATTCTCCAGCCGATGCCTTTTTCACGAGCAAATAAACGGTAACTCCACCAGGTGTATTGGATTTTTTCTGGATATAGATATCGAAATGCATCTAAATATCCTTCTTGAAGCAGTGTTGAAAATTTAGTACGCTCTTCAATGGAATATCCTGGATTTCCTTCGTTAGATTTTGGATTTTTTAAATCAATTGGTTGATGAGCAACATTTAAATCCCCACATAAAATGACAGGTTTTGTTTTGTTTAATGCATTAAGATAAGCTTTCAAATCATCTTCAAATTGCATTCGATAATCAAGACGCGCAAGTTCTGGCTGGGCATTAGGAGTGTAGATCGTAACAAAATAAAAATTTTCATACTCTAGTGTTATAGCTCGACCTTCATCATTATATTTACCATCAAGCCCATAAACAACAGAAAGAGGTTTTCTTTTAGTATAGATTAAAGTACCTGAATAACCCTTTTTATCAGCGGAATTCCAATATTCATAATAGCCGGGGAAAGCAAATTCTTTTTGGTCTTCTTGCATTTTGGTTTCTTGAATAGCAAAAAAATCAGCATCAATTTCAGTGAAAAACTCTTTAAAGCCTTTGTTCATACAAGCACGAAGCCCGTTGACATTCCAAGATATTAGTTTCATAGTGATACCACGCTTTCTTTTATTTACCTTTTTATTATACAAAAAAGTCAGTTTAAAATCTATAAAAATGATTTAAAAGTGACAAATGCAATTCTAAATGTTAGAGTAAACAAGAATTAGTTTAAAAATAATTGCTAAAAGAAAGAAAAAATTGTTATAATAAGTATATATGGTGATACAAATGAAAAATGAATTTACGATAAAAAAAGAAAAAATAAAAGATATTCTTTCCCACAAAATATATCATGTTCTCTTCGATGAAGAAAATAAGGAGGAGTTTCAATCCTTTCGATTTCTTGTTTTAAATATTGATAAAGAAGAAGCAAGGGAGAAGATTGTAGATATTTTTGTTGAACTTTTTGGGGAATCAGCAGTCCTTTATATAAACGAAAGACCTGTTATATTTTATTTTGATAATCAAGGGTATGAAGTTAAAAATTTTTTATGGTCTATTATTGATGACTTTGGAATTAAGGTATCTATTTTTAATAGTGGAAAAATTAACTCAAAAGAAGCGTTCTTTACTATTTACCATTTATATGAAACATATATATCACCTAAAAAATTCCACTATTTTAGCGTGGGAGACTTAGTGTTAGAAATTATAAAGAAAGACATGCAGGATTTGGAAAAATATCGAAAGATTTTATTGAACAATGTAGAAGATGACCAACAACTAGAAAAGCTAATCCTTGCCATGTTTGATAATAATTTGAATATTACAAAAACAGCTCATGATGTGTATATGCATCGTAATACCATCAATAATAAATTAGAGTATATTAAAAAAGAAACAGGAATGAATATTCAAGAGTTTAAAGATGCAGTCAGTATGTATTGGTTAATTAAATCAAAATCATAATTGTGCACTTTGCACATTGTATAAACAGGGTATTTTTAGTATAATTTTTACGTAAATGCACATTAGGAGGTAAATTAATGGCAACTGTAACACTTACAAATTTGAATAAAGTTTATGATGGCAATGTTCATGCTGTTGTTGACTTTAATTTAAAAGTAAAAGACAAAGAATTTATTGTATTCGTAGGTCCATCTGGTTGTGGTAAAACTACAACATTAAGAATGATTGCGGGTTTGGAAGAAATTACTTCAGGCGAATTAAGAATTGATGATGAAATTGTTAATGATGTAGCACCAAAAGATCGTAATATAGCGATGGTTTTCCAAAGCTATGCTCTATACCCACATATGACAGTATACGATAATATGGCTTTCGGATTAAAACTTCGTAAATTTGCTCGTGATGAAATTGATCGAAGAGTAAAACATGCTGCTGGTATCTTAGGATTGAATCAATATTTGGATCGTCGTCCTAAAGCTTTATCAGGTGGTCAAAGACAACGTGTTGCCTTAGGTAGAGCAATCGTTCGTGATGCTAAGGTTTTCTTAATGGATGAACCACTATCTAACTTGGATGCAAAACTACGTGTACAAATGAGAGCGGAAATTATCAAGATTACTGAGAGTTTGGGAATTACTACTATTTATGTAACTCATGACCAAATTGAAGCCATGACTATGGCGTCAAGAATTGTTGTTATGAAAGATGGTTACATTCAACAAGTAGGAACACCAAAAGATATCTATGATAATCCTAATAATATTTTCGTAGGTGGTTTCATAGGAACACCTCCAATGAACTTTATCGAAGGTGTAGTTAATGATGATGGATTCTTCCAATGTGGAGATCATAAATTAGGTGTTTCTAGAATTAAAGTAGCTGAGTCAAAAATGAAATTATTACAAGCTCAAAACTTTATTGAAAAACCTATCATTTTAGGAATTAGACCTGAAGATATTCATGACGAGCCAGAATTCTTAGAAAAACATCCAAATGAAACAGTTAAATTAAAAGTTGATGTTGCTGAATTATTGGGCGCAGAAACTAATATTTATGCTATTATGAATGGTCAAAACTTAGCAGCTAAAGTTGCAGCTAGAGTTGATATTCGTATGGGTGATGATATCGTATTAGGTTTCAACATGGAAAAATGCCATTTCTTTGACCCAGAGACTGAGCAAAGAATCAAGAGAAATTAATCAATAAGCAGTCTTTCGGGACTGCTTTTATGCATTAAGAATAAGGAGGGGGAAAATGAAAGTTTTTATTATTGGTGGAACAGGATTGTTAGGAAGCCAAGCAGCAGAAGAATTAATTAAAAGGGGACACAAAGTGTCATCCATTGCACTACCGCCAATACCTGAGGGAGCAAATCTACCGAAGGATATGAAAATACATTTAGGTAACTATTTAGAAATGTCAGATGAAGAATTACTATTTCATCTCGAAGGTTGTGAAGGATTTGTATTTGCAGCAGGAGTGGATGAGAGAATCGAGAGACCACCATCGATATATCAATTCTTTAAGAAATATAATATTGATACAGTAAAAAGGTTGTTGGGACTTGCAAAAAAAGCAGGTGTTAAACATACCGTTATTCTTGGTTCATATTTTTCTTATTTTGCAAAGAAAAACCCAGAATTAGAACTTACAAAATGGCATCCATACATTCGTAGCCGAGTAGAACAAGAAAACGAAGCCTTTAAATTTGCAGATGGTGATTTTAATGTAGCTGTTTTAGAGCTACCATATATTTTTGGGACACAGGCAGGACGTAAACCAGTTTGGACTTTTTTAGTAGAAAATTTATTAGCAATGAAAAGAATAACTTTCTATCCAAAAGGTGGAACAGCCATGTTAACAGTAAGGCAAGTAGGGGAAGCAATTGCAGGAGCATTGGAAAAAAATCTTGGAGCAAGGGCTTATCCAATTGGTTACTACAATATGGAATGGAAAGAAATGATTTCGATATTTAATAAATACATTGGACGAGAAAAAAACAAAATTATAACAATACCTAAATTTATGTATCGAATGTCAATGAAAAAAATAATGAAAGATCAAATAGAAAACAATATTGAAGGTGGTCTTCATATGGTAAAGTTTACTGATCTTCAATGTTCAAATTTATTTATTGATAAAGATTTGGGTTGTGAACTATTAGGTGTTAGGGATGACAACATTGATGAAGCAATTGGACAATCTGCAAAATTAAGTATAGAGGTTATTACAAATAAAAAAAGAGTTGTGGAAATGAAAGAAGAATAAAAAGAAAAAAGCATAATTTAAAGTTATGCTTTTTTTGTTTCGTTATAGACAAGCGCTTTCATATATGCTATAATTTAATTGTATCGGTCGCTTGACCGACAAAGGAGTTTATATATGGCCAAAAAAATGAACATAGATATGCGCAATGAAATTCTAAAAAGTGTAGAGAGTTTAATCTCTATGTCTGGCGTAAATTCTATTTCTTTGAAGGATATAGCTAAGACTTGTAACATCAGTAAAGGAACCCTTTATTATTACTATACAACCAAGGATGAGATTATTTTCGATGTCATTGTCAAGCATGTACAAGAATTACATAAGGAATATCTTGATTGGATTGAGCGTCATCAACAAGATTTGACAATCGAAAGATTCTTAAGTGTTATTTTATACAAAGGAGTTAAATTGTTTAATCGAGCGAAATTACATATTTTTTTAGTGAATGAATGTATCAAGGGGAATGATGTTCTTCGCAATAAATTTAACGAATTATGGAATGAATGGCATAAAATTTTACAATTAGGTATCAAAAAAGCATTTAATAACGAACAGGAATCTGAAGATATTGCTTATTTGTTGATGCTAATTATTGATGGCTTAGCAATCCAAGAAGTCCTACAAAATCAAACAATAAGCGAACAAAGAATCATAGGATTAATGAAAAAGATAGGTGAATGGGATGCTAGATAAAATTGTTGAAAGATTGAATAGGAAAATTCATTTGATCAATCCAAATGTCAATCTTTCCTTGAAAGAGGATTGCGCTTTATTAACTGGTTCTAGCAATACTTGGGATGAAATTGTTGATCTTGGAAGAATGGTAGCAAGAACTAAAAAGTTCTACGGTGTGATTAACGATATAAAGTTAAAAAATTTTGTTGAACCGAAGATGAGAATTTCTAGTACAATAGATCATGCCTATGAGGGGTTGAGGGTGGATGTTCTTGTTATTGGCGGGGGGATTGTTGGAGCAGCCATAGCAAGAGAATTGACGAAGTATAATTTGAAAATAGCACTTGTTGAAAAAGAGGATGATTTAGCTTTACATGCAAGCAGCCGTAATGATGGATGTATTCATGTAGGAATCGATTTAAATAGTAAAACGAAGAAACTAGAATATTTACGTCGTAGCGTTCTTGTTTATGAAGAACTTGCAAAGAACTTGGATGTTGACTACGACAAAATGGGACAGATTATAGCGTTTAAAAGCAATTGGGAACGATTTATTTATTTGATTTTAAAACTAAGAATCAAAAAAAATGGAATTCAGGAAACTAAGTTTTTGAATCGTGAAGAATTGTTTAAACGGGAACCCAATTTAAATAAAATTGCAAAATTTGGTATTTTATTTGGCACTGGAGCTTGTATTTGTCCTTATAATATGACGATTGCTCTTGCTGAAAATGCAGTTATGAATGGGGCAAAAGTTTTATTATCTACAGCGGTATTATCAATGGAAGTAAAAAACAAAGAAATTATCAGTGTAGAAACGAATCGAGGAAGAATATTCCCGAAAGTTGTCATTAATGCTGCGGGAGTATTTAGCGATATCGTGGCAGAAATGGCAGAAGATAGATTTTTTTCTATCCATCCAAGAAAAGGGACTAATGCGATTTTAGATAAAAAAGCAAAAGATAAATTAATGTTTCAATCAACAACAATTTATGGAGGGCTGAAAAAAGCAGCGAAGGCTCACACAAAAGGGGGAGGAGTCATTCCTACTGTAGATGGAAACACTTTAGTGGGACCTACTGCAATTGAAACTCCTTATCGCGAGGACTTTACAACTAGCAGTGAAGAAATAAAACAAGTTTTTTCTAAGCATAAAAATAACGCTCCTAATCTACATCAAAGAGATATCATTACCTATTTTAGTGGGATAAGAGCAGCAACTTATGAAGAAGATTTTATTATTCAAAAAGGAAAATGGACAAAAAATATCATTCATGCTGCTGGAATACAATCACCAGGCTTAACGGCAGCTCCCGCAATAGCTGAAGATGTGGTAAAATATACTTGTGATATTTTAGGGGACATGACTAAAAACGAACATTTCAATCCTATTAGAAAAGGAATAATTAGAGTGAATAAACTTCCTTATGAGGAAAGAAACAAATTAATTTTAGAAAATCCCGATTATGGTCAAATTGTATGTCGTTGTGAAGAAATCAGCAAAGGTGAAATTATTGATGCATTACATCGACCGATTGCCGTATCAACAGTTGATGCAATTAAAAAAAGAACAAGAGCGGGAATGGGACGATGCCAAGGAGGATTTTGTCAACCATTAGTAATGGGGATTATTGCAAAAGAAATGAAATTAAATATAGAAAATATTAACAAAAAAGGGGACGGAAAAATTTTGTTACATCGGACAAAGGGTGATTATCTTGAATAAATATGATGTGGTTGTTATTGGTGGCGGACCTGCAGGGCTGGCAGCCAGTAAAAGTGCGCATAAGAATGGAGCAAAAACCCTATTAATTGAACGAGAAGGTCAACTTGGGGGAATCTTAAAACAATGTATTCATGATGGATTTGGGCTGGAGCGTTTTAAAGAAAAACTAAGTGGACCTGAATATATTCATAAAGAAATAAAAGAATTACCAATAGAGTTAGAAATCAGTTTATTAACTTATGTAACAAAAATTACAAAAGTAGAAAAAGGATTTGAACTTGTTTTAGTGAATCGTCAAGGGATTAACATCATCGAAACTAGAAAAATAATTCTAGCAACAGGGTGCCGAGAAAGAACATCCAAACAAGTATCTATCCATGGAACAAGTCCAGCAGGGGTGTTAACAGCGGGAACCGCTCAATACTTTATCAACATTTTAGGAGAAATGCCAACGAAAACTTGTATAATTTTAGGTAGTGGTGATATTGGCTTAATCATGGCAAGGCGGATTACTCTTGAAGGTGGGAAAGTTATTGGAGTTTATGAAGCAAAAAGCACACCAAGCGGATTGACGAGAAATATCGTACAGTGTTTAGAAGATTATCAAATTCCTTTATATTTAAGCCATACTGTTACTAAAGTGTTTGGTACTAATCGCCTTGAAGCAGTAGAGATAAGCAAGGTAGATGAAAATATGCAGCCTATTAAAGGAACTGAAGAGACATTAGCTTGTGATGCATTAATCTTATCGGTAGGACTTATTCCGGAGAATGAAATAGCAGATAGTATTGGAGTAAAAATCAATGTTAAAACAAAAGGACCTCTATGTGATCAGACACTGATGACTAGTTTGTCTGATGTTTATTGTTGTGGCAATGCCTTGCATGTAAACGATTTGGTGGATTATGTTTCAGAAAGCGGAGAAATCGCAGGAGAAAACGCAGCAAAAATTGAGAAAAATAGGGAAAGAAAACTAATAGATGTGAAGGCAAATCAAAAAATCATGTATACAGTACCTTCTTTGATTGATTTGAATTGTGAAACAAAGAAAACTATTCTATATTTTCGTTCAACAGAAGTCTTCGAAAAGCAAAAATTAGTAATTTATGGTAATGATGAAATTGTTTTTTCAAAAAAATATAACTACATTAAACCTCCAGAAATGGAAAGAGTGGAAATAGATCTATCAAGCGTAAAAAATCTTCAAGAAATTAAAGTGGTTCTTGAAGATGAATAAAGATATATTGCTAGATAAAAATATTACTAATCAAGTTAAATGGATAAATAATGAATTGACAAGGAATAAAAATGAATTATATAGGAGAAAAATGTGAAAAAAAAGACATTAATTTTAACATTCGATTGTGGTACACAAAGTATTAGAGGTTTAATTTTTGATCAAGAGGGAAATATTTTAGCGAAAGAACAAGAATATTTTGAGCCTTATTTTTCTCGCGAACCAGGATTTGCTGAGCAAAAATGGGAAGTTTATTGGAATGCATTTACAACTGTTTCTAAGAAAATTCATCAAAACAATCCAGAATTAGTAGAAATGATTGCAGCAGTTACTACAACAACCATTCGAGATACCAATATTTGCATTGATCAAGAGGGGAATCTACTACGAGACATTATTGTTTGGATGGATCAACGAAAAGCAAAATGTGAAAAGCCATTACCTAAAAAAAATGCTCTTATTTTCAATTTAGTTGGAATGGGAGAAGCTTTAGAAGGGCAAAGAAAGGTCACGAAAAGTAATTGGTTGCAAGAAAATGAACCCGAAATATGGAATAAAACGTATAAATACATCTTATTTAGTGGATACTTAAACTATGTATTGACAGGGAAAATCGTAGATTCTTATGCTAATCAAGTAGCCCACATACCATTTGATTATAAAAATAAAACATGGCAAAAAGAAAACGGATTGACATTCCCTGTATTTAATGTTCCCCTAGACAAACTTCCTGATTTAGTAAATCCAGGGGATATCTTAGGAACAATCACAAAGAAAGCAAGTCTTGAAACAGGTATTAAAGAAGGAACACCACTGATTGCTACAGGATCAGATAAAGGTTGTGAGACATTAGGTAGTGGAGTATTAAGCGAAAATGTCGCTTCGCTTAGTTTTGGAACAACAGCAACCATTCAATTTGCAACGAAAAGGTATATAGAGCCAGATACTTTTTTACCAGCATATCCAGGAATTGTAAAAGAATACTACAATCCTGAAGTGCAAATTTATCGTGGCTTTTGGATGATTAGCTGGTTTAAACAAGAATTTGCTCAAAGAGAAGTTGTTGAAGCAAAAAGACTAGGAATAGCACCAGAAATAATACTAAATAAAATGTTGGCTGAAGTAGCACCAGGCTCAGAAGGATTGATTTTACAGCCGTTCTGGGATCCAATGCTTAAGAATCCGGAAGCAAGAGGTTCTATTATAGGCTTCACATCTGATCATACAAGAAAACATATTTATAGAGCCATTATTGAGGGAATAGGCTATGCTTTATATCATGGTATGAAAGCAGTAGAAAAGCGAATGAAGACAAAAATAGAGTACTTAACTGTTTCAGGCGGGGGTTCACAAAGTGATGAGATATGTCAAATAACAGCTGATTTGTTTGGACTACCAGTAAAGAGAATCCAGACATATGAAGCTTGTGGGTTAGGAAGTTCTATGGTTGGTTTTGTAACACTTGGAATTTATAAAGACTATCATGAAGCGATTGATCATATGGTTAGATATGTGAAAGTGTTTGAACCTAATCCTAAAAATTATGAAATTTACCAAGAAATTTATCATGAAGTATATAATAAAATATATAAACAATTAAAACCACTATATTCGAAAATGAAAACAATGGCAAAAAAGAAGGAGGACAAGCATGAAACCATATAAAGATTTTGAACCGCACTGGTTTGAAGAACCTGCTCCGAAGAAAAGTTATCGCTCTATTTTTAAGTGGGGAGATCCTAGTTTTCGTAAAATACCCCGTGAAAATTTATACAAATTAATCAAGGAAAGTTTTCAAATGACAGATGAGGATTTCAAACAATATGATGGAGACTTGGGACTTGACGAGGTAAAGTTTGATATTCCCGTGGGACTAGCCAAGGAGCACATTGTTTTTTTAGAAAGTGTTGTGGGGAAAGAATTCGTAAAATCCGATGACTATTCACGATTGAGTGTAGCGTATGGAAAAACAATGTATGATTTACTAAGGTTGCGTAAGAAGATAATTGAGAATATTCCTGATGTAGTTGTCTATCCAGATAAAAAAGAAGAAATTGAAAAAATTATTGCTTATGCATCAGAGCACAAAATACCGATTTATGTTTATGGTGGAGGCAGTAGTGTCACTCGGGGAGTAGAGTGTATGCAAGGCGGAATTTCCTTGGATATGCGTCTACGATACAATAAAGTAATTGATTTTAATGAAAAAGACCAAACGATTACTGTACAAACGGGAATGAGTGGTCCTAAATTAGAGGAAACTTTGAATCAGGCTCAATCACTTTTTAAAGCAAAAAGAGCATATACTTGTGGACATTTTCCTCAGTCTTTTGAATATAGTTCTGTAGGAGGTTGGGTAGTGACAAGAGGTGCTGGGCAAAATAGCACTTATTATGGAAAAATTGAAGATTTAGTTTTATGTCAAAAATATGCTACTCCAAAAGGAAATATCATTACCTCTAATTATCCAAGAGAAGCTACGGGGCCCTCAATCAATCATATTATGATGGGATCAGAAGGAACCTTTGGTGTCCTAACCGAGGTGACCTTACGGATATTTAGATATATGCCAGAGAATCGTGTTCGCTTTTCATATATGTTTAAAAATTGGGAAATAGCTCGAGAAGCAGCACGGGAAATGATGCAAAGCGAGGCAGGAAACGCATCTGTGTTCCGTTTATCAGATCCGGAAGAAACAAACATAATGATGAGGTTATATGGAGTAGATCAAAGCCCATTAGCAAAACTATTTAAAATCATGGGACTAAAACCGATGGAAAAATGTTTATTTTTAGGATTTACGGATGGCGAAAAAGGATTCTCTCATAATGTAGCTAGAAACATAAGAAGAATAGCACGAAAATATAAGGGAATGAATTTAACTGGTGTGGTTACTAAAGCATGGGAAAAAGGAAGATTCAATGATCCATATTTGCGCGATTCCATGCAAGACTTTGGAATTATGACCGATACATTGGAGTGCTCTGTTAATTGGTCAAATATGCAAGAAGTGTATGAGAAAGTAAGAACTTATTGTAAATCAAGACCGAATACGATTTGTACAACTCACATGTCTCATGTATATCCACAAGGAGCAAATCTTTATTTTATTTTTATTGCGAAAATGAATGAAATAGATGACTTTAAAACTTATCATAGTGGAATCCTAGATGCCATTCAAAGTTCAGGAGCAGCGATGAGCCATCACCACGGAATAGGGAAAATGTTTGGTCCTTGGTTAGAGGGGCAATTAGGTAAAAATGAATATGAAATCATCAAAGTTTTAAAAAAACACTTTGATCCTGATAATATCATGAATCCTGGAGGCACGTTAGGTTTAGATACTAGAAGTGAAGATAAAAGATTTCTAAAAAAATAAAAAAACAATGAAAAGAAAGAGCTAAATTTCAGCTCTTTTTTCTATCTTTTTTCAAAGATAAGAACTAGGATAAAATCCTATAATTTGTTAGAATAATAGAGGGGGAGTTTATGAATGAATTCACGTTATATTTCTTTGAGGAAAGAGAAAAAACTATTATTTGGGACTTTAATGGGGTTAAAATAAAAAATAATCATTATAAGAAGATTCTAAAAGAGATTTGTGAAAAAGAAGTAACTACATTATATGCAAGAATGGAAATTGTTAAAAAAATAACAAAAAGACGGAACAATGTTCCTTTGTACATTAATAATCAATTATTACTTTTTAAGATTAAAGCAATACCGAATATTTGGATTAATTACTTTAATGTACTAGAATATGAAAGTGAAAATAAAAAAACAAGGGTAATATTTAAGAATGGAACTACATTATTAATTAATAAAAGAATAAAATATTTGCGAGAGACGATAAAAGTTATAAAAAAGATAACGTTTTACACACGAAAATAGTAATGTAAATATATACTTTCATAGAAAAATGTGGTATACTAATATAGTAAAAGGTGTGATCGATACTGGGTGCTATATTACTAAAAATAGATTTTTCTAGTTTCTTTGAGTATTGGACAGAACTAGCAAACAATAATGTTTTGTTAACCATTTTAATTGCTTTATTCCTTCCAATATTAGAAGCAATTCTACCATTTCTACCATTGGTGGTAATCGTTAATTACAATCTTGTTATGTTTAATGCCATTTTCTCATTTGCGGGGAATTGGATTCTGGCAATATTAGTATCATCATTGGGAGCAATTATTGGTGCATCCCTTGTTTTCTTTGCTTTAAAATATTCTATTGGGAAATGGTTTCGTAAGAAAGTGGAAGGAAATGAGAAAGTTGTTCAAGCGATGCAGTGGATTAATAAGGTAAATACTTCATACTTAATTTTAATCTTATCAAATCCTTATGCACCAACATCAATATTTAATTATGCAATGGCAGTTTTGGGGTTTTCAACAAAAAAATATTTGTTGATAATTTCGATTACTAGAATCATAGAGATTTCATTATTAGGTTTATTGGGGGTTGTTTTCCAAGTAGGAGACAGCATAGTATCATTTGTTTGGATTACATTAACATATATTATTGTGTATATGCTGATATGGCTTTGTAGAAAATGTTATTTGAAAAGGAGAAAAAAAGATGAGTAAAAAGACAATTAAAGATGTTGAATTAAAAGGAAAAGTTGTTTTAATCAGAGTTGATTTTAATGTACCAATGAAGGATGGGGTAATTACTGATGATAATCGTATCGTTCAAGCGTTACCAACAATCAAGTATGCAATTAATCAAGGGGGTAAAGTAGTACTATTCTCGCACTTAGGAAGAGTGAAAGAGGAAGCAGATAAAGTAGATAACAGCTTAGCTCCAGTAGCAAAAAGATTGTCAGAATTATTAAATAAACCAATTGTTTTTGTTAATGAAACAAGAGGTGAAAAGTTAGAAAAAGCAATTAAAGCAATGAAAGACAGCGAAGTTGTTATGTTTGAAAACACACGATTTGAAGACATAAATGGCAAGAAAGAATCTAAGAATGATCCAGAATTAGGAAAGTATTGGGCTTCTTTGGGTGATGTTTTTGTTAATGATGCTTTCGGTACAGCTCATAGAGCTCATGCTTCTAATTCTGGAATTGCTGCTAACATGAAGGATGTAGTTGCTGGTTTCTTAATGGATAAAGAGATTAGATTCATTGGAAATGCTGTTGACAAACCAGTGCGACCATTTATAGCTATTTTAGGTGGAGCTAAGGTAAGTGATAAGATTTCAGTTATCGAAAATTTAATTAATAAAGCAGATAAGATCTTAGTGTGTGGGGCAATGGCTTATACTTTCTATAAAGCGTTAGGATACGAAGTAGGAACAAGTAAATGCGAGAATGATTTCGTTGAATTCGCAAAAGGATTGTTAGAAAAAGCAAATGGGAAAATTATTTTACCAACGGATACAGTTGTAGTAAAAGAATTTAGTGAATTTGCTGAAAGCCGTGTTGTTACTTCTGATCAAATTCCTGCCGATGAAATGGGCATGGATATTGGTCCAAAGACTATCGAATTATTTGAAAAAGAATTGCAAGGAGCAAAAACAGTTGTTTGGAATGGTCCTGCAGGTGTATTTGAATTTGATAAATTCGCTGTTGGAACAAATGGTATTTGTAAGATTCTTGCCAATTTAACAGGAGCTACAACAATCATTGGTGGTGGTGATAGTGCTGCTGCTGCAATCAAATTAGGATACGAAGAAAAATTCAGTCATATTTCTACTGGTGGTGGAGCTAGCTTAGAATATCTTGAAGGTAAGGTATTACCAGGAGTAGAAATTATAAATGATAAGCATTGCGGTTGTAGCAATTGTAAGTAGGAGAGTATAATTATGAGAAAACCTATTATCGCGGGAAATTGGAAGATGTTTAAAACTCGGGATGAAACATTACAATTTGTATATGCTGTTTCTAATAGCATACCAAGTGTTGATAAAGTCGACAGTGTAATTTGTGCTCCATTCCCCGTATTAAGATGCTTAGTAAAACGTCAAGGTGAAAATTTAAGAATCGGTGCTCAAAATATGCATTTTGCTGAAGAGGGCGCATATACAGGAGAAGTAAGCGCAGCAATGCTTACTAGCATTGATGTTACCTATGTAATTATTGGCCATAGCGAAAGACGAGCCATGTTCAATGAAACAGATGAAAGTGTAAATGCAAAACTT
The DNA here is from genome assembly GCA_964411675.1 of uncultured Bacteroidales bacterium. GTDB lineage: Bacteria > Bacillota_I > Bacilli_A > ML615J-28 > CAG-698 > JAAYBG01. The sequence goes on from CAYPLR010000005.1 coordinate 43,614, forward strand.
CATCAAGCGTTTAAACATCGATTAAAACCAATTCTTTGTGTAGGCGAGACTTTAAAACAAAGAGAAGCTGAACAAACAGAAAAAGTAATTAGTAAACAAATTAAAAAAGACTTAGCGGGATTAACCGAAGCACAAGTAAAAGATTTAGTGATTGCTTATGAACCTATTTGGGCAATTGGAACTGGTAAAACAGCCACTAGCCAAATTGCCGATGAAACATGTGGTTTTATCCGTCAAACAATTCAAAAATTATATAACAAGGAAACTGCAGATGCAATTAGAATTCAATATGGTGGAAGTGTAAAACTAAGTAATATTGATGAATTAATGAGAATGCCTAATATTGATGGTGCATTAATTGGAGGCGCTAGTTTAGTCGCTGAAGATTTTGTTAAATTAGTTAATGCAGCTATAAAGTAGAACGCTGAAAAGCGTTCTTTTATTTAATATAAAGAGTAAAAATGTTATAATTAGTAGAAGGAAGGTGAGTAAAATGAATATAAGAGAAATTGTTGCAAATCAAAGAACATATTTTAATACGGGGGTTACAAAAGATTTAAAATTCCGATTAAAAGCACTGAATGATTTACAGGACTCCATTCTTTTTCATGAACAAGATATTTTACTGGCGTTAAAAAAAGACTTAAACAAATCAGATATTGAAGCATATATGACAGAAATCAGTTTATTACTAGAAGATTTGAAATATATAAAAAGAAAATTACCGAAATGGGGAAAGCCTACCAGAGTAAAAACAGCTTTAATGCAAACACCTGCTCGTTGCTATGTTGTGAAAGAGCCTTATGGAGTTAGTCTAATTATGTCGCCCTGGAATTACCCACTACTATTGGCATTAAGTCCCCTAATAGGCTCTATTGCTGCAGGTAATTGTGCAGTAGTGAAACCCTCTGCTTATGCTCCTGCAACCTCTTTGGTAATCGAGAAAATCATTACAAAAATTTATAATCAAGAATATTGTGCCGTTATTCAGGGTGGTAGAGCAGAAAACACTGAACTATTAAAGCAAAAGTTTGACTATATATTTTTTACTGGAAGTGTTGAAGTAGGAAAACTTGTGATGGAATCAGCAGCAATAAATCTAACTCCAGTAAGCTTAGAACTAGGGGGAAAAAGTCCGGTTATTATCGAGAAATCTGCAGATATTGATATGGCAGCTAAAAAGCTTGTTTTTGGAAAGTATATCAACGCTGGACAAACATGCATTGCCCCTGATTATGTATTAGTCCATAAAAGTCAGGAAGATCAATTAATAACCTCACTCCAAAAATATATTAAAGAGTTTTACCCCGAAGATAATGAGGGAAATGTGGTTGATTACCCAAGAATTGTAAACGAAAGACATTTCGAGCGATTAAAAAATTTGATTGAGATTGAAAAAGTTGTAATTGGAGGTAAAACAAAGACACAAAGCTTATCAATCGTTCCTACTGTCATGAAGGATATCGATTACAATAGTCCTATCATGCAAGAAGAAATATTTGGACCTATTTTACCAATCATTACCTATGATGATTTAGAGGAAGTTATTAAAAAACAGCAATCCTTACCAAAACCACTAGCACTTTATTTGTTCACAAATAACAATGAAATTAAAAAGCGTATTCTGAATGACATCTCTTTTGGTGGTGGGTGTATTAATGATGTAATTTTACATATAGCAACTCCATATATGGGATTTGGTGGTGTTGGTAATAGTGGTATGGGAAGCTATCATGGGAAATCGAGTTTTGATACATTTACTCATGAAAAGAGTATTGTTGATAAAGGAAAAGGAATTGATTTATCGATTAGATATCGCCCATATACAGATAAAAAGAAAAAATGGCTTAAGAAGATTTAACGAAAAAGATTGACAAACAAGCAAAAAAGTGTATAATAATAAAGGCATCAACAAAAGATGCTGTGTGATATAGCAGCACTTGAAAAACCAAAATAGAAATAGAAGTACCTGTAGAGGAGTAAGTAACCTAGCTGCAAGTGGCGAAAACTGTTTTCAAATCTATCATTTTAGTTATGTTCAAGTCCTAGCAAGAAAATATAAGGAGGAAAAATATGTCACGTTTTACAGGATCAGACTGGAAAGTATCAAGAAGATTGAAATATTCAGTATCTGAAACAGGAAAAGAATTATTAAAGAGAAATTATGCACCAGGACAACACGGAAAACGTCGTGCAAAACTGTCTGAGTATGGTACACAATTACAAGAAAAGCAAAAAGTTCGTTTCACTTATGGAATGAGTGAAAAACAATTTAAGAAAGTATTTGCCTTTGCTTCAAAATTACAAGGTAAACAGGGCGACAACTTCTTAAAATTATTAGAATCAAGATTAGACAATTTAGTTTACAGAGCAGGATTTGCTTCAACAAGACGCCAAGCTCGTCAATTAGTAAATCATGGTCACATTACTGTAGATGGCAAGAAATTGGATATTCCATCATTCTTAGTAAAACCTGGTCAAAAGATCAGTGTTAAGGAGAGCTCTCGAACTTTAACAATTATTCAAGAAGCTCTTGATTCATTAGTTGCAAGAAAAGAATATGTTTTCTTTGATGCTAATAGTATGGAAGCAACATTTGTTCGCTACCCTGAAAGAGAAGAATTCTTAGAAGAAATCAAAGAAAATCTTATCGTTGAATTTTATAATAGATAAAAATAAAAAAGGAGATATCTCCTTTTTTTATTTGCTTGTTTTTTCTAATGCAGAACCGATTTTCTTTGCGATTTCTTCTAAAAATATTTGATCAGTTTTAGTAAAACGAGAAAATCTTGTGCTATCAAGATCGAGAACGCCATAGATATTTTGGTTAACAAAAATAGGAATAACAATTTCAGAATTGGTGGTACTATCACAAGCGATATGATCTGAAAATTCATGGACATTTCTCACAAGAATCGTTTGTTTTAAAAGAGCACTTTTTCCACAAACACCACGTCCTAAAGGAATATTGGTACAAGCAACTTTACCCTGAAAAGGACCTAAAATTAAATTTTGATTTTGCAAAAGGTAGAATCCTACCCAATTGATGCTTGGAAGCGCCATTTTTATAGCTGCTGTTGTATTCGATAATAAACTAATGGCATTTGTTTCGTTTTCGTTTAAGGAATGTAACGTGGATAATAAAACTTGATATTTATTTTTTTTCATCAAGAGCACCTTGAATGGCAAGTGCTAATTGATCAGCACAGCTTGTTAGACGAAGACCACATTTGTTACCTTTTAATAATTTTGCAATATCTTTTGCATCATGACCATTAACTAATTTGCTGATAGCTAGTAAATTACCAGCACAGCCACTATAAAATTTTAAATTGGTAATTTTTTGGTCATCAGTTAAATCAAACTCAATTTTTTTACTACAGGTATTAATCGTATCATAGACAATATGTTTCATAATTTCACCATCATTTTAATTTATTGCTAATTTTATCATAATAATGGTAAAAATTCAAGTACGATAAAACTTTATTTTTAATAGCGAGTGATGTATAATATGAAAAGGTGAAGATTTATGAGATATTTTGATTACATTGCAACAACCCCTATAGATAAAGAAGTATTAGAAACATATATAAGGGTACAAGAGAATTACTTTGCAAATACAAGTTCTCTTCATAGTTTAGGGCAAAAAAGTAATGATCTTTTTGAACAAGCAAGCACAGAAATAAAAGATTTGTTTCATCTGAAAGAACATCATATTGTTTATACGAACAACGCAACAGAAGCAAACAACTTAGCAATCTATGGAATTGTAAAGAAACACTCTCGAGGGAAACTAATCACTAGTAAAATAGAACACCCTTCTGTATTTGAAGTCTTTAAGAACTTAGAACAAGAAGGTTATGAGGTTGTTTATTTAGACGTTGATGAAAAAGGAATCATTGATACCGAGCAATTACGAAGACAGATTGATAAAAACACGATTTTAGTATCGATTATGTGGATAAATAATATTGTGGGTTCGATACAACCAATCAAAGAGATTATAAAAATTGTTAGAGGGTATCCAAAAACAAAACTACATGTTGATGCAGTTCAAGGAATTGCAAAAATAAATTCTGATTTTAATTTCAAGGATGTTGATTTGTTTACGATTAGTGCTCATAAGATATATGGTCCAAAGGGAATCGGAGCATTGATTTATAACCAAAATATCGATTTATGTAAGAGATTGTATGGCTCTAATGCTCAATATGGAGTCAAACCAGGAACAATTGACTTAGCGTCAGTTGTATCATTCTGTAAAGCGCTTAAAAAATATATTCCACTAACAGAAGAACATTATCAATATGTATTATCGCTAAATCGGAGATTCCGTAGTCAATTAGAGAATAGAGAAGGAATTATTTTTAATAGTAGTTTAGAAGCAAGTCCTTATATTATCAATATTTCTCTTCCTCATGTGAATGGGGAAACAATAGTACATATTCTTGAAAAAAAAGAGATTTATGTATCAACGGGATCAGCTTGTTCTTCTAAATTAAGGAAGCCTGAGAAGACAGTTTATAATATGACTAAATCTGAGTTGCTAGCAACAACAACAATTAGAATAGGTTTGTCGCATCTACTATCACAAGCGGATGTAGATTATTTGGCTCAAGAAATAGGAGAAATTGCCGATGTATGATTTAATTATGGTTAGATATGGAGAAATGACGTTAAAAAAGAAAAATTATCGTCAATTTTTAAATAAAATTGTTGAAAATATAGTCAACAAATGTAAAATTTATTCTGAATTAACGTTTAGAAAAACAGATTATCGTTTTTATATCAATTTAAATGGGGTTGATTATAATAAAGTGATTGATATTCTAGACACAGTTGTAGGGCTTTGGTCTTATAGTCTATGTAAAAAGACAGAACCAAACTATGATAGTATTGCCGAGGAAGCAATAAAATTGATTCAAGAGGAATCTTACGGCTCACAAAAGACATTTAAAGTAGCAACAAATCGAGGGAACAAATCGTTTCCAGCAACTTCTATTGAGATATCACAAGAGATTGCTCGCCGCATTTTACCAAATATTGAGGGACTAAAGGTTGATGTTCATAATCCCGAGATTGTGTTAAATGTGGATTTACGTTATGAAGGTACCTATATATTCTTAAAGACAATAAAAGGATTAGGGGGCTATCCTTCTGGAATTGCTGGTAAAGGATTACTGATGATGAGTGGAGGAATTGACAGTCCTGTAGCGGGCTTTCTAACCTTGAGAAAAGGAGTAAATTTAACTGCCATTCACTATGCTTCTCCCCCTTATACAAGTGAAAAAGCATTACAAAAAGTAGTTGATTTGTTAGAGGAATTGGCAAATTATACTACTTGTGGAAACATTACTTTACTTGTTGTACCGTTTACTAAAATTCAAAATACGATTCATACACAAGCAAACCAAACTTATATGGTAACATTAATGCGCCGTGCTATGTACAAAATTGCCAGTGAGGTTTGTTACAAGCAAAACATTGATGTTATTATTAATGGCGAAAGCATTGGTCAAGTTGCTTCACAAACATTGGAAAGTATAAAAGTAGTGAATGAAGTTACTAACATTCCGATTATTCGTCCATTAGCAACCTATGATAAAGAAGAAATTGTTGAGGTAGCACGAAAAATCAAAACTTATGATATTTCAATTCGACCTTATGAAGATTGCTGTACAGTTTTTGTTCCTGAACACCCCATTATTAAACCAAGAATTGATCGTGTTGTTTTTGAAGAAAGAAAATGTAATCTTGAACCGCTTATAGCAGAAGCAATTGAAAACATAGAAAAAATTGAACTTAATTGTTTTAAAAAATATTCTGTTTATCAAGAAGAGAAATTCGAAATATAAGGAGCTTTTTATGGAAAAAGAAAAAAATACAATAGTAAACGAAAAAATTGAATCCACGAATGAAGAACAAGAGAATTTGGAAGCTAAATCAAGAGAAGAGCAAATTGTAAGAAGAATTCATGAATTAGATATCATTTTAGAAGGGCTTGAAGATCAATTATACAATCAAGAAATTGCTACACTTGAAGAAACTGAATATAAGAATTACAAGAAAGAATGCAGCGAATTACGAAAAGAGTTAAAAGAAATTAAAAAATTAAATAAAAAAGAAGGAACATTAGAAAGTTTACCGATTTGGATACCTATTTATGCTTTAATTATTTGTATTCTAAGCGCATATCCAATTGTTCCGATGCTTCCGCTTAATTTTATACAAAGCATTTACCCAGCATTGCCAGCTGTATTACAAACAAATTTTATGTTCTATTTGTTGATGATTAGCTATTCGTTACTATTAATTTTAATTAGCCTTTTCATTTGGCTATATGCCTTTAAAAGCAAAGCAACAAAAAAAATGTTTATGTATGTGATGTTTATCCAAATCCTTGTAGCAATAATTTCTTGCTTGGTCGCTTATTTATAATATGAAAAAAATAACATCTGTTAATAATGAGTATATTAAAGAACTTGTAAGGTTACACGAGAAAAAATATCGTGATGAGCAGAAAAAGTTTATTGTTGAAGGATATCATCTAGTTTCAGAAGCAAAGGGCTTATTAGAAACAGTCTTAATCGTCGATGAAAAGGACGAGGTAATGGGAATTGAAAATGTCCTGGTTACCAATGAAATTATTAACAAAGTTGGATTCACCAAAACACCACAGCAAATCATAGGTGTTTGCCATTATTTTCCTGAATATACATTAATAGGAGAAAGATTTCTTTTACTTGACCATCTTCAAGACCCAGGTAATATAGGAACTTTAGTTCGTAGTGCGGTAGGTTTTGATATCGATATGATTGTTCTAAGTAATGATAGCGTAGATTTATACAATGATAAATTCATTCGAGCAACACAGGGAGCCTTATTTAAGGCTAGGATTATCATAGACCAATTAGAGAAAATCGTTAACGAACTAAAAAAACAGAAAATAAAAATAATAGGAACATCGCTTGAATCTTGCAAAAATCTAGAAGAAATTGCAGGAGAAAAGAAATATGCAATTATCTTAGGGAATGAAGCTAGTGGTGTAAGTAAGAACTTATTAGAAATAACCGATGTTAATGTTAAGATTAAAATAAATCCTGCTTTAGAGTCGTTAAATGTAGGTGTTGCTGGTGGAATCATCATGCATTATTTAGCAGCAAAGCTAGAAAAATAATTATTTAGGGAAAATCTTTGACTTTTTTTAGATTTGTGATATAATATAACTAGAAAGTGTACTAATTGAGGAGTGAGGATATCTCACTCCTTTAAAAATGGTGTTGTATGGAAATTGTTGAAAAAGCTTTAATCCTTGCTAATAAATGTGCAGAAAAACTGAAACTAAAGATTGTTGAAGTAGAATATGCAAAGGAAAACAATAGGAACATTTTACGGATTATTGCGATTGATGACGAGACTTTAGATATCGATCAAGCAACAGATTTGAATAATTTGATTAGTGAGGAATTGGATAAAGAAGACTTTATTGATGAAGAATATTATCTAGAAGTTTCTTCTCCTGGAATAGAACGAGAGTTAAAAACAGAGGGAGAAATTAGTAAAGCTCAAGATAAGTATGTGTGTATAAACACTTATGAAAAAATTGAAGGGCTTAAAGAAATATATGGGTATTTGCGAGAATATCTAAATAAGATTATTAAAGTAGAAACAAACATTAAAGGTAGAATTAAAACGATAGAAATTCCCTTTGAAAAAATTAGTAAAATAAGATTAGCTGTAAAATTTTAGGAGGATGTTATGATAAGTAAAAACTTTTTTGAATCGTTAGAAAGTGTAGCGTTTGATCGGGGATTAGATATCCACGATGTTTTGGATAAAGTAGAAATTGCAATCGCTGTTGCTTGTAGAGATACAGAGTACAAAGGTGAAATAAAAATGGAATGTGATTTCGAAAAGAAGAAAATCAAAGTATATGATTATCGCTATGTTGTTGAAGAATTAACAGAAGGCAATAAAGGGGAAATCCTTATAGAAGAGGCACAATTCCTAAAGCCCAAAAGCAAAGTAGGAAGTGTTATTAAAAGAGAAGTTGATTTAAACAAATTTGGAAGAAAATCAGCTAGTAAATTTAAACAAACCTTGTTAAGTGGATTAAAAGAATTAGAGCGAGAAGAAGCATTCAATTTCTTTAGTGAAAAAATTGGAGAAATTATTAATGTAAAGATTATCAATAATGCAAATGGCTTTATTACATTTGCAATTGGTAAGAATAGTGAAGCCACTATGCCTGAAACAGAAGGACTACCAGGCGAAGAATTTGTTGTTGGTGAAAGCAAAAAAGTATACATTACTAAAGTGGAAAAAACAACAAAAGGCCCAAAGGTGTTCTTAACTCGTTCAAACAAAGAAATCGTAAAAAGATTGTTTGAACTAACGATCCCAGAAATTGCAGATGGCTCAATTGAAATTATGGGAATTTCTCGTGATCCAGGAAGCAGAACAAAAGTTGGAGTACAATCACTAAAACCTAATCTAGATCCGAAAGGAGCTTGTGTAGGACAAGGTGGATTGCGTATTAAGAGCATTAATGAAGATCTAAATAATGAAAAAATAGATATATTCACATGGAAGGATAATCCAGTTGATTTAATAGCAGAAGCATTACTTCCTGCAAGATCACTAAGCGTAATTGTTGATGAAAAAGCAAAGAAAGCAACAGTGGTCGTTCGAGATGACCAATATTCACTAGCGATTGGTAAGAATGGGCAAAATGCTCGTTTAGCTGCTTATGCAACTGATTGGCGCATCGATATTAAAAAACTATCAGATGCAACCAAAGAAGGTATTGAATTTCAATATAACGTAATTCAAAAATAAGGAGGTGTAGTATGAACAAAACTAAAAAAGTTCCACTTAGAAAATGCGTTGCAACTAATGAACAATATCCAAAGAAAGAGATGTTTAGAATTGTTCGCACACCTGAGGGAAATGTTATTCTTGATGAGAAAGGCAAGGCAAATGGTCGCGGAGCCTATCTTAGTAAAAATGTAGAGGCCATTACACAAGCAAAGAAAAAGAAAATACTTGATAAACATTTAGAAGTTGTAGTCCCTGAAGAAATCTATGAACTTTTACTATCAAAGTTAGGTGGTACTGGTGACGAATGATGAAAGAGTGTTAAATTTATTAGGATTGGCGTATAAAGCACGTAAAGTTATTACGGGAGAAGAAAATGTAATAAAACTTCTTCAGAATCAGAAAGCAAAGATTGTTTTTGTGGCTAGTGACGCTTCAAGTAGAACGATAGACAATTTTAAAAGAAAATGTTTTTTCTATAAAGTAAACGTTAATTTTAGTTTTAATACGGAAAAATTGACAAAGGCACTGGGAAAAACATTAGTAAAAATATTGGCGATTACTGACCAAGGATTTTATGAATCTTTGCAAGGACTTTTAGAACGAGGTGATAATTATGAAAGTTAAAGATATATTAGAGATATTAAAAATTCCTCAAGAAAAATTATTGAAGGATTTAAGCAACATTGATATTGAAGCTGATTTAGAAACAGATATACCAAGTGATGTTGTTAAGAAACTGAGTAAGAGATATGGGGTAGAGCTTAAACCAATAAAAGCAAAAAAAGAGTCGGTGGTTAAGATTGCAACATCAGAGGAAAAACCAGCCGAAAAAGAGAAAATCGAAGAGAAACCAGCGGAAGAAAAGTTGGTTGAAGTAAAAGAAGAAAGCAAACCTGAAGTAAAAGAACAACCTGTTATAGTAGAAGAGGCCAGCGAAAAGAAAAAGGTTACTAAAAAACAAGAAACACAAAAACAAGCACCTATTGTAGAAGTAGAAGATCAAGGAAAAAAAACCACTTCTGAAATCGATGTAGAATTAACTAGAGTTTATGATGATTCCTATAATGATTATGTTCAAGAAACAAAAGAATACACGCGATTAAAAAATATTAAAAAGAAACAAAAAAATCGTCAACAAGGACGTCAAAGTAATATTGAGGAAAAAAAAGAAAAAGCAAATGTATTATATTTTATTCCCGGTATGACTGTTGCTCAAATAGCTGATGGTCTTGGCTTAGGATATAGTGAAATTGTTCGTAAATTAATTGATCTTGGATTTATGGTTTCAGCAACTCAATCTATCGATCGAGATGTTGTGGAATTATTAGCAGAAGATTCTGGATTTACATTAAAGAATAAAGTTTCTGAAGATATTACTAAATTTGAAGAAATTGTAATTGAAGATGAGGAAGAAACATTAATACCACGCCCAGCAATTGTTACAATCATGGGACATGTTGACCATGGAAAAACTACTTTACTAGATACTATACGTAATACCAAAGTGGTTGCTGGCGAAGCGGGAGGAATTACACAACATATTGGTGCTTATCAAGTAAAGAAAAAAGGTAAAATAATAACATTCATTGACACTCCTGGCCATGCTGCATTTACAGAAATGCGAGCACGAGGCGCTCAATTAACCGATATCGTTATCTTGGTTGTTGCTGCCGATGATGGAGTTATGCCACAAACTAAAGAAGCAATCGAGCATGCCCAAGCAGCAAATGTACCAATCATTGTTGCTATTAATAAAATGGACAAGCCGTCAGCAAATCCTGAACGGGTAAAACAAGAGTTAACAGCCTATAATCTTATTCCAGAAGAATGGGGTGGATCAACAATCTTTGTTCCGATTTCTGCCTTAACTGGAAAAGGAGTAGATGATTTATTAGAAATGGTTGTTTTAACAGCTGATATTGAGAATTATCGCGCAAATCCGAATCGCCTTGGAATTGGAATCGTTATTGAAGCTAAGTTAGACAAAGGCCGCGGACCTGTTGCAACATTCCTTGTAAAGAACGGAACCATTAAAGTTGGAGATCCAATTGTTGTAGGAAATACATATGGTAAAATTAGAGCTATGCAAGATGAGACCAAAGCTAGTTTAAAATCAGCAGGTCCATCAAAAGCAGTTGAGGTTACGGGATTAGTTGATGTTCCTCAAGCAGGTGATAGTTTTATGGTATTTGAAGATGAAAGAACAACAAGATTAATTAGTGAAGAACGTAGTAGCCGTGCTTTCGATATTGAAATGGGTGTAGGTAAAGAAATTAATCTAAAGACTATTTTCGATAAGCTAGATGATTCACAAAAAGAATTAAATTTAATCATTAAAGGCGATGTTCAAGGTTCTATTGAGGCTTTACGTAATTCATTAGAAAAAGTAGAAGTTGAAGGTGTGAAAATAAATGTTGTTCGTGGTGGTGTAGGAGCCATTACAGAAACAGATATTACTTTAGCGGTTGCTTCTAGTGCAATTATCATTGGATTCAACATTCGTCCAAATGCAGCAACGTTTAAATTAGCAAGCGAAAAGAAAATTGAAATTAGATTATATAATATTATTTATAAAGTCTTAGAAGATATTCAAGCAGCAATGGTTGGTATGCTTGATCCGGTGTTTGAAGAAAAGATTACTGGAGAAGCAGAAATAAGAACAATCTTTAAAGCTTCAAAAGTTGGAACCATCGCAGGATGTTATGTAACGAATGGATATATCACACGAAATTCTGATATTCGTTTAATTAGAGATAGTATTGTAATATATGAAGGAAAACTTTCATCATTAAAGAGATTTAAAGATGATGTAAAAGAAGTGAAACTTGGTTACGAATGTGGAATGACAATAGAAAACTATAATGATATCAAGGAAGGCGATATCATTGAAGCTTATATTATGGAAAAGGTAAAGTAAAAATGAAACATCGTCAAGTTAGATTGGAAAAAATTATTGAGAGGGAATTAGGTCGGATACTCTTAACAGAAGTAAAAGATGAACGATTACGATATGTTACTATTTTTAGAGTTGATTTGAATAACGATTATTCTGTTGCGAATGTCTATTTTTCAGTAATGGGTAGCGAAGAGCAAAAACAGTCTACTGCAAGAGTATTAGAAGAAGCCAAAGGATTCATAAGAAGTTCTTTAGGAAAAGTTCTAGAAATTAGAAAAGTTCCAGAACTACGATTTAAGTACGATAAGTACGGAGAAAAAATCGAAGACATTCTACAAGGCTTGAAAAAATAGCCACTAGTGGCTATTTTTTTAGATGAGGGGGAGGTGAATAATATGGATAAGGAAAAACTAAATAATTTACCGAAACAGCCTGGTTGTTATCTTATGAAGAATAAAGATGGCGAGATTATTTATGTTGGAAAAGCTAAAAACTTATTTAATCGGGTAAGAAGTTATTTTATTGGAAGTCATGATGGGAAAACAACAGCATTAGTTTCTCAAATAGATGATTTTGAATACATCATTACTAGTAGCGAAACAGAAGCGTTTGTATTAGAAATGAACCTAATTAAAAAACATCAACCCCATTATAATATAAAGTTAACGGATGATAAAAGATATCCATACATTTGCCTTACTTTAGAGGAACATCCTCGTGTTTTTTATACAAGAGAATTAAATAAAAAGGCGAAGTACTACGGTCCATATCCTAATGCGACAGCAGCAAGAGAAGTAGTAGATATCTTAAATAAAGTATATCCATTAAGAAAATGTTATAAACTTCCCAAAAAAGAATGCTTATATTATCATTTGGGACAATGTCTTGGTCCTTGCATTAAAGAAGTAACAGCTCGAGATTATGAAAATATCTTACTAGAAATTAATGCTTTTCTGAAAGGAAATAGTAATGAAAGAATTAAAAATCTTGAGAAAAAAATGAGGCAAGCAAGTGATATTTTAAACTTTGAAAAAGCAAAAGAATATCGAAACATGATTAGAAATCTTGAGGCGGTTACTGAAAAACAAAAGATGGAATTATCGATTGATGATACAGATGTTTTTGGTTATGTAACAACCGAGAATTATATCAGTGTACAAATATTTCATATTAGAGATTATAAAATGGTCGAAAGAACAGGCTTTTTATTAGACCTAATTGATAATTCAGAGGAAACATTTGTCAACTTTATTAACCAATTCTATTTGGTTGCAGGAAATCCCCTACCTAAAGAAATTTTGTTACCAAAAATAAGTTTTTTGGAACTTGCTGAAGAAATAAAAAATATTAGTTTTATTCCTCAACGTGGTAAAAAGAAAGAAATGGTTGATTTGGTTATTGTAAATGCTCAAGAAAAAATTGACCTGCTGATCAAAAAAGAAATGAGAAAATATGAAAAGAGCGAAGGAGCCATGGTTGAATTAGCAAAAATTTTAGAGCTAGATTCCATCAGCAATATTGAAGCTTTTGATAATTCTAACATTCAAGGATCGAGTAGTGTTAGCGCAATGGTTTCCTATAAAAATGGATTACCAAATAAAAAAGAATATCGTAAATATAAAGTAAAGACAGTTATTAATGCGGATGATTATCATACCATGGAAGAAGTAATTGGGCGAAGATATTCAAGACTACAAAAAGAAGGAAAACAATTTCCTGATTTGATTATTGTCGATGGAGGAAAACCACAAGTTACTGCTGCTGAGGAAGCGCTAAACCATCTTAGTTTACAACTTCCTGTCTTAGGCTTATTTAAAGATGATAATCACAAAACACAAGGTTTGTTTTACAAAAACAAAGAGATTATGATAAATAAAAAAAGTGGATTATTCTTATTTCTAACAGCATTACAAGATGAAGTCCATCGATATGCAATTACTTTTCACCATGTAGTTCATACCAAAAACATATTTGTTTCTGGACTAGAGAAAATTAAAGGAATTGGTGAAGTAAAGAAAAAACAAATTTTACAGATTCTAGGCAGTGAAAACTTTCTTGAAGAGCTGAATGAACTAGCGTTAACTGAGAAGCAAAAGCAAGAGATTGTTAAATTATATGGGGATGAATAAGGAGAAAATATGCGAATTTATGGAAAAGTTTTAAAAGTCTTTCCAGAAGAAAGAGTTTTAAAAATTGAATATAAAAATAGGTTGTTTTGTCTATACATGACAAGAAAAACCTTTAAAGATTTTGGGCCTTATTTTTACAAGAAACCATATATATTTGTTGATGTAAAACCGGAATTAAAAAAATATGGGCAATATTATGGCTATGAAATCATTAATTTCATTAAAGTGGTTGAACCAAATTTCCGTGAAAAAAGAATATATTATGATATTATAGAAATAAAAAAAGATATTAAAAAATTGATTAACAAAACGAAAAATAAATTATTCATCGATTTGGAATTCACACTTCCTGCTTATTATCAATCAATACCCCATGTTGCAGAGATTGTACAATATGGTATTATTGTTGAAAACAGCGAAGGAGAAGTACTTTTTCAAGACAGTAATTTAGTAAAACCACTTCGCAAATATGGATTGAATTCAAGAACACTTTCTTTTATTTCTCGTAAAAGAGAGGAATTTGATGAAGCCATCGAGTATGAAGAGTTTTACAATTTATTGGAATCTTGCATAAAAAAATACAACTCTAAAATTATTGCTTGGGGTAAAAGTGATATTTTGACACTAGAGCAATCATTTATCCTTAATAAAGTTAAACCTTTAGATTTACGAAAAAGTCATATCAATTTAATGCAAGTGATTAAAAATTACTATAATTTAAAAGAGGACTTAGGATTATTTAATACCTATCAAGAATATACAAATTCTATTTTAGAGGAACAGACTCACGATGCATTAGAAGATGCAGTAATCACAAGTAGGATCTATCAATTGTTTAAAGAAAAAATAAATAATGAAAAATAAAAAAAGTCGAAATCGACTTTTTTTTATTCCCATTCTATTGTTCCAGGAGGTTTCGATGTGATATCAAACACAATACGATTACATCCGGTTACTTCGTTTACAATACGATTACTAATTTTTGCAAGAATTGGGTAAGGAATTCTTGCCCAATCAGCAGTCATTCCATCAATACTAGTAATTACTCTAATTGCAACAACATAGTCATAAGTCCGCTTGTCTCCCATGACACCAACACTTTTTGTATTAGTTACCACGGTGAAGGCTTGCCAAACCTCAGTTTCTAAACGATTGTTTTGAAGTTCTTCTTGTAAAATAGCATCACTTTCTCGAGCGATTCTTAGTTTTTCTTCGGTGATTTCACCAATGACACGAATGCCTAATCCTGGACCAGGAAATGGTTGACGATTGACAATAAAAGGATGAAGACCTAAAGAAAGACCTAATTGACGTACTTCATCTTTAAATAAATCCTTTAATGGTTCTATGACTTTAAACTTCATATCTTTAGGGAGTCCACCAACATTATGATGAGATTTAATGGTTGTAGCTGTTTTTGTTCCTGATTCTATAATATCTGTATAAAGAGTGCCTTGACCAAGGAAAGAGAAGTCTCCTAGTTTATTCGCTTCGAAATCAAATGTATCGATAAATTCTTTACCAATAATTTTTCGCTTCTGTTCAGGGTCTGTAATGCCTGATAAAACTTTTAAAAAACGGTCTTTTGCATCAATTTTAACAACATTGATATGATAATATTCATCAAACATTTTCATTACTTGATTCGCTTCATTTTTTCTCAATAATCCATGATCAATAAACATACAAGTTAGGTTAGAACCAATCGCTTTATGAATTAATAGAGCAGCAACACTGGAATCAACTCCACCAGAAATTCCCATTAGGACTTTTTCCTGACCAACAATTTCTTGTATTTCTTTTATTTTTTCTTGGACATAATTTTTCATATTCCAATTTGCTTTTGCATGGCATATTTGAAAAACAAAGTTTTTTAAAATCTGTGTTCCATATTCTGTGTTTTGTACTTCAGGATGAAATTGTACTCCGAATAGATTGGCTTTTGTATCTTCAAAAGCTGCAATACTACATGTTTTTGAAGAAGCGGTAACAGTATAATCTTGAGGGAGAAATACAACTTTATCACCATGACTCATCCATACTGTTTGCTTCAATGATGTATCCTGAAATAATGTGGACTCCATATTGGTGGTAATTTCTTGATAGCCATATTCTCTCACGGAAGATTCTTCAATTTTACCATTATGATGTTGTGCAATATATTGCATTCCATAACAAATTCCTAAAATAGGAACATTCATTTGAAAGATAGCTTCATTACAAGCAAAAGAATTATTTTCATATACGGAATGAGGACCACCGCTCAAGATAATTCCTTTGATATTTTTTATTGATTGTAATCTTTCAAGAGAAACATCATAAGGTAAGAGCTCTGAATAAACTCCCATTTCACGAATTCTGCGAGCAATTAATTGGTTATATTGACTACCAAAATCAAGAACGATTATTATATTTGTCTGCATAATTCACCTATGATTTCATATAATTAGGAGCTTCGGTGGTGATATCTACATCGTGAGGATGACTTTCTTTTAATCCTGCATTGGTTATCTTGATAAAAGTGGCATTTTTTTGTAACTCTTCTATTGTTTTTGCTCCACAATAACCCATGCCAGATCTGATTCCACCACATAATTGGAAAGTGGTATCAGAGACTTCGCCTTTATAAGCAACTCTACCTTCAATACCTTCTGGGACTAGTTTGCTCATAGAACTATTTTGATCTTGAAAATAGCGATCAGCAGAACCTCTTTTCATAGCAGCTAAAGATCCCATTCCAACATAGACTTTAAATTTTCTTCCTTGATAAATGACTTCTTCACCAGGAGACTCTTTGCATCCTGCTAGAATTGAACCTAACATTACAGTATTTGCACCTGCAGCTAAAGCTTTTACAATATCGCCTGACAGTTTGATTCCACCATCAGCAATAACAGGAATATTTTTTGTTTTTGCATATTCATAAACATCGCTAACGGCGGTTATCTGAGGTACTCCTACACCAGCAACCACTCTAGTAGTACAAATACTACCGGGGCCTATTCCTACTTTTAAAGCATCTGCTCCTGCATCAATTAATTCAATTGCAGCTTCTTTTGTAACAATGTTTCCAACAATGACATCTAAATTAGGAAAAGTTGTTTTGACTTTCTTTAATAAATCAATAACATTTTGGGAATGACCATGAGCACTATCAATCGCGATAACATCAACACCAACCTTGACTAAGGCATCGACTCTAGATAAAGCATCTTTCCCGATTCCAATGGCAGCACCTACTCGTAGACGGCCTTTTTCGTCTTTTGTGGCATTAGGATATTGAATTACATTATCAATATCTTTAGAGGTGATTAATCCTACTAATTTATAATCATCATCAACGATTGGTAGTTTTTCAATACGATGCTTCCATAAAATGTATTTAGCTTCTTCTAGTGTAGTGCCTCTTTTTGCTGTTACTAGATGATCTTTAGTCATGATTTCTGTAACTAAACAATTAGTTTCTTTTAAATATTTTAAATCACGATTGGTTACAATTCCCATTAGTTTATTATTGTCATCAACAATAGGAAGACCGCTGATGTGATATAAAGAAAGAATATGCTCCGCTTCCTTTACGGTTGAATTAATGGGTAGTGTGATAGGATTTAAAATCATTCCTGATTCGCTTCTTTTTACGATATCAACTTCATGAGATTGTTCTTCAATTGTCATGTTCTTATGAATAAAGCCTAAGCCACCTTCTCTTGCAATAGCTATAGCCATTCTTGAAGTTGTAACAGTATCCATTGCTGCTGATACAATAGGGACATTTAAGATTATTTTGTTTGTTAACCGAGTTTTTAAAGAAACTTCGCTGGGCAAGATTTCTGATTTTTGGGGAACAAGCAAAACATCATCAAAGGTTAGTCCTTCGCGCAAACAATCTTTTAGGTTCATAATTTTCCTCCTTGTAAAATAAAAGTCCTATATTAATAGGACATACGAAAAAGAGATTGAAATAATCTTGCTTTGTATGTCTTAGTACCTATTTTTTGGTTAGGTGTAGAAACGATTGAACCATATTATCAATCATATAAGACTTTTTTATGTATTATATCACTAAAAGTAAAAAAAGTATATCTAATTTTGTTTTTGATATTCTTTTATTGAAAAACTTGCAGTTACTTCTAGACAATCAACAGCTAGTAGTTTTTTAAAATCTGATGGCTTGGTTTTATAATAATATGGCGTCATTTTAAAAAGATTCATTAAGTCATTTTGAGTTAATATCATTTTATACTCTAGAATATTTTCATTGATAAGTTTGAAAGAAGGAAGAAAATAGAATTTATCGATATTGGTATGAGGAACATCATAAATAAGCGCTTTTAATTCCTGTAAATGATTCATATTTGCACTTACTGTGATTAGCTTTCCCCTGGTGTTGAGGATTCTAGCAAATTCTTTGTCACTATAAGGAGCAAAGATATTCAATAAAATATCACAAGATGTATCAGCTAAGGGAATACTATTATTAGAAGCTACAAGATAAAGCACATCTTTATTTTTCTTTGCTGCAAAATCAATGGCGATTTTTGAGATGTCAATACCGATATATTTGCCTGGAATCATTTGTGATAAGTGATTGGTATAATATCCAGTCCCACAGCCACAATCAACAACAATAGGATGATCATAGGAAAACCTTGAGGCTATCTCTTTGATCATTGGTAAATAAAAATCTTGTTTTAAAAAGCAGTCACGTGCAACTAGCATTTCTTTGGTATCACCAGCGTTAAAACGGGAGAGTAAGAGGTTCAAATAACCACTCTTAGCTATATCATAATTATGATTGTTGATACATTTATAGGTATAATCCACTTTATTTAATTCTAGTTTACATTTAGGACAAATTATCATAGGACACCTTTTTGCTTATTATATCATAAAAAAAGAAAAAGGCCAATAGGCCTTCTAATAAGTCATAAATATA
>CAYPLR010000006.1:0-53192 GCA_964411675.1 uncultured Bacteroidales bacterium
CAGTTCACTTTTGAGCCAGTTTTTTATTTTTCTTTAATAATACACTTTATATAAGTATAGACCATTCGCTGGTGCTATCTTAGGTGCAAATACCCTGTTTTTTTGCTCTGTAATTGTTTTTAGTTGTTCTAAAGAGTATTTACCTCTTGCTGCTTCTAACCACATAGCAACCAAAATTCTTACCATGTTATGAAGAAAACCTGAACCTACAATTTTGATTGTTAAAAGATCAAAATCCCAAATAAAATCAATAGAGTATATTTCTCTAACTGTATTTTCTTTGTCCTTGTTTTTGGTATAGGAGCGAAAATCATGCTCCCCAATATATAACTTTGCTGCTTCTTCCATCAACAAACGATCCACATTTTTATAACGGCAATAATAGCGATAATTCCTAAGTAAGGGATTATACTCACCAAAGTCGATGATGTAATGGTATTCTTTTTTAATAGCACCCCTTCGAGCGTGAAAATTCTCATCAACCTTTTCAACACTTTGAATATAAATATCTTTTGAAATACGAGAATTAATTGCATTCTGCATATTCCAATTTCCCATCTCTATTTCTGAGTCGAAATGAAATACTTGACCAATTGCATGAACTCCAGTATCTGTTCTTCCTGAGCAGTGGATAGCAATTGGTTTTTTCATAATTTTAAATAAAACATCTTCAATCTCTTTTTGAACAGTACGCAAATCCTGTTGTGCTTGAAAGCCATGGAAATTAGTACCATCATAGCTAACAATACATTTATAACGCATAAAATATCCTCAAATAAATAGTTCCAACCAATAGGATTAAACAAAATCCAAGCGTAATGTAATCACTGGTTCGATATTTCAACAAGTTAATACTAGTTCTTGGTGCATCAGGAATAAATCCTCTTGCTTCCATCGCATCGGCCAAGTCATAAGCTCTTTTATAAGCAATGACAAACATTGGCACCAATAAAGAAATGATTTGCATTACTTTAGCTCCAATTTTCCCTTCTTTAAAATCAACCCCTCTTGATGCTTGTGCTTTTAAGATTTTTTCTGCTTCATTGATTAGGGTAGGAATAAAACGAAGGGCAATTGAAATCATCATGGTTAATGTTGAAACCTTAACTCCGATATATTTTAATGGCTTTAAAAGTACTTCTAATCCATTATTTAAATCCGTCGGTTTTGTTGTTAACGTTAATAGAGAAGAAATAAATAGCAATGCAATGATTCGTAGTAAAATATATAACGACATCATTAATCCTGAATCAAAAATACGAACTTGATAAGTAAATAGCGAATATGAAAAATCCAATTTAGTTTGGATATAAAAACTAATGAATAAAATGATACCGAATAATAGAACTCTAAAACTTCTAATGATTCTTCGAGAAAGAAAATAAAGGATAAATAAAAGAATAATCACAAGTGCATTAACAATCGTCATATTGAAAGAAAATAAAGCTAATTGCTCCCCGTCTTTTCTCAGTAGTAGTTGGAAGAAAAAGGTAAATAATAGAATAAATGAGACCATTTTCAAACTATTCAAGAATTTGACTAAAGGAATCTTACTTGTCGCAATCACAATCAAAGCTAGCCCTAAAATCCCACCTAACAAATAAATATTCTTAATCACAAATAAAGCAATCATATATATAAAGATACCAACTAATTTAGTTCGAGGGTCAAGTCGATGAACCCAAGAATCAACATGATAGTACTGACCAAAAACAATTTTTTCATTCATGATTATCACCTAAAACACGAGATAGTTCTTGATAAGCTTCCTCAATGCTATATTGATGAATATCGATATCTAAACTCAATTTTTCTTTTAGCGAGCGCATCAATTTCATTAACTCAGGATAATCAAGATTATGATTGATTACAAACTCATCATTTTTAAATAGTGATTTCATATCACCATCATAAACAATTTCAGCATTATCCAAAACAATGACTCGCTTTGCTACTTGACTAACTACTTCCATGTCGTGAGTAATAATGATAATTGTTTTATGTTCTTCTTCATTAATCTGTTTTAATAATTTTAATAATTCACTTTTCCCAAATGGATCTAAGCCAACTGTCGGTTCATCAAGAATTAAAATATCTGGATTACTGGCAAGAATTCCAGCAATTGCCACCTTACGCATTTGTCCACCAGAAATAGCAAATGGACTTTTTTCTAAAATATCATCATTTAATCCTACTAATCGTGCGGTGTCGAGCGCTTTTTTCGTCGCTTCTTCTGCTGGTATTCCGAAGTTTTTCGGGCCGAAAGTAATATCTTTTAACGATGTTTCTTCAAAGAGTTGATATTCAGGAAATTGAAAAACAAGTCCAACTTGTTTCCTAATTGGTTTTAATTTCACTTTTGCATGGTGATGGATAGTTGTTCCTAATATGTCTATTTCTCCTAAGGAAGGAACCAAAAGGGCATTCATTAATTGAACCAATGTGCTTTTTCCACTACCCGTATGTCCAACAATAGCGATGAATTCGTCTTTTTCTGCAATCTCTAAATTAACATCACGAATTGCAAATTTTACTTTTTTATTTTTCTTCAAAGTTGAATAGGAATAGCTTACTTCTCGAAAGTTAATTGCCATAACATTTCCTCGATTTCTGCTTGATTTTTTAATCCTTTTTCACTATTTATTTTCTTAATTAATTTCATGCTCGTTAAGATATCTAAATTAGAATTGATTAAAATTTCTTTTTGTTTGAAAACATTGATTGGGGTATCATTTAATACAATTTCTCCATCGTTCATCACAATCACTCGATCAGCAAATAGGGCCTCCTGTAAATTATGGGTAATAGATATGACTGTTTTATACCCCTTCAATTGATTGATCATTGCTGTTACTTCACGAACTCCCTTAGGATCAAGCATAGAAGTTGCTTCATCAAAAATAATCACTTCAGGATGGCACGCTAAAACACCAGCAATAGCAACTCGCTGTTTCTCTCCACCTGATAGATTTTCTGGATTATATTCTAAGAAATTGCTCATGTTTGTTAGCTCAGCATATTTTTCAATCCTATCCAACATTTCTTCTCGTTCAATTTGTCGATTTTCCAAGCCAAAAGCAATATCATCTTTTACTGTTACTCCAACAAACTGATTATCTGGATTTTGAAACACGATTCCAACATTATGTCGCACTTCATCAATTGTTTTTTCGTTAATCAATATTCCATTCACATAGATTTCGCCACTTTTAGCGACAAGTAATCCCACGATTAATTTTGCTAATGTTGATTTTCCACTGCCGTTATGCCCTAAAATACAAACAAATTCTCCTTTTTCAATGGATAAAGAAACGTTTTTTATCGCGACATCTTTTTTTGTATATTGAAAGTTTAAATTTTTTATTTCAATTATTTTCATATTTAACTCCTAAGATATAATTTCTATATCTCTACTAACCACTTTCACAATAATCCCATTTGTACAAACGATTGGGGTATGAAATAAAGGATTCATTTGCATACGCATACAATCATGATTCTTACAACTAGCATCGACCATTCTAATTTCCTCGTTTGTAATCGATATGGTATTGTAAAAAGGTTCTTTAAAGACATAATCATAAATATTACTTTGATCATCTACAGTAACGATTACTTTGTTATCTTCACCAACCACAAAAACAGTAATTTCTGTTTCTTTGTTTAGAGGCATTTCATAGATTACTTCATTTTGATATAAAATTTGAATATCTACTTCATCTCCTAGGTTTTTACTGGCGATGTAGATGATATAAAATGATATAGATAAGATGGCAACAATAGTAATTATTAGATAATCGAGCTTTTTCATACTAACCTCTACTAGCATTATATTTTACCATTTTTTTCACTTATTTGCAAATAATATGATAGCCATCTATTACGAATCAAATAAAAAAGTCCGACATCGGACTTTTTACTTTAGTAGGCTATATACAATACAAAACAATAAACCAAGAAAACAAAATAAAATATAATTAAGAATTCTTTTCTCTTCTTTTGTCTTTCCCATGATAGCCTCCATTATCTATTATACTTATATAACAAACAAGGAGGCTTTTTTTATTGGATTTTTTATTCGTTTCTTAAAGCATCGACAGGAGACTTATAACTAGCAATGATAGCTGGTACCATTCCTGCAATCATTGTAATAATAATACTACCAACCAGTAGTAAAACTAAGTACTCTGGCTTTGTTTGAACAATATCAAAGGTGGTAAGTCCCGTGGTTAAACTTGTATTTTGAGTAATGATATTCTTTACCAAATTATCAATTGGTTTTTCTAAGGCATATACACCAATAATTCCTAAAATTCCTGCTGCAAATCCAATGATGGCTGTTTCTGCGTTAAATACTCGGGAAATGTCTTTTTTTCTTGCCCCAAGACTACGTAAAATACCAATTTCTTTGGTTCTTTCCATGACAGATATATAAGTAATAACCGCAATCATAATCGATGATACTACCAAGGATATCGATGCAAAAATAATTAATACTTTTGTGAGTACTAGCACAAAGGTAGCAAATTCGTTGGTAATTCTACTTGTATAATCGGAGATGCTAATCTTCACATTGCTTTCTGGATTTTGATAAGCATTGATATAATTAGTAATATTTCCCCGATCTGAAAATGTTGAAGTATAAATATATAAACGATTGATTTTCTTCATGCCATTTAGGTTGACCAAATTTGTTTCGTATTGATATGTTTTTGTTTGAGTTGAGCTAATCCCGATAATATCTTCAAAAGGTAGCCCTGTAAAGACATTCATATTGATTCCATTTTCTATTTGCTCTTTAACAATCTCTGAATTTATCGAACGCTCATAGACTAGTTCTGATAATGCTTTGGTATAAAGTAGTCCTGATGAATAAAGATTTGATGTTGCCTGTGGTTCTATTCTTAAAATTCCAACAACACTTAATGTTGTTTGAGCATTATGATACAAATCAGCATAATATGATTTTCCTTTTACATAATAACGATTATCTTGCTTTACATAATAATCATCGTTATCTATCAATTTAAATTCTTTTCCAATAAAATCAGCAAACGTTAGAGATTCAATATTTTCATAACTCATCCCAAGATAATAAAGAAGCATGGCGCTGATGCAGTTATAACTATCTACCACCAAAGCAATTTCATTGGCATTTTGTGGGATTTTTCCTTCAAGGATGGTGTATTGCTCATCAACAAAATCTACATTTTCTGTCATTTCATAGAAGTAGGAATCCGTAACCTTTTGATAAGCCATTCCCTCTTGATATAATAAATTTAAACTAACAGAAGTTCCATAATTGATTAGCGTGTACCAATCGCTTGGCATATCCTGTAAATAGGTAAAGAACTCATCTTCAATGGCATTATAGTGTTCATACTGTGTGTTACCACGAACAACAGTAATAATATCTTCTTCTGGGAATTCTTTTAGTTTATTATAGATGGAAACTTCTGGTGATGTAATCACTGAACTTGAGACATTAATTGGATAGTCACCAAGCGCTACTCGTTGCACATCATCAATATAATTCGTCATCCCATTAGATACTGATAGAACTAAACCAATCGCAACGATTCCAATGCAGCCGGCAATGGTTGTTAATAGTGTTCTAGCAATCTTTGCTTTTAAATTTAAGAAAGATAGCGATAATGCAGTGATAATAGGCATTGCGGTTTTGGCTTTTCTTGTTTTTTTCTCTTCGCTTTCTTTTATTTCAAAAGGATTGCTGTCACTAATGATATGCCCATCTTTTAAGTTGATAATTCTTGTTGCATATTGATGTGCAAACTCTTCATTATGGGTTACCATTACTACTAGTCGTTCTGAGGAGATTTCTTTCAAAATATCTAAAATTTGTTTTGAAGTTACAGAATCAAGTGCTCCCGTTGGTTCATCTGCTAGAATAATTTCAGGATTATTAACCAAAGCACGAGCAATAGCTACCCTTTGCATTTGTCCCCCACTTAATTGATTTGGTTTTTTATCTTTCTGATCTGTTAATCCCACTCGTTCTAATGCATCAGCAACTCGTGCTTTACTTTTTGTTTTTGATATTCCTGATAAAGTTAATGCCAATTCCACATTTTTCCATATCGAAAGATGTTGAATCAAATTAAAGCTTTGAAAAACAAAACCTATTTTATCGTTGCGATAATGATCCCATTGAGAATCTTTATATGTTTTTGTATCTTGATTTTCAATGATAAAATTACCACTAGTACATTTGTCCAAACCCCCAATAATATTTAACAATGTTGTTTTTCCACAACCACTCGGGCCTAAAACGCAGACAAATTCTTGCTTACGAAAATGAATTGTAATATTGTTTAAAGCTCTTATTGCTATATTCCCTACTTTATAATCTTTTATGATGTTTTCTAAATATAACATATTGGCCTCCAAACAAGTGTTCATGATAATCTACCTTAACTTTTTTAATTATATCTTAAAAATGCTTTTCTGTCGATAATTATCTAACAAAAAGGCCATTGGATTTTCCAATAGCCTTGCTTTTATTTCTAAACGAATTCTATAAGTGCCATAGACGCAGAATCTCCCCGTCTAGGACCCGTCTTTAATACTCTTGTGTAGCCACCTTTTCTGTCTTGATATTTTGGTGCGATTTCTGAAAATAGCTTTTGGACAGCAAATTCTTTTTCATTAGCCATTTCAAATCTAACAAGTTCAGCAGCTTGGCATCTAGCAGCTAAAGTTCCTTTTTTACCAAGAGTTACCATTCTATCGGCTAATCTTTGTAGTTCTTTAGCTTTTTGAAGAGTTGTTTCAATACGTTCATTAATAATTAAATCAGTAATCAAATCTCTTAATAACGCTTTGCGTTGAGCTGAGTTACGACCTAATCTTCGATAACCTAATGACATTATTTTAGTCCTCCCTTTGGTTTTTTTTGACTAGAAAATATCATCATCAGATGAATCATCATCTTCTTTATCAATATCTTCATTGTCTAGATAACTAGTATCTGTATCATATGTACGACGTAAGTCTAAACCAATTTCACGAAGTTTTTGTACCACTTCTTTTAATGATTTGCGACCTAGATTTCTTACTCTCATCATTTCTTCTTCATTCTTTTGAGTAAGATCGCCAACGGTATTAATACCAGCACGTTTTAAGCAATTGTAAGAACGAACAGATAAATCAAGTTCTTCAATCTTCTTTTCAAATTTCTTATTTGAAACTTTTTCTTCTCGTTCATACATGTATTGTTCTTGTATTACTATTTCATTCAAATGCGATACGACTTCGAAATGTTCTTGCAAGAATTTTGCAGCAAGTGAAATTGCATCTGCTGGTTTGATTGAATTGTTTGTCCAAACTTCCATTGTAAGCTTGTCGAAATCAACATCTTCATCAACCCTTGTTTTATCAGCAGTATATTTTACTTTTGTAACTGGAGTATAAATTGCATCAATTGCTATTCTTGTAGTAATTAGATTTCCGCTCTTGTCCTTACAGAAAACTTTATTTTCTTCAGCACTAACGTAACCAATTCCTCTTCTAGCATAGAAACGAGCTTTAAATTTCCCGCCCTTTTCTAATGTTGCAATTACTTGATTTGGATTAACAATTTTTATTTCACTGCTATGTTCCAAATCTCCTGCAGTAATAACTCTTTCGCCTTCCGCATCAATAGTTAGTTCATAAACTTCTTGAGCTTCTTGTGGCATTGCTTTAAATAACTTATCTTCATCAATTGAAATGACAATATTCTTTAAATTAAGAATTATTTCTGTTACATCTTCTAATACACCATTTAGTGCCATGAATTCATGTGCAACCCCTTCAACATCCATAGCAACAATTGCCACCCCTGGCATAGATGATAGTAATACACGGCGAAGTGCATTACCTAACGTAATCCCATATCCCCTCTCTAACGGAGAAATTATGAATTTACTGTAATTTTCTGAATCACTTGATTCAACAGTAGTTTGAGGTTTAATAAATTCGAATTTTCTCATTCGGTCCTCCTTCTATTTTTGTTTAGTAGTATATCTCTATCCTCTAGGTTGTTTTGGAGGACGACAACCATTGTGTGGAATTGGAGTAACATCTTTAATTGATGTAATTTCAAGACCAGCAACTTGCAATGATCTAATAGCCGCCTCACGTCCTGGACCTGGGCCTTTAACAGAAACTTCAACTTTGATCATACCACTGTCTAAAGCTGCTTTAGCACAGGCTTCAGAAGCTTGAGATGCTGCGAAAGGAGTTGATTTCTTACTTCCTTTAAATCCTAGTGCACCAGCACTACTCCAAGCGATTGCATTTCCTACAGTATCAGTTATTGTAATAATTGTATTGTTGAAAGTAGAATGAATATGTGCCACTCCATTAGGAATATTCTTTTTAACTTTACGTTTACGAATTTTACGAGCCATTATTCAATTCCTCCTATTTCTTCTTATTTGCTACAGTCTTAACTTTACCTTTTCGAGTACGAGCATTACATCTTGTATTTTGTCCTCTTACTGGTAATCCTTTACGATGACGGATTCCTCTGTAGCATCCAATTTCCATCAATCTCTTAATATTCATAGCAACTTCACGGCGTAAATCACCCTCTACTTTTAGAGCAGCTACTTCACGTCTAATTGTTGCTAGTTCTTCTTCACTTAAATCTTTAACGCGTTTATTTTCATCAACGCCTGCTTTTTGTAATATTTCAATTGCTGTTGGTTTACCTATTCCATAAATGTATGTTAGCGAAATAACAACTCGCTTATCACGTGGAATATCAACACCAGAAATACGTGCCATATATTTGCACCTCCTAATTATCCTTGTCTTTGTTTGTGCTTTGGATTTTTACAAATAACCATAACTTTGCCGTTACGTTTTACTACTTTACATTGATCACAAATTGGTTTTACTGATGGTCTAACCTTCATTTTTAAATTCCTCCTTAAATAGTTTCATAAGAAACTGGGTTTGAATTGCTTGTATTACTTATTTATGTCGATAAGTAATACGTCCACGTGTTAAATCATAGGGTGATAATTCAACAGTTACTCTATCACCTGGTAAAATGAATATGAAATTCATACGGATTTTACCAGAAACGTGGGCTATAATTTGATGTCCATTATCTAATTTAACTTTAAAAATTGAATTAGGTAGGGATTCTATAACTGTTCCTTTAAGTTCTATCACATCATTCTTTGACATTGGCAAAGCCTCCTTCAATCGTTAATATCTCATAACCTTGTTCTGTTATAACAATGGTATGTTCAAAATGAGCACTATCGCTGCCATCTATGGTTACTGTTGTCCAGTCATCGCTTAGTATTTTAACATCTGCGCGACCAGCATTCACCATCGGCTCAATAGCAAGGGTCATTCCGACTCTTAATACAGGACCATGACCAGCAGGCCCATAATTAGGTATCATTGGATCTTCATGCAAATCACGTCCAACACCATGTCCAGTAAATTCTTTCACAACGGTATAACCATTGCTTACAACATACTCTTCAATTGCATGAGAAATATCGGATAAACGGTTTAAGGGTTTGGCTAATTCTAAGCCTTTATATAAAGATTCTTCTGTGATCTTTAAGAGTCTTTGTCGGGCTTCACTAATTTCGCCAACACCATGAGTCATAGCACTATCGCCATGATAGCCTTTATAATTGGCTCCAATATCAATGGCAATAATATCACCTTTTTTTAGTTTTATTTTTTTGTTGGGGATACCATGGATGACAACGTCATTGATTGAAGCACAAATAGAGCCTGGGAAACCACCATATCCTTTGAAAGATGGGGTTGCTCCTTCCTCTCTAATTACATCTTCAGCAATCTTATCTAGTTGATCTGTTGACACACCGGGAGCAATGGCTTCCTTAACAGCTCTATGAGCTTTTGCCACAATTCTTCCTGCTTCTTTCATCAACTCTATTTCTCGATTACTTTTAATTAAAATCATTCATTGCCTCCAAGAAGGAGTTTAACCTTCGTAAATATCTCTTCAATATTTCCGCGACCACTAACATTCTTAATTAAACCTTGTTTATCGTAGTAAGTTAAAACAGGTTCAGTTAATTGGTGATACACGTGTAACCTATTCTTGATAGTTTCTTCTGTGTCGTCCACTCTTTGAATTATTTTTCCACCACAAACATCACAAATTCCTTCAACTTTAGGCTTTTTGTTTGTCATGTGATAGCCTTCTTTACAAACTGAGCAAGTACGACGTCCAACAATTCTATCAATTAAAATTTTATCATCGATCTCTACATTTAAAACAGCGTCTAATTTAAGTTTAAGTTTCTCTAACATTTCATCTAGAGCTTGGGCTTGGGCTATTGTTCGAGGAAAGCCATCTAAAAGAAAACCATTTTTACAATCATCTTTTAGAAGTCTTTCTCTCACCAATTCAATAGTCACACTATCGGGCACTAAATCACCTTTGTCGATATATTTTTTGGCCTCTAAACCAACTTTTGTTTGTTTTGAGATTGCTTCTCGAAACATATCACCAGTAGATATATGAGGTATCGCAAAATATTCTTTAATTAAAGCTGCTTGAGTTCCTTTTCCAGCCCCTGGAGCTCCCATTATTAGTAAACGCATATTCTTTCTCCTAGTCAATGAAGCCTCGATATTGCTTCTCTTGACTTTGAGTTTTTAATTGTTTTACAGTTTCAATTGCAACACCTACAACGATAATTAAACTTGTTCCTCCAACTTGAACTGAAGAAGGCAAATCAAATATCTTGGCAACAATAATTGGAACTGCTGCTACAACTGATAGGTATGTAGCACCAACCATAGTTATTTTAAATAATACTCTTGAGAAATAAGCTGCTGTTTCATCACCAGGTCTAATACCTGGAATATATGCATTTTGTTTTTGTAAATTTTCCGCCATCTTCTCTGGACTTATTTGTAAGAACGCATAGAAGAATGAGAAAACAAAAATTAATACGATATATAATACAAATCCAATTGGTTCGCTTGAACTAAAAATATTTGTAATCCATGTTTTTGCTGTTGCATTTGTTAAGAAATTTGAGATTGTTGTTGGCAAACTCATTAATGTTGAAGCAAAAATAACAGGGATAACACTTGCTGAATTCAACTTAATTGGAACATTAGAATCGCTTTTACCTCTGAAAGAAGCAGTTGCAGGTCGATTCGCATATTGAATAGGAATCTTTCTTTGTGCTGTTTCAATAAAGATAACACCAATAATGATAAGAATCATTAACAAAATTACTCCAAAGAAAATGAAAATATTGCCAATTTTTTCTCCACCAGAAACGATATACTTTTGAACTAAATCGTTAATCATGTCAGGGAAACTAGCAACAATACCAGCAACGATAATCATTGATGTACCATTTCCAATTCCTTTTTGTGTAATTCTTTCAGCAATCCATAGTACAAATGCTGTACCAGCTGTCATTACAAGTGATAAATATATGTATGTCATTGGTGTAATTGGTGTTCCTGGGCCAAATAAAGCATTATTATAAGTCACAGAAATACCGATCGTTAATGTCATTGCTTGAATAAAAGCTAAACCAAGTGAAAGATATCTAGTCAATTGATTTAATTTTTCTTTTCCAACTTGTCCTTCTTCAGACCATTCTTTTAATACAGGAACGATATCCATTTGTAACAATTGAATAACAATTGAAGCAGTGATATAAGGACCAATACCTAAAGCAACGATTGAGAAGTTTGACAATGCTCCACCGCTAAATACATCTAAGAAACCAAACATTGATTCTCCTGAAGAGAACAATTGTTTTACATATTCGATTTCCACAAATGGTATTTGAATAAAATAGCCTAAACGATAAATAAATAGAAATAGTGCAGTAAATAATAAGCTAATCCATATTTTTTTATTTTTGATTGCCATATTAAATTACCTCTATTTTCCCACCAGCTTCAACGATTCCCTTTTCTGCTGATTTAGAAAATTTATGAGCACAAACTATTAGATTCTTTTCTAATTTACCATTTCCTAAAACCTTAATATTTTTAACATTCTTGCTAACTAGTCCAACTTTAACTAGTAATTCAGGAGTAACTTTACTTCCTTCTTTAAAACAATCACAGTTAAGATCTGCTACATTAACAACTGCATATTCTTTTCTGCTCATATTTGTGAATCCTCGTTTTGGTAATCTCTTGAATAGTGGTGTTTGTCCACCTTCAAATCCTGGACGAACTCCGCCGCCACTACGAGAATTTTGTCCTTTATTTCCACGACCACTTGTTTTACCGTGACCGCTACCTGTTCCACGACCAACGCGTTTTCTACTATGTCTTGCGCCATCTACAGGCATTAAATCATGTAATTCCATGTGAGCCTCCTAACCTTCTAACACTTCTAATAAATGACTAACAGTTGCAATCATTCCGCGAACTGCTTCGTTATCTGGTTTAGTAACAACTTGATTAACTTTCGTTAAGCCTAATGCTTTTAATGTTTTAGCTTGATTAGGTTTACGACCGAATGTACTCTTAACTAATTTAATAGTAATCATCTTTTCTGACATGTGTTTCTACCCCAAAATTTCCTCAGGCTTTTTACCTCTAATTTCAGCAACTTCTTCAACTGTTCTTAGAGATTCAAGTCCTTGCATAGTTGCTCTTACTATGTTAATAGGAGTACTTGAGCCTATTGATTTTGATAAAATATCTGAAATTCCTGCTAATTCAACTACCGCACGAACTGGTCCACCAGCGATAACGCCAGTTCCATCAGGTGCAGGTTTCAAGAAAACACGACCAGCTCCATACACACCTGTAATAGCATGAGGAATTGTAGTGTTAACAACTGGAACATGAATTAGATTTCTTTTTGCATCTTCAACTGCTTTTTTAATTGCATCAGGGATTTCGATAGCTTTTCCTGTGCCTAAGCCTACTCGGCCTTTGTGGTCACCAACAACTACTAATGCGCTAAAACGATATCTTCTACCACCTTTAACAACCTTAGTAACATGGTTGATACTAACTACGCGTTCTTCGAATTCTTTAACGACTTCTTCAACAACTTTTTTACTACGTTTGTTTTCTTTTTCTTGTTTCATCGTCATCCTCCTAGAACTTCAATCCTGCTTCTCTAGCAGCTTCCGCTAATGCTTTTACTCTTCCGTGATATAAGTATCCACCACGATCGAATACAACATTCTCGATTTTCTTATCTAAAGCTCTTTTTGCTATCAAAGCACCAACTTGTGCTGCTGCTTCTTTATTTGAGCCTTTTTCTAACTTTAATTCTTTATCTATGCTAGAAGCACTAACTAAAGTTATACCTTCTACATCATCGATTACTTGAGCATAAATATGTGCATTTGATCTGAACACATTTAAACGAGGTAAGGTAGATGTTCCACTAATATTCTTGCGAATTCTTAAATGACGAATACTGCGTGTTTCATTACGCGATTTTTTTGTGATCACTACTCATACACTCCTTTCTATTTAGCTTTCTTTCCTTCTTTACGACGAATAATTTCGCCTTTGTAACGAATACCTTTTCCAAGATATGGTTCAGGTTTTCTTACCGCTCTAACTTCAGCAGCAAATTGACCAACAGCTTGTTTATCTACACCCTTGATTACTAATTCAGTTGGACTAATAATTTCTACTGTTAATCCCTGAGGAATAGGTAATTCTACTAAATGTGAATAACCTGCAGCGACTGCTAAAACTTTATTGTTCAAAGAAACACGATAACCTGTTCCTTGAAGTTCAAGCCCTTTTGAGAAACCATGAGTAACGCCCTCTACCATATTGTGTAAAAGTGCTCTCGTTGTTCCATGAAGAGTTCTTAGTTCTTGTGTATCGCTAGGTCTAGTAATTTTAACACTATGTTCTTCATTTTTAATTGTCATTTGAGGACATAATTGTTGGCTTATTTCACCTTTTGGACCTTTTACTACTACAAAATTTCCTGGTTTTACTTCAACTGATACACCATCAGTTAATTTTACGACTTTATTTCCGACTCTAGACATAATAAAACCTCCTACCAAACATAAGCTACAACTTCGCCGCCAAAATTCTTTTGACGTGCTTCTTTATCAGTCATAACTCCATTAGATGTTGATACGATAGCAATTCCTAAACCGTTTAAAACTTTAGGCATTTCGCTAGCTTTTGCATAAACTCTCAAACCTGGTTTAGATATGCGAGTCAAGCCTTTTATTACTCTTTCTTTTTTATCCGTATACTTAAGCGTTACTTTTAAAGTTTGAAAAGTAGTTCCTTTTTCTTCTTTAGAAAGTAGTTCTACATCTTTAATGTAACCTTCATTCTTAATAACACTTAAAATTTCTTGTTTTAATTTTGATGCTGGCATCTCTACATATTCATGCTTCATTTGATTGGCATTACGAATACGTGTAAGCATATCAGCAATTGGATCTGTCATTACCATTGATAGTCTCCTTTCTACCAGCTAGATTTCGTTACGCCAGGGATTTGTCCCTTGTTAGCTAACTCTCTAAAGCAGATACGGCATAATTTGAATTTACGATATACTGAATGTGGTCTTCCACAACGTTCACATCGTGTATATTCTCTAATTTTGAACTTTTGTGGTCTTTTATTTCTAATTTTTAATGATGTTTTTGCCATAGTTCTACTCCTTCACTATTTCCTAAAAGGCATTCCCAATAGGTTTAATAATTCACGGCCTTCTTCATCAGTTTTTGCTGTTGTAACAATAACGATATCCATACCACGAATTTTTAAAACTTTGTCATAATTAATTTCTGGAAAAATTAATTGTTCTTTAATACCTATTGTATAATTGCCTCGGCCATCGAAAGAATCTTTACTTAAACCTCTAAAGTCTCTTACT
The DNA here is from genome assembly GCA_964411675.1 of uncultured Bacteroidales bacterium. Classification (GTDB taxonomy): domain Bacteria; phylum Bacillota_I; class Bacilli_A; order ML615J-28; family CAG-698; genus JAAYBG01. The sequence continues at coordinate 14,861 of CAYPLR010000006.1, forward strand.
CGAGGAAGAGCTACTGTAACTAATTTATCATAAAATTCGTACATTCTTTCTCCTCTAAGTGTTACCTTACAACCGATTGCTACACCTTCACGTAATTTGAAAGCAGCAATAGATTTTTTAGCTTTTGTAATGATTGGCTTTTGACCAGTTACTTGTGTCAACTCTTCAACTGCAGCATCTAATGCTTTTGCATTTTGAATTGCATCACCAACACCCATATTAACTACGATTTTCTCTAATTTAGGAGCTTGCATAGGAGAAGTATAAGAGAACTTTTTAATCAAAGCATCTTTTACAGTTTCATTGTATTTTTCTTTTACTCGATTCATATTTTTCCTCCTTACTTATCTAGCAAGTTCCCAGATTTTTTAGCGAAACGAACTCTTTTGCCATTTTCTTCTTTATAGCTTACTCTAGTTGCTTGTGCAGCTTTTGTATCATAAACCATAACATTTGAAATTGCAATTGCAGCTTCTTTCTTGATAATTCCGCCGTCTGGGTTTGCATTTGATGGTCTAGTATGACGTGAAACAATATTAACGCCTTCAACTACAACGCGATTTTCACTTACTAAAACCTTCAAAACCTTTCCGATTTTTCCTTTATTATCACCGCTAATTACTTTAACGGTATCACCTTTTTTAACAAACATACTTTCCTCCTTATAAAACCTCAGGAGCTAAGGAAATTATTTTCATAAAGTCCTTATCACGTAATTCACGAGCAACTGGCCCGAAAATACGTGTTCCTTTAGGAGTTTTATCGTCACGAATAATAACTGCAGCATTATCATCAAATCTAATGTAACTACCATCAGTTCTTCTTAAAGCACTCTTTGTTCTTACAATTACTGCTTTGATAACCTCGCCTTTTTTTACTGTTCCACCTGGAGTTGCACTCTTAACAGTGGCAACAATAATATCACCAACACCAGCATAACGGCGTCTAGTTCCTCCTAAAACTTTAATTGTTAGGATTTCTTTGGCACCTGAGTTATCGGCTACTTTTAATCTCGATTCTTGTTGTATCATTATTTTCGCCTCCTATAGTTGGACAGCGCGTTCAACTATTGCAACTAAGCGGAATTTTTTTGTCTTTGATAATGGTCTTGTTTCCATAATCGTAACAATGTCGCCTATCTTAGCATCATTAGTTTCATCATGAGCTGTAAATTTTTTACTGTATTCAACACGCTTTCCATATAGAGGATGCTTGCGGTATGTAGTAATTAAAACTTTAATAGTTTTATCTTCTTTTGTTGATACAACTTTACCAGTGTATTCTTTTCTACTATTTCTTTCCATAGTTCTCCTCCTTACTTAGCTCCGTTTGCACGTTCAGTTAGGATAGTTTTCATACGAGCGATTTGCTTTTTTGCTTTGCCAATTTGTGCTGTATTTTCTAACTTACCAACTGCTGCTTGAAAGCGTAAATTAAATAATTCCTGTTTTAATTCTTTTATTTTTTCTTCGATAGTGGCATCATCAAGTTTGCGTAATTTATCTACTTCTGACTCTTTGACAACTGGAGCAACAACTTTTTGTTCTTTCTTAGCCATTATTCTCACCACTTTCTTTCTTGACTACTTTTGTTATAATAGGTAATTTATGAGAAGCTAATCTTAACGCTTCACGTGCGATTTCTTCACTAACTCCACCTACTTCAAACATGATAGTTCCTCTTTTAACTACTGCTACATAACTATCAGGAGCACCTTTACCGCCACCCATACGAACTTCTAGAGGTTTGTGGGTTTGCGCCATATGAGGGAATATTCTAATCCAAACAGCACCTTCACGCTTCATGAAACGAGTCATAGCAATACGAGCTGCTTCGATTTGTTGTGATGTAATCCAAGTTCCTATTTGAGCTTGTAATCCATATTCTCCAAAATTAATTTCTTTTGCACCTTTCGCCTTACCTTCGTAACTTACGCGATGAGGACGACGATACTTCGTTCTTTTAGGCATCAACATAATTAATTTGCCTCCTTCTTAGTTTTCTTAGCTGGTAAAACTTCTCCTTTACAAATCCAAACTTTAACACCCAATTTTCCATATGTAGTGTTTGCTTCAGCAATTGCATAGTCGATGTCAGCTCTCAATGTATGTAGAGGAACAGTTCCTTCGCTATAACCTTCGCGACGAGCCATTTCGGCACCACCCAAACGTCCTGAAATTGATGTCTTAATACCTTTAGCACCAGCTTTCATACTTCTTTGGATAGCCATTTTTTGAACACGTCTAAAAGATGCTCTGTTCTCTAATTGTTCTGCCATATTTCTTGCAACTAATATTGCATCTAAGTCTGGGTTTTTAATCTCAACAACACTTAAAAATATTGCCTTACCAGTCATTTTTTGTAATTTTTCAACGATTTGAGTTTTGATAGCTCCATCACGGCCTATAACTACACCAGGTTTTGCGGTGTGAATAGTCAACATAATCTTAGTCTTTGTACGTTCGATTTCGATCTTTGATACATATGCTTTCTTATAAAATTCTTGAATTGTTTCACGAATTTTTAAATCTTCGTGTAACAATGTTGGAACTTCTAATTTGCTTGCATACCATTTAGATTCCCAATCACGAATAATACCGACTCTTAATCCAATCGGATTAACTTTTTGTCCCATGTGTTCCTCCTATTCTCTTTCCGCAACAACGATAGTAATATTGCAAGTTCTTTTTAATAAAGCACTGCCGCTACCTTTTGCTCGTGTAATCATACGTTTAATGGTGATTCCATCATTAATGTATCCTTCTTTTATAAAAAGTTTCTTTTGATCCATTTTTTGATTATTAACAGCATTTGCAGTTGCTGATTTTAATACTTTTTCGATATCTACTGTTACACCTTTTGGTGTTAATTTTAAGATTGCAACAGCTTCGCTAACATCTTTTCCTCTAATTAAATCCATTACTAGACGGGCTTTACGAGGAGTAACACGAACGGTTTTGGCAATAGCCTTAGCTTCTAATTTTACTACTTCTTCCATATGCTGTCCTCCTACTTAGTCGCTGTAACTTTTTTGTCTTTACCGTGTCCACGGTAAGTTCTTGTTGGTGCAAATTCACCTAGTTTATGTCCTACCATATCTTCAGTAACATATACTGGAATATGGCTTTTACCATTATAAACAGCAATTGTACGGCCTATAAAGTCAGGAAAAATTGTTGAACGACGTGACCATGTTTGAATAACTTTCTTTGATCCTTCTCCTTGATCAGCAACTTTTTTCAATAAGTGTTGATCGCAAAAAGGTCCTTTTTTAAGTGAGCGTGCCATTATTATTTCTCCTTTCTAGCCGTTGCGGCGACGTACGATTAAGTCGCTAGATTTTTTCTTTTTATTACGAGTCTTAAGACCAAGAGTAATTTTACCCCAAGGAGTAAGTGGAGCTTTACGTCCAACTGGACAACGCCCTTCACCACCGCCATGAGGATGGTCATTAGGATTCATCGCTGAACCTCTAACTGTTGGTCTAATTCCTAAATAGCGTGTTCTTCCTGCTTTTCCTATTGTAACATTCATATAATCAGCATTTCCTACTTCACCAATGGTAGCGCGGCATACTGATAATATTTTTCTTACTTCACCACTAGTTAATCTAACTAGGATGTACTTGTCTTCACGACCTAAAATTTGAGCACTTGATCCCGCTGAACGAACCAATTGTCCGCCCTTATTAGGGTGCAATTCAATATTGTGAACAATTGTACCTACCGGTATTTTACTTAAAGGCATTGCATTACCAACGATAATATCAGCGTTTTCGCCTGATAAAACCTTTTGTCCTACTGTTAGTCCCTTAGGAGCAATAATGTATCGTTTTTCACCATCAACATAGTTAATTAAAGCAATGTTAGCTGATCTGTTTGGATCATACTCAATCGTTGCAACTGTACCTACGATATCATCTTTATTTCTTTTGAAATCAATGATACGATATTTTTGCTTATGTCCGCCACCTTGATGACGTACAGTTATTTTACCCATATTATTACGTCCACCATTTTTCTTTAGTGGTGCTAATAAACTTTTCTCAGGAGTAGATGTTGTAATTTCATCAAATACCAACACTGACATGCCACGACGGCCGTTAGTGGTTGGATTATATTTTTTAATAGCCATTATCTGCTACCTCCTATATTAAATTTCGAATACGTCTAATGTTTGACCTTCTGCTAATGTCACGATTGCTTTACGGACTGCAGGGCGGAAACCTTCATATTTTCCTACACGACGCTCTTTTTTTCTAACGTTAATCATATTAACTTGAATAACGTTCACTTTAAATATTTCTTCGACTGCTTTTTTTACTTCTACTTTGTTAACTCCTTGTTTTACTTCAAAAGTATACTTTCTTGATTCAACAAGTTTTGTAGACTTTTCAGTAATCAATGGTTTAACAATAATATCATAAGGATTTTTCATTATTTTAGATCCTCCTCATATTTTTTAGCTGCATCTTGAGTCATAATGTACATATTAGCATTAATTAAGTCATAAACGCTTAAGTGCGATTTTGTTTGTACATATACACCAGGAATGTTTCTACCAGCTGTAAATAAATTGTAATTATCTTCATCAGTAATTACTAATACTTTTCCTTCGGCTTTTAAATTTGATAAAATTGAAACTAAAGTTTTTGTTTTGAAATCTTCCATTGTGAATTGATCAACAACAACAATTTTACTATTGTTTAAACGATCAGATAATAAAGACTTAACTGCAACTTTAACTACTTTTTTATTTACTTTCACACTATAACTTCTAGGCTTTGGACCAAAGACAATTCCACCACCACGCCATTGAGGAGCTCTAATAGATCCTTGTCGTGCGCGTCCTGTACCTTTTTGTCGCCAAGGCTTCTTACCACCACCACTAACATCACTACGACCTTTAGTTTGGTGTGTTCCTTGACGCATAGCAGCTCTTTCAGCGTTTACCACATCATAAACAACTTGCATATTTGGTTCGATTGCAAACACTTCATTGCTTAACTTTAATTTACCAACTTCTGCACCTGATTGGTTTAATACAACTATACTAGGCATCTTTATTTCTCCTTTCCTAAGCTAACGCTTCTGGGTTAATGGCAGCAGATGATTTTTTAACTGCATTCGTTACCATAACAAATGAGTTTTTCGCTCCTGGGACATTACCTCTAATTAGCATTACATTTTTTTCTAAATCAATTTTAACAACTTCTAAATTTTGAACAGTAATTTGTTCTCCACCCATTCTTCCTGCTAGCTTTTTACCTTTTTTAATTCTAGCAGCAGTTCTAGAGCCCATTGAACCTGTTCCACGATGATAACCAGATCCATGACCCATTGGGCCTCGGTGGAAATTCCAACGCTTGATAACACCTTGGTAACCTTTACCTTTACTTGTTCCAGTTACATCAACAATGTCACCCTCTGCAAATATATTTGCTTTCACCTCTTGACCTACTTCAAAGACAGCCATTTCTTCCCCAGCGATTTCTTTGATGAAGCGCTTAGGGGTGGCTTGTGCCTTTGCAGCATGCCCTTTTTCAGGATTGTTAACACGATTTTCATTTTTGTCAGCAAATCCTAATTGCACAGCTTGATACCCGTCAGTATCATCTGTCTTTTTTTGTAGCACAACATTACCAGTAACTTCAACAACAGTTACGGGAACTAATTCCCCTTTTGCTGAAAAAACTTGTGTCATACCAATTTTTTTACCTAAGATTCCTTTGGCCATGAGTTTTTCCTCCTTTACTCATTATTTTAAAATAATGTCAACACCAGCAGGTATTTCTAGATGAATTAATGCATCCATCGTTTTTGGTGTTGTTTCCACAATGTCAATTAGACGTTTGTGTGTTCTTCTTTCAAATTGTTCACGACTATCTTTATATTTGTGTGGTGAACGAATGACTGTGAAGACTTCTTTTTCTGTTGGAAGTGGAATAGGTCCTGATACTGTAGCACCAGTCTTTTTCGCTGTTTCAACAATCTTTCTTGCAGACTCATCAATAAGTCTGTGATCATAAGAAATTAATTTAATTCTTAATGCTGTTTTTGCCATGTTTTTTCCTCCTTTTGCATCCATTTTAAATGTAGCTTCGACTCCATGTGAATTCCCTGACAACAAGGGCTTTGGCAACGCGCCCGTGTGTATCAGCAACCTCGCATATCTACGTCTCCCTCTAACCTTATGTATTATACTAGAAGTCGTTTATAAAGTCAACTTTTTTTTATTATTTTTTCTCGCTTCATCAAAGCACAAAAAAACCCAGTTTATCAACTGGGAAGTTTTTCTATTAATTTAGTTTTACATTGTCATAAACATCTTGAACATCATCGATTTCATCCATCATTTCTTTGAATCGTTCATATTTCTTGACATCACTCTCGTCTGTTAGTTCTACATAAATTTGTGGTATCCACGTTGTTTCGTCTTCTTCAAATTCTATGTCCTTGAATTTTTCTTGTAAAGCGCTTCTTATTTTTGCATATTCCGTTTGTGGTGCATAAACTGTAACAAATTCCTCATCTGTCTCGACGTCATTTACATCGCAATCAGCTTCAATTAGCACATCAAGAACCTCTTCATCCTCATGCCCTTTAAAGGTGAAAATCGCAAGATTATCAAACATATGTGCTACACAACCTGATACTCCTAATTTAAATCCACATCTACCAAATGCTGTTTTTACTGCAGTATATGTTCTATTCACATTATCAGATAGACAATCAACAATAACCATACAATTGTTTGGTCCGAACCCTTCATAACGAATAAAATTGTAAGCTTCTCCCGAATTACCTTTTGCTTTCTCGATTGCTCTTTTAATAACATCAGCCGGTACATTGTTTTTCTTCGCTTTTTCTATTTCTTTTCTTAAGTTAAGGTTTAGGTCAGGATCAGGGATTCCAGATTTTGCTGCTACATAGACAGCGGTTCCATATTTAGCGTTATTTTTACTTTTAAAAGCAGCCGTTTTCGCCATTGACGCGGCTCTGACTTCATGTGCTCTTCCCATAATTCATTCTCCTGTTCTTTTATTACTTTTTTATTATAACACCTTAGATGTGATAATAAAAGGTTTTTCTTGTTTTTATCTTTTTGTGTTTTTAATCTTCAAGGTATCTTCGTAAATACCTTGGATTTATTTTGTCCATTTCTAAAAGAATCAGGACATCAATACTTTTAAAAGAATGATCAATATAAGCTCCTTCACCAATCGTTGCCCATAAATTGATATATCCTTTTACCAAAGGTGGCATTTCTTTTTTTGCCCTATTAGGATCTACATCTGCAATCGACAATTGTTGCAAATCGCAACGCGAATCCTCTCTAGCAAACGTTCGCTTATCTAAAGCAGATATATGATTATAATATAAACTAGATAAACTATGTTGATATAATGTTGGATCTGTACCATGAAAGGATGCTGTACCAAACAAGTATTTAACTTGTAATGATAAGGCATATCTGATAACCGCCTTCCACAGAAGTCCAATCACCAAACCATCACGATACTCTTCTTTTACAACTGCCCTGCCAATTTCTAGAATGTCACAATTTTTATTTTTTAAGTTATCAATGTTGAATTCTTTTTCTGTAAAGAACATTCCTACTTTTTGAGCATGTTCTTTTCTAATCAACCGATAGGTACCAACAACTTCATTGGTGTTTGTATCAATTGCCACAATATAATCGCAATAATTATCATACTCATCTTTGTCTATTTCTTTTGGGCCTTCTTTACCCTTATCATAATCAAGAATTAAACTTTTATATCTTAGATTATAGACTTTCATTTTTTCTTCTACAGTTGTTGCCATTTTAATTTTAATATTGCTAACTGTAAATTCTTGTATCTGCATAATCATCCCCAAATTTTTTTCACGAAAAATATCTTACCATATTCTTTATAAATTTTCAAGCGGATATTTTATTTTCCAAATATTCGTTTTACTCTTTTTAGCTTTGTTGGTATATCTAGTCCGTATGGACATTTTGATACACAGCGACGACAATTAATGCATTCGCCAGCAAAATGGTTCATTTTTTCATAACGATCTTGTGCCCAGCTAGCAAGTCCATAGCGATCAAAATACCCTTCAAAAACAAAACAACTGGGAATATCTATTCCTTGCGGGCATGGCATACAATAACCACAGCGGCGACAAAAATCATTGTCTAATGTTCTTCTAATCTTTTTTACATACTCTATTTCTTCATCATTCAATTCTTCTTTTATTACTTGTGAATTTTCTTTTACTTCGTTAACACTAGCCATGCCAGGAATTGCTACACTGATAAAATCAGCTTTTATAATAAATTTTAACGCTGTTTTCCCGTTGTCGATAGCTCCACCTGCCAATGGTTTCATAACGATAACTCCTATATCTTTTCTAATGGCTCGTTTAAATAAATTTTCAGCTTTAGTTTCTAGTATGTTATATGGAACTTGAATCGTATGAAATGGACAAACATCAATGATACTTTCTAAGAAGTCAACACTATGCGATGTAATTCCGATATAGCCAATTTTTCCTATGGCTTTCGCTTCTAATAGGGCTTTGTATGCACCATTTGGACCCATAACTTCGGTATATTCTTGTTCTGTTTTCACATTGTGTAATTGATAAATATCGATATATTCTGTTTGCAAAGCTAGAAGACTCTGTTCGATATCTTCTTTCATCGCATCATAACCGCGTGACATAGACTTTGTACATAGAATAAATGCTTCTCTTTTACCTTGTAATGCTTTACCAAAATAGGCTTCAGAGCAAGTATATCCTCTAGCGGTGTCAATAACATTGATTCCGCTTTTTATACATTCATCGATGATTTTATTTGCTTCTTCCTGCGTTGTTCTTTGAATCGGAATTCCACCTAAACCTATTTCACTTACCATTAATCCCGTTTTTCCCAATCTTCTTTTATTCATGCTCATCACACCTTAACCTCTTTTTATGTATCACGCTATAATTGATTTTCCCCTGAATTCTTTGCGATTGATAAAGTTCAAAGCTCTTTACCTCACTCTTGATTGCAACCTCAAGTTCTATATGCTCTTTCACTTCTCTAACTAAAGTAATGTGCGGATAAAAATTGCGTTTTTCAACCTTAAATCCTCGCTCAGTCATTTCAGTCACTATTTTTTCTTGTAATAATTCAAGTTCTTTTGTTTTTGCAATCTCTAAAACAATCATGTCTTTCAAACTCGTCAACTTGCAAATTTGAAAAGAAAATGCAGGATAATCAATTCCCTCTATAATATTTTTAAACTCTTTTTCCTCTTTTGTTTCGCCAATAAACACTAGTGTCACATGAATATTATTTACATCAGTATAATTCCCTATTATTCCTTGTAGTTGTAATTTTTTTATCAATCCCTGGATCACTAACAACGCTTTTTTATCTGGTTTAATCCCTATAAAAAGTCTCATATTTTTAACCTCTCTATCGCTACTAAAAAGGGGGGCATGTTGATTTGATTGATAAATTCATACTTAATGATATCAAATTCTTTTTGATCCATTGTTTGGAGATATTGACATCCTTCTTGTGCTTCAATCTTCCCTTCCTTATGTCCCGGGTAAAAAACCAAAACACAAATTCCTCCTACATCAAGTAACTGCATTGCTTTTTTAAGTGCCGGCAGTGTTGTTTGTGTTGTTGTACAAATTTCTTTAGATCCTTTTGGCAAGTATCCTAAATTAAAAATAATTCCTTGAACTTTTTGCGAAACATATTGGTCCACATTCTCATGCCCATCTTGAATATAAATCACATTATCAACATTCTTTAGTATTTGCTTTGCTTGTATGATTGCTTGTTCTTGAATATCAAAAGCATATACTTTTTCGACTAATGATGCAAGAAATAGGGAGTCATATCCATTCCCTAGTGTCATATCGATTGCGATATCTGTCTTTTTTAATTTTCTTTGCAATAGTTTATGAGCGAATTCTATTATTTTATCCATTTTGCCTCACCAAAAAATCCTTTGGAATTTCTAATTCATAATAGAACATTTGTTTTGTTTGTGGATGGATAAATTGTAATGCTTGTGAGAAAAGCATCAATTTACCTTGAGTGTTACCATAAATTTTATCTCCAATAATGGGATGGTGTAAGTGGCTAAAATGCACTCGAATTTGATGAGTTCTTCCCGTTATAATTTCAACTCCTACCATACTTTTTTGTTTTGAAGTTTGTAATGTTTGGTATTTTGTAATTGCTGTTTTCCCCTTTGGACTTACTCGATAGCAATTATTCATATGACGATTTCGACCAATATTCAAATCAATTGTTCCATCAAGCGGATTAAATACTCCTGCTATAATCGCAACATACTTTTTTAATATTTGCATGTTTTCCATTTGAAAACTTAAATAAGCAAGTGCTAATGGGTTTTTAGCAAACAATACTAACCCTGATGTATCATAATCTATTCGATGAATACAGTATGCTGGCAGTAAACTGCCCTGTCTTTGCAAATAAAAATTAACAGCTCCTGTTAAGGTTTTTGTTTCTATCCCATCAGCATGGATTAGCATCCCTTCTGGTTTGTTTACTAAAAGAATTTCATCATCTTCATAAACAACTTCAATACTTTGGTGCCATACAGGTTCAGTTTTGTCAATAATAGCTTCGAAATTAATAATTACCTCATCTTGAGGATAAAGCTTAGTAGTTTCACTAACAGCAACTCCACCAACAAATACTGATTTTGTTGCTAGCAATTTATATGCTTTCACTTTTGCCAATTTATACTCTTCAAAAAAATCTTTGATTGTTTGTTCTTTACTATTGATGATTACTTTCGTCATTGATTAACTCCATGATTTCTTTTTCTTCTAAAATAATAATGTTACATCCTTTACTTTTATATAACTCAATTTGTGCTAATTTTGTTTTTGGACAGTTTTCTAAACAAATAAAATAATCCACACTTCGATTAATTCCTCGAGCAAGAAATGCACCTGATATCAGTAGTTTTTCAACAAGAGTTTTCTTTGTCATGGTTTTGGGTTTACCTCCAAAAGCGATAACCTTCTCTGCAATTGCCATTACCTTTACAACATCCTTTGCATTGGCTTTCTTATATTGTTTTGTTGTTGGCCAAAACTTGTTTTTATTATATCCGCCAAACATTAATCCTATTGATTGATATAATTCCTCTTCCGATGCAACATTTTTAGCCTTTTTCGCTCTTTCGATTATTTTAGTACAAACATATGCATCACTTAACGCATTGTGATGTTGATGATCTAGTTCTAAATACCCTGATAAGGTATTTAACCGGCAGTTCGTCAACTCGTTTTTCCAAATTTGTTGAGCGATTTTTAATGTACATCCGGTTTTGATACTCGGTATCGCTAGATTATATTTTTCAATGAGAGCCCGTAAAACAGAAATATCAAATTCAGCATTATGGGCAAAAACTAACGTGTCTTGAAAAAAATGTTGAATCTCTGGCCATAACTTGTCAAATGTTTTTTCTTCTTTTACCTGATCAGCCGTAATTCCATGAATTAAAATGTTGAAATAGGAAAATTCCTCTTCAGGATTAATTAGATATTCCTTCTCAAACACGATTTTATCATTAGTTATGGCAACAATCCCTATGCTACAAGCACTTGTTAAATTTGCGTTTGCTGTTTCAAAATCAATTGCAATATAATCCATATCGTTTCCTCATCTTTAAAATTATAACACAAATTATCAAAAAACCGAATCTTTCGACTCGATTTTTATTTTTGTTTTATTCAACAACGTATACAACTCCGCGCCAGAAATTTTCGAAAACATCAAGTGGGAATTCATAATAAACAAATAATCCTGCACCAAAACGAGAATTGATGTTAGGGTCGTTACAGATAACATATGTTTTTCCATTGATTTCTTTATATCCACGAACAACAATCAAATGTCCCCCTGTTGTATATAAACCTGTATTCCCTTTAATACTAGCTCCTACTGGACCAACAGTTGCTAAATGGTATTTTAATTCACTCCAAGAATACATTCTTTGTACATAAGCATCTAGTCCAAAAGCTCCCATAGTAACAGTATTATAAACCCAATTACCATATGTTGGATTATTATGACCGCGATCGGCAACCAAACCAGCAATATAACGGTGTTCGTATTGAGCGTCCTGATTCGTAAAGTTAAAGCCTTTATATTTTAATAACATTGTCGAGGTTGTGGCACTACAAATAGAACCTCCTATCTCTGGAACTTCATTTTGATTTAGTTTTGGTACATCATAATCCACTTGTGTTGGTAAATCAACCGTGCTTGGAGCATAGGTATAATTCTCAATATTTATGGTGACCGCAACTAATGATAACATAGGAGAATCTACATCTACCGTGTTTCTTCTTAAAGTAATTTTATATTGAAATGCTTTTCCTTTGTAAGGGTCATTTAATAAAATTTCATCTGTATTCATTCTTACTCGCGTATCAGTTTGATTGTAATATAAATTATTTCTTCCTAATCCCCATACCCCATAGGTAAAGTATTTACTCCAAACAGTATCTGCTTTCACTTTAATTTGTAATTCACATGTTGACGTTGTGCTTGAGATTGCAGCCCAAGAAGCCACTAATTCAGTATAGCTTTTTGTATTATAAACTAACGATTCGTAATAGCCTTCTGTTGCGCCTTCTATCAATACTAATTTACCATTTTTTACTTCAACATTCACCATGTTTGCTTCAAGATAACTTTCCGCTCTATCTACTAAAATATGATTATTTAATTTTCTTTCTGTTTCTACCATAATTTTTGTTTTCACCTCAAATACTAAATCTAATGTTTCCTCACCTAAAGTAAGGCTTACTGTCATAATAATCGTTTCTTCTTTACTTGTTAGAGTTACTGTACCATCGCTTGCAATTACTTGATCATTTGATGATTTCCAAGCACCACTAACGCCATAATCAAACACTGTTGGTAATACCAAGTCTCCTTCAACTAGATCAGGAAGTGAAATCTTCTCTGCTACTAGTTGTAGTTTTGTTTGATTTGGATATGTTTTAACTAATACGATGAATTCTTTGCTATCGATATATTCATCATGATCACCAAAAATGAGTGTCGCTGATAATGTAACCTGGGTATCAACTGGAACATAAGAATATTTTCCGTTTTTATCTAAAACGTTACTATCTGATGATGTCCAAACAATTCTCACGCCATCAATCAAAGTAGGTAAAGTAATATCAGTACTAATTTCTTTAGGAACAGTTAGTTCTTTGGCTACATTAGTAAATATTTCTTGCCCATAGGATAAAACGATAACACTACCAATCTCTTTGGTAACTGAAACTTCCCCTATACTACCCGTCACAATCACTTGAACAGTAACATCAGTAAAATCACGAGTTACAGTACCATCGCTTGTTAGAGCGGGATGATCCATTTTCCAATCAAGAATGATTTCTTTTTCTAAATATTGATCTTTTTCCAATAAAACTAAATTTTCTTTTGTAGTTTCTGGTAATACAATAGTATCTAAATATTCTTGAATAATCTCTTTTATTTCTGCTTCTGTTTCTACGGGTTGTTCTGGTTCTATTGGTGTTTCTGGAATTTCATCCTCATTGGGAATTGGTTTTTCCTCTTCAAGTTCACAAGAAACTAAAAACACCATCATTAACATCATAAAAATTAACAAATATTTTTTCATAAAAAAACCTCGCTATGATTGTACCACTTACTCCCAAAAAAGGCAAAACTTTTTTGATCTCCTTTAAATTAGGAAACCGAGCTTGGGTAAGCTCGGTTTAGGAAGGGGATGTTGTGAATAAATAAATTTATTCACCGCTTTATGTAGGGGATAAGTACAATTCTTTCGAATTGCGTATGTATTATAGCAAATAAACTTTAAAATTGCAAGTAAAATCATGTATTATTTTACTTTTATAATGACAAAGCGCATTCTTTTGTTGTATAATTTATGTGGTGAATGTTATGGACATAAAAACAATTGACAAAAATATGATTGATAATGAAAAAAACAATTCTTCTCTTAAATGGTATAATAATTATCAGGAAAATTTCCAAATCCATGGATTATATTGGTTTAATCAAAACAATTCTTTTTGCCGCTTGCGAGAGAAAGCAACTATTAGCGATAACGTTAATCAGCTTGCTTACCACCCATCAGGGGCTTTTTTATCATTTATGACCGATAGTTCTTCCATTTCTCTTCGTATTACCTTGTCTTCTGCCGCTTATATGTCACATATGAGTGCTTGTGGGCAATGTGGACTAGATTTGTATTTTTGGAATGGCAAAAACTTCGTCTTTCTGGCAACCACTAAAATTAATAAAGCTGAATACGAAATCACCATGATCGATCATCTACCACAGAAAATGCGTTATTACCGCTTATACTTACCAACCTACACAAAGCTAATCAATATTTCAGTTGGAGTTAACAGCCAAGCACAATTAAAAAAATGGGGGGATTTTTATCCAGAAGCTATCGTTTGCTATGGAACTTCCATCACACAAGGTGGCTGTGTTACACGACCAGGAATGAGTTATCCTAGCATTTTAGGTAGAAATATCGAATATGAAGTTTATAATTTGGGCTTTTCTGGAAGTGCAAAACTAGAACAAAGCATTTCTCAAGAAATTGCAACCATCAAAGAAATGAAATACTTAATTATTGAAGCAGAAGCAAATTGTGAACAGGGTAATATTTTGGAAGAAAGATTACCGGTGTTCATTGATACGATTAATCAAACTAACAAAGGCATAAAAATATTCGTGATTTCTCATTATCCTCGACCTGATTCTCTGATAAAAGATGAAGTGAGAAAGTTGATGAAATCCCATGCAAACATTCAAAAAAATATTTGTAAGAAACATCCAAATGTTGAGTTTGTTGATGGAAAAAAACTATTAAAAAAGTTAGCCTATGAAGAAACTGTTGATGGAATACATTTAACTGATTTAGGCTTTTATGAAGTTGCTAAATATTTTTCAAAAAAACTTAAAAAAAAGAATGATTAGTTTGTTTTATAAGTGAGCAAACGGAAAGGTAATTTATGAATGCTCGTGAATTAGATAGTTATATTGATTTATACATCGCAGGTCAAGAAGACGCATTTGATGTTATCTACTATGAAACACAAAAAACGGTGTATCTATCAATATATAATATCATAAAAGATAAAAGCCTAATTGAAGACATTATGCAAGACACATACATAAAAGTTATTAATTCACTGGAATATTATCGCCGCGGAACAAACTTTCACGCTTGGATTTCTACAATCGCAAGGAACCAAGCAATCAATGTTTATAACAAACGCAAAAAAGAATCATTAATTGATCCTGTTGATAATATCGCTTTTTTTGAAAGCCCAATTGAAAACAATAGTCTTTTAGAAAAAGCATTAAAAGTTCTTGAAGGTCTTGAAAAAGATATAATTGTCTACCATATTGTTTTGAATTTCAAATTCAAGGATATTGCAGACATTCTCGATATTCCTCTAAGTACTGTCTTTTTCATGTATAAAAAAGCCCTTTCCAAGATAAAAAAAGAGGTGTAACCCCATGAAAATAAAAAAATTTAAACAGGAAGCAAGAATGGAAAATTTTGATATTCCTAATGTATTAGAAAAAATCAAACCGGTAGCTTATTCCCGTAAAATTCCTCTTGTTGAAGCGGTGAAACCCGCTTTTAAGTGGAAACCATTTGCCATTACTTTTGCAACCCTCGTTTTTGCCGCTATTATCTTCTTTTCGTTCCCCGGCAACTTGAAAGATAATGAAATGGCTGATCCAGAAAGCGTAGAATCTCCAAGCGAAGATCAAATAGAACAAGAAGAAAATCAAGAGACTCCAAGCGACTATGAACCTGAAGTGAAAGGCTTAACTCGAGAAAATTACTATGAGGGGCTATATAATGAAGCCATTGGCGAGGAAGCAGAAGCGACTTTTAGTTCTGCTTTAACCGAAGAGCAAAAAGATGTCTATGTATCCTCTGATGTATATTTTGCTTTATATGATATCGTAGTGAATCAGAATATAAAAGACTATAGTAGTGCCTATGAACATTTGGTATTATGGGGAAATCACAATGGTTATATTGAAGAATATTTCATTGAACATGAAAATGAAATCAATTATATATTTGGTACTCTAATAGAATAAAACCTCTAGAAAATATTTTCTAGAGGTTTTTTTTATTTCGTATAAATTAATTCTGATTCTACTTGTTCAATGCAAACTTCTAAAACTTTAAGATAAGTTGCTAAATCATAGGTTTGATATCTAAAAGTTAGATCATAATCTAATTGTTCTTTATATAGGCTTCTCGCAATGTTATACATGGTTCCTAATTCTGCTGAAAGCGGTATATAGATGTCAGCAATTACTTGTTTTTGTTCATCAGATAGAAGCTCAGTTTCTTCATCTGATAAGTATAGTTGAATTTCACTCAAATTAGGAATTATTCTCTCTTGATTTTCCCCAATTCTATGCAAATCATAACATTTAATATTGACATAAATATAATAGCCATCATTATTTGCAATGTATTTTGGTGCAGCAGATGTGCCATATAATGTTGGTTCTTCTGAAGTTGGATTATCATCCCAAATCATCTTCGCCGCTTGATCAATTTCAACGCCATGAGTACCAACAGTAAAATCACCCAAGTCTATACTATAAAGTTTTAATCCTGCTGTTTTATACTTTGACATATTGATACCCGAGAATGTAGAATTTTCTGGGTTTTGATTTTCGCCAAGTAAGTATGGAGCAATACTATATGCATAAATTAGTGAATCAATGTTTTCTTCATAATTGGCAACATCAATTTCAACAAATTGCATTAGTTCTTTATAAAATTCTTGTGCTAATGCTTTTTGCTCTACTGTCCATGTATCCGGGTGTGTTCCATTTCCGTCAGCTCCAAGGTAGGTAATAATCATTCCCCATGCAGTAACCTTAAAATATTGATCAGCAATTTCTTGCATTTTGTTATTAAAGTATTTCCAAAGGCTTGCTTCCTCAGAAACACCTGTTACATCGCTAATGCTATTAATATAAGTGTTCATCAAGTCACGACGCAAGTACAATAATGCCAACTCTTTATCTGTTCTAACTCCATAAACTTCCCCTATGAAGTTTTCCCATCCATATCCTGATGGATAACCATACATTGTATAGTCTCCTTCTAGAAAGTTTTGTTTTTCTAATACAACATCATTAACTACTAATTCCCAAGCGCTCTCATCCAAAATGCGATCTGCTTCATTCTTGACATCAGTGCGCAAATCATAAACATTGTTATATTTTGGATCAAACAAGAAATTATGATAATTAATCAACTCAATGGTAACATAAGGGCCATATGTATAATCCATATCTAGGAACATTTGTTCTTTTGTATACATACCCACTAAAGAAGATCCATTTTGCTTACTAGTGATATCCATGACCGCTACATAAATTTCATGACTGGTAGATACTTCAGTAACTTTCTTTTCGAATGTATTGTTATATTCATATCTAACACTACCATCGTAGATTACTAAATTATTGAACCAACGGATGTATGCCATAAGTTCATTTACTTCATCTTCAGTTAAGTCGTTTACTATCATTTCATGAATAATGTTATCTTTAACTTCTTCATACGTTTCAGGTTCTTCTTTTTTAATATTTAAAATCAAATAATTGGTTTCTCCTAAAACTTGAATCTTTGGTGTATACCAATTTGTATTAACTGCATCGTTCTCAACAAATGTTGACATGCCTTTCATAAATGTAAATAAATCATTATTAGATGCTTTGATGTTACTACCCAAATGATAGAGCTTACTATCTTCATTATCAGTTACAAATGTATATTCACCATTTACAAGTGTATAATCTACTCCCTCAGTTATTTTAACTGCTGTTTGAGCATCGCTCTTTTTAACCATCGTTTCATTATACAATTTTATCATGGTTTGAATAATTTCTTTTGCTGTTGCTTCAGTGCCTGTTGCAACGTTTATCCATTTATTATAATCTTCTGGATTATCTACATCTTTCGAATGAATACTATAACCTAATTCTCTTAATGTGTTTTCAATTTCAAGATAACTATTAAATGGAATAATGATTCCCCAAAAATTTGTTAAATAGTTTTCATTATAAAATGTCTTCTTTTGTCCTTCAGTATAGGGATCTGCTTCTTTTAAAATTTGATAGTAATCTGCTACACAGCGATTTTTCGCAAGTTTTAAATGATGAAATTCTTTTAAGTCATCAAATGTTCTAAATCCATGGATATATACATCCTCAAGATAATTTTCTTGAAGTATTTCCATTACTTGTTCTTGTGTATATCCTGAAGTATCACCATTGAAATAATCCTTGATCATATCCTCAATAATTTCTTCATCAGTAACAAAATCCCAATATGGAGTATCATTAATTTCTAGATAGTCGCTCTGTGTTTTTGACATCTTCTTATATAAATCGCGTTTGCTGAAATTTTGTACAATAGTTTTATCTGCCCAATTAACAACAGTACTAAAGCCAATTTGATTCCTTAAATTTATGTACATTTCATCAACAGTGATATCATAAGAATACTCACCTTGTTTAACAGTAAGGTATGTTTCCTTTCCTTCAACAAGTATTTGTTCTGGGTCATCCTCAATTTCTGGTGCTTTTTTACAACCATCGCACCCGAAAATGCATGATATTCCCATAATTAAAGCTATTAGTAGTAACGTTTTTTTCATCATTCTTCTCCTTATTTGGAATATGTAATTATTCTTTTTAATTACATTTTTCTCTTATTCCCTGTAAAACGACAACCATTGACCAAGTATCTTGGGAGCAATATGTTATCAATTCTTTTCTTATTTCTTCGATTTTTTCTTTATCTAGGTATTTGAATTGTGAATATGCCACAATTGCTTCATTACCATTAGCGATAACTAGATTTTTGTAAGATAAATTAGAAAATAAAGGCAGTACTTTTTTTATTGAATAACTACCATGTAGTCCATTATTATAATAATTTACTTTCTTACTCTCTTCTTCTGTAAAACCTAGGGATTGATATAATTTTGAATTTCCTTTTACGATATCTAACAAATCAAAAACATGATCGTTTATCTTCATTAGTTCTTTACTATATTTTGGAAAAATTTCGCTTAATTCCTTAATTCGCGTACACTCATATGCTTTATTATAAACCAATACGCAACCACCATTACTTAGGTCGATTAGTCTTATCATTTCTTTAATTAATTCTTCACGGCAATCGCTAAAATCTTTTGCAAGAAACGAATAACAATCTTTTGAAAAATCACATACACCAGGCTTTCTTTCAATGTGCAAAGAAAACTGAAATAAAGACTGCATATAGGGTTTTTCACCATAGAACCTTGGTAAAGGAGCTGGAAATCCTTCAAAATCTAAATGATAAATAGGATATCTTATTTCATCTAGTCCTAGACAAACTTTTCGCTCATCGAAGTATTCCTTTT
Source organism: uncultured Bacteroidales bacterium (assembly GCA_964411675.1). Lineage (GTDB taxonomy): Bacteria > Bacillota_I > Bacilli_A > ML615J-28 > CAG-698 > JAAYBG01. Next base: position 34,381 of record CAYPLR010000006.1, read on the forward strand.
GGCGATTAAAACAATCTCGTTGTATTCGCTTGTTATCATCATTTAGCCACTCATAAGGAACATCGCCTAGACTATAATACTCTAAACTAATCATTTTTTCAAGAGAATATTTATTTTTATCTTCATCTACAAAAACTTTTCTTCCTAAAGTTTCTAAGATTGAACCACTTTCTTTTAGCTTTTTCCAACATACAGGAAAATAATGGCACTCATCTTGCTTTTTTACTCGACAGTCTACAACTATCCTAAGTGGGTCTAATTGGTTTTTTTCAATATAATCAACAAGTTTTTCTTTCTTTTTTTCTATTTCAGGCAAGTATTGCTCTGTTATTTCTGTTAAATCAACAAAACAAATTAAATTCTGTCCATTGAGTTGACGATAATTCGGTTCATTATTGATATATTCGCCATCAAAAATATACTGATTATTTAACATTGCTAGGTAATATTTATGTTTTTTACTTTTGTTATAATTTTCACTATGCTCAATAATGAATCTCTCAACTGCGATATCAAAAACATACTTACCTATATCATCATAACGATCAAATAGTTTTTCATAAGCTACTAGTAATTTTTCGCTTTCTGAAAAATCATTTCTTGTTTTTAATATTCCTTCCTTATCAACAAACAAACTGATTAATTCTTTTTTTTCTGTATAGCCTAATCTTCTAAGCTTTGCTGTTGTTGTCGCTTTAACTTCTATAACAATTGCTTCTTCTTCAGTCTCAGCATAGCCATCTAAATAACTGTAATATTCATGTCCTTTTTCATCAGTAAAAGAAAATTGTTTTTGCTGTTTCGTTGATTCCTCATAAGCAAATGGTACACCAAATGTTTTGGTTGCTTGTTTCAATGCTTCCTTCTCAACATCCTTATAGAATTCCAACAAGGCTTCTGTTTTTTCATCAACCTTTAGTAACTCATCTCCAGATTCTACATCAAACATAGAACTTAGAATATCAATGATATCTTCGTCGTCATATCCTTCAACATCGCTCTCTAATTTTTTTAGATAAATTTGATCTAGTGGATAATATCGATGACATTTTATATATTTTTTAAATTGTGTTTTTGATATTCTCATATAAATTTCCCCTAATCATGTAAACTATTTTACCATTTTTAGAGCAAAAAAACAAGACTATCCTTTTTGCTGTTTTAACATTTTATCCTTTTTAACTTAATTGTATCTTAAAAAAGTTAGATGTTTCTCGCATCTAACTTATTTTAACTTCTTTTTTATAATTTTAAGTAACTCCTCAACAAGTAAAACAAACACTACTAAGATAATTGTCCAGGCAAAAACCTGATCCATTTCTAAAAAGTTTTTTTCTTGTAGCATGACATACCCTATTGTATTATTAGGCTGAGCAATGAATTCTGACATAACCATTACTTTTAATCCCAATCCGATTGTTGCAACTAACGTGCTTAAAATTTGAGGAGTAACGATAGGTAAATAAACTTCTTTTGCTACTTTTAAGTTTAAACTGCTCAACATTTTCACTTCATCAATAATGCCTTGATCAATATTTTCAAAACTTACTAGAATTCCTTCATACATAATTGGCAAAATTACAAGACTCGTGATGATATAAGGACTTTTTATATTCCCAAATATCATTAGTAAAATGATAATAATGGCTGCTACTGGAATTGTTCTCATTAAAGTCATGATAGGTTTTAAAAAATCTTTTATTTTAGTACTTGAACCTGCAAGGATACTACAAAATAATGCGATAACAAAGGAAATACTCACAGTAATAATAAGCCTAGAAATCGTATTAAAAATAACAACATACGTTTGTTTGGCTTGTAATAGCGATCCTAGTGCTTGTAAAACCTCTGATATTTTAGGAATTACTATTGAATTATCGAGGATTTTTGAAGTAAATAACCACAATAATAAAATGAATAAGATTCCTCCAAACAACCAAAAATTAATTTTGGTAATAAATTTCTTCATCCACAACACCGCCACCTAGAATCTTATTGTTGTATTTATTCAATAAATTGCAATAGGCTACAACAATTTCTTTATTTTCTTTCGCAAGCAAGAAATCAATGTTACTTCTTGGTATACTTCTTTTTAATACATCAGCTCCCGTTTTTTGAAAGAAATCGTGGAATTCGATAATTTTATCTACATAAGAGTCGGTCTTATTATTCATTTCATCAATATTCTTTTCCAACTTTTTCATGAATACTTCAATGTCTTCTAAATAATAAGAATCAGGATTTATAAATATAGCTGCTTGAGGAATTGTTTCATGATCTTCTCCCATAACATCCTGTAAATTAAGAATATTAAGGTCTAATCCGTATTTTAATTCCAATGTTGTAATTGTTGGTTCTGCTGATAAAATATATTTAGGCGCTTCCTCACAACTACTATCTCCACAAACAAAGAACGGAACGATATCGTTAACCCCTGCTTGATAGGTAATATTTGCTTGATATTCATTATCTTCTAATGCTGCTTTTAACATAATATCGGGAGTATTATTTTGACCAAACGCCATAATGGCTTGTTGATTGACATCTGCCATACTATTTAGGGATGTTGTTTTTCTACTAACTATATAAGTGTTTCCAAAAGTAATTATTGAATAGACTTGATAAGATGAAGACTCGTTCATAAAAAGCTTCATTCCTAATGTTAATGGTGCAATCACAATATCATGTGATTTTGAAATCAACGCAGTCGTTAATAAATCTGCTCCACTAACCACCGTATATTCAACATTTTCTTCTTTTAATAATCCTCCAACCGCAATTAAAGGTGTTCCACTCGGTAAAATAACTTTTATTTCATTGTTAATTTTAGAACTACATCCTCCCAAAAAAACACTACTTAAAACAACCAGTAGTAATAAAAGAAATTTTTTAATTTTTTTCATAATTTTCACCATTCTTTCTGATATCTCTTGACTTAATTATACTATTATATTACAATTATTTCCGTAACATATGTTACATAAAGGAGAGCTATGAATATTTATCAACACCCTTTGCTACAAGGACATGTAATTAATTGTGATCCCTATATTACTATCAAGTCATTTAAAAAAGATGAAATCATCCACATTGAGGGGGAATCTTGTAATGAAGTTTCTCTTGTAATCCAAGGTTCTATTTCTATTTATACCTATACTTATTATGAAGATCAATATTCTATTGCTCATATAGAAAAGGATGATTTATTTGGCCATTTTTTAGTTTTTTCTGATCGCCCCGTCTATCTTGGTAATGTTGTAAGCTTAACAAATTCTACGATTCTTATCATTACGCGACATAATCTTTTAGAATTATTCTCGAAAGATCCAACTATTCTTTCTAATTTTTTAAAGATTTCATCTAACTCAGTTTTAAAGATTCAAGAACGCATCAAAATTCTTTCTCAAAAATCAATTAAAGAATCGATTATGTTTTACTTTGAAACGCTTGTTAAAAAGAGTAAATCTAATGTTGTGTATATAAAAAATAAAGAACGTTTGGCAGAATATCTAAACATTCCTCGTCCTTCTCTTTCTCGTGCTTTGATTGAATTAAAAGACTTAAAAATGATCGATATTAATGGAAAATATATCACAATAAATGAATAAAAAACCGAGGTTTTATCCTCGGTTTTGTTTTATTCATGGGAATATTTTTCTCTCTTTACATAGTGTGTATGTAATAATTTGTGAGAAACATGTCCACATGGTTCTTTCAAGAAGTCTTCGTATAATCGAACAACTTCTGGATTCTTATGTGATTCACGTAATTTCGATGTATCATCGATTCCATAAATTGCTTTTGCACGCTCTTTACGAACATCAATTCTATCTTGAACTTTTGCGCTAATAACTGGTTGCCCACCACCATTTACGCAACCGCCTGTGCATCCCATTACTTCAATAAAGGCATATTTCTTTTCTCCATTATTGATTCTTTCAAACATCTCTGGTACGTTAACAGTTCCGTGAACAACAGCAAAGTTTAAGTCTAAGCCATTGATATTTAGTGTTGCTTCTTTTATTCCGTTTTCAGTTCCTCTAACTTCGCTGATTACAACATTCTTCATGTCTTTCTTTTCAAGAAGCTCTTTCACTGTTCTTAAAGCGGCTTCCATAACACCACCAGTTACACCGAAAATAGCTCCTGCGCCTGTATATTTACCAAATGGGCTTTCAATAGTTGCATCAGGAAGATTATTGAAATCGATGTCTTGACGTTTGATTAGTCGAGCGAATTCACGAGTTGTTAGTACATAGTCTACATCTCTAAGTCCATCGACTTCCATTTCTGGACGATGAGATTCAAATTTCTTAGCGATGCAAGGCATAATAGAAACAACTTTAATTTTGTTCTTATCAACGCCAATTTTATCTGCATAATAGTGTTTAATCAATGCACCTTGCATTTGTTGTGGCGATTTACAGCTTGATAAATGATCCAAATATTGTGGATAATATGTTTCGATATATCTAATCCAACCAGGTGAACAAGAAGTAAGCAATGGTAATGCCACTTTTTCACCAGCAAGGAATTTATTTAAACGACCAATTAATTCAGTTCCTTCTTCCATAATTGTAACATCGGCTGCAAAGTTAGTATCTGTTACATCATCAAATCCTAAGTTCTGAAGTGCTTTGTACATTTTGCCTTCTACATTAGTTCCAATTGGATAACCAAACTCTTCACCCAAAGCTGCTCTTACAGATGGAGCTGTTTGTGCGATTACATAATATTCTTTCTTTTCAAGTAAATCAATAACCTTATCAACATCGTCTTTTTCTTTAATAGCACCAACTGGACAAGCTTGGATACACTTACCACAGAAAATACAGCCAGAATCTTCCATATTATGGTTTAATGCTGGACCTACAAATGTATCAAATCCTCGATTGTTGTAATCAAGAACTTTAGTTCCTGCTAGTTTTTCACAAGCTGAAATACATCTACCACAAAGAATACATTTAGAACTGTCTAAAACGATAGAATCAGTAATATTGAAAACTGGTTCTTTTTTAGCATATGAGTTATTTTCACCAATAGTATTTGGAATGTTGTATTTTCTTAATAAATGTAATAATTCACAATTATGTTCTCTTGGACAACGCCAGCATTCAAATCTATGATTTGCAGCGATTAATTCTAAATTATTTTTAACTGTTTTCTTAACTCTGTCTGTATTTGTTTTTACAACGACAGAATTTGCTCCACGAGCTAAACATTCTTTAACTTTAACTGTACAAGAATTCTTTAATGTTCTAATTCCTTCAATTTCAACAACACAAATACGGCAAGCTGATGTTTCGTTAATACCCTTTAAAAAGCAAAGACGTGGAATATCAATACCAGCAGCATAAGCAGCATCCATGACAGTATAATCGCCTGGAACTTCTACAATTTTATTATCTATTGTTACTTTAATTAATTCACTCATGATGATTCCTCCTATGCAGTAATGATAGCGCCAACTGGACAAGCTACCTTACATGCTCCACATTTAATACAAATACTTGTATCAATCTTGTGCATTTCTTTAATATTACCTGTAATTGCTGCAGCTGGACATCCTCGTTTACATTTACCACAGCCGATACATTTATCTGTAATGTAGTATTTGATTAGAGCTTTACAAACTCCAGCAGGACATTTTTTATCTACAACATGGGCAATATATTCTTCTTTAAAATTCTTTAATGTTGAAAGAACAGGGTTTGGTGCTGTTTGTCCTAATCCACAAAGAGCAGAGTCTCTAATAGAATTTGCTAATGTTTCAAGCTCATCAATATCCTCTAATGTTCCTTCACCACCAGTAATCTTTTGTAAGATTTCCAACATTCTTCTTGTTCCTTCACGACAAGGAGTACACTTACCACAAGATTCGTCAACGGTAAATTCTAGGAAGAATCTTGCTACGTCAACCATACAGTTGTCTTCATCCATAACAATCATTCCACCGCTACCCATCATTGATCCTAAAGAAACTAATGTTTCATAATCAATAGTGGCATCAAGGTCACGATATGTTAAGCATCCACCTGATGGCCCTCCCGTTTGAACCGCTTTAAAAGCTTTTCCTTTAGGAATACCACCACCAATATTATAAATAACATCACGTAATGTTGTTCCCATTGGTATTTCAAGTAAACCAGTATTATTGATTTTCCCACCTAAAGCAAATACTTTTGTTCCTTTAGATTTCTCAGTTCCGATTGATTGGAACCAATCGACACCCTTCAAAATAATTTGAGGAACGTTAGCATATGTTTCAACATTGTTGATGATTGATGGTCTTCCCCATAATCCTTTATCCGCTGGGAATGGTGGTTTATTACGAGGCATTCCTCTTTCACCTTCAATGGAAGCCATTAGCGCTGTTTCTTCGCCACAAACGAAAGCACCAGCACCTAATCTTGCTTCTAAATCAAATGAGAAATCAGTACCAAATATATTTTTTCCTAGCAAACCATTTTCGTAAGCTTGTTTAATTGCATGGTTAAGTCTTTCTACAGCTAATGGATATTCAGCACGAATATAAACATATCCTTGGTTAGCACCAATTGCATAACCGCCAATAGCCATTGCTTCAATAACAGTGTGTGGATCTCCTTCCAAAACTGCTCTATCCATGAATGCCCCTGGATCTCCCTCGTCAGCGTTACAAATAATATACATTTGTTCTTGACCACGATGTTTTGATGCTAATTTCCATTTCAAACCTGTAGGGAATCCTGCACCACCACGCCCACGTAATCCTGCTTTCGTAATAAAATCAATGACTTCATCTGGTGTCATTTCTGTTAGGACTTTACCTAAAGCCAAATAACCATCACGAGCAATATATTCATTAATATCAAACGGATTGATAATACCACAATTTCGCAAAGCTATTCTTTCTTGTTTTGCATAGAAAGTCATTTCTTGAAATTTCTTTATCTTAGCTTCATCTTCAGGAGTCATCTCTGTATATGCTTTACGAGTAACAATTCTTCCCTTTAGAAGATGTTCTTTACAAATTTCTTCAACATCCTCAACTTTAACATGAGAATAGAAAGTCATATCAGGATATACAACAACTACTGGTCCTTTTTCACAAAGACCAAAACAGCCGCTCATGAAAACAGAAACTTCGTCTTGAAGCCCCACTTCTTTAATTCTTTCAACAAATTCGTTTTTGATGTGTTCGGACTTTGAAGACATACATCCTGTTCCACCACAAACGACTACTTGCGCTCTAATTGCCATATTTCCCTCCTATTTTAAGAACTTTGTTATTAGTAAGTCTTCAACAACTTTTCCACTAATAATATGTTCCGTAATTATTCTTTGTGCATCTTTTTCTTTTACTCTACAATATGTGGTTCTTCCCCCATCTTTGTCGTAAACTTCAACAATTGGTTCTAGAGCACATTGTCCCATACAGCCCACTTGGGTAACTGTAACGTTTAATAAGTTTCGTTTAGAAACTTCTTCAACTAATGCATTAAGCACAGGTCTTGCACCTGCTGTTATCCCACATGTTGCCATACCAACTACTACTCGGTATCCGTCTTTTTGCTCCCGCATACTCATTTTTTGTGCAGTAGCTTCTCTAATTTTCTTTAAGTCTTCTAAAGATTTCATAGTTCCTCCTCTTTAATAAACCGCAAACCTTCTTTTATATAGTCCTTTATCCACATCATGATATCAATTTGTTTGAAAGAAACCCCATCAAGGATTTGCTTAATTTCTTTTGTATCCAGTGTAAATTTTTTATTATTAAATAAATGATTATAAACGATTTCCACCTCTTCATCATTTATCATTAAAGTATAAATGGTATCAACAATATTCCCCATTGGTGGTCGATCAATATTGCTGTGTTTCAATGTCCCGATTAATCTCGTTCCTTTTGTTTCTTTTGATTCAATTTGGAAGCTTCCTAAACAAGTTTCACATAATTCTTTGAATATCGGAATCCCCAAACCTACACGTCTAGTCGTTCTACTAGTAAAGAAGGGATCCGTAACCTTTTTCAGTGTTTCTTCACTCATTCCTTTGCCATCGTCAATTACCTCGATGGTTAGTAAATCTTCTAATGTATCCTCTGTAATAGTAATTGTTATATTTTTACTATCTGCCTTGATAGAGTTTTGAACAATATCTAGTAGATAAAGCGATAATTCATTCATGTTGGTCCACCAAGTATTTTTTGAATCCTTGAAATGATAGTTCTTCTAGCTCCAAATATTGTATTCTTTCGTTTATCCTATCTAATGAATGAGCATCTGAATTATATAACTTTGGTATTTTTCTTAAACTTTTATTTTCTTTTAATATTTGTTCTTTATTATCTGTGTTGTATATCTCAATACCATCAATATCAAATAGTTCTAAGTTTTGATAGCTATCAAGTATCCCACTACCACAGCGATTAATATGAGCAGGAATTACAATTCCTTTTAATTTTCTAACAGTTTCTATTAATTCTAGAAAAGTAATATCCAAAGGATAATTTAAGTGATAATCGATTGCTTGTAATGGCATATCGTATTCATCATAAATTATTTGCTGTCCATACTTTTTATCGTCGTGAGGTTCTTTGGTATTTATCTCTTCTAAAATCTGATCAAACTTCATCGCTGTTTCAAGATTTTCAAAATAGGTTAGTACATGAAATCCTTCCTTAACAGTCACTTCACAACCAAACAAAAACAAGAAATCATAACTGTCTATTATTTTTGCAAAAGATGGTAGATGCTTTAGTGTGTTATGATCAGTAATTGCAATCATATCCAATTTTTTTAACATTGCCATATTTAAAATATTATTCGGTGTTTGAAGATCATCTCCACAAGCAGAAAGTGTGGAATGAATATGAATATCATAGAAGACTTTCATATCTATCAATGACCTTTATCGCTTGAGCACTAGAGATGTCTGTAGTAAATAGAGGAATCTTTTCTGCTTTTGCTTTAGCAATTACATCTTCTGAAGGTATGACACCATCACAAAATATCACTGCTGATAAGTCTAATAGAACAGCAACGGCAATAATGTTAATACTGTTTAATACCGTCAGTAGCGCTATGTTCTCTTCCCTTACGTGTCCCATTACCCAGCTTAGCAAGTCTGATGAATACAAACTAATAATGGGTTTGTCTAATGGAACCTCAGGGGTTACACACCTAATTTCATCTATTTTCAACAAATCCATAGCTTTCATAAACCACCTACAAATTAAAAATAATTGTTAATATTGTTCCTTTATCGCTTGATTGAATATCAAATTTGTCACACGAATTACGAATATTTGGTAATCCCATCCCCGCACCGAAACCATTTTCGCGTGCATAGGTTGATGCTGTTGAGAATCCCTCTGCCATAGCTAATTCAATATTTTTTATCCCTGGTCCTGTATCAGAAAAAACTATTTTTAATTGTTTTTGATTATAATCTATTACACACTTGCCACCATAAGAATGAATAACAACATTTATTTCTGCTTCATATGTTGCTATAGAAACTCTCCGAATAACCATTTTTGATATATGGGTATCAACCAAAAGTTTCTTAACAAAGCTAGATATATACCCGGCTTGTTCTAGATTCATTGGTAATATTTCAAATGTATATGTCATTATATTTCACTGATACCTTTTATTCCTACTTCATACATTTTCCCGTTTGAAGAGAACATAGTATATGCAGTCCCAAGCATGATGATACCATTTTCTTCAGCAGCTTGAATGACTTGATCGGTTGGCTTTTTATCTCTTACAAGTAAAATAACTTTTACATCTAGCATTTCTGCTGTTCTAACTCCTTGAATCGTTACTAATCCTGTTGATAAAATTCCCTTTTCACAGAATTCTAAAGGTACATTTCTTAACATCATTAGTGCGTCACTCATTAAGTCACAACTAAAAGCAAAAACTACCTCCTTATTGGGATCATATGTTTTCGCAGTATAAACCGTAGCATCTAATATATCAACAAGTTTTTTTAGTTTCATTTTATTTTTCCAATTTTTTTAATGCTTCTCTTGCTATGGTTGGGTTTGAACTACCATAAACATGACCATCAATAGTAAATACTGGGGCTAATCCACATGCACCGATGCAACGAGTAGCTTCTAGTGTGTACATACCATCTTCACTTGTTTCTCCTGGTTTGATTCTCAAGACTTCAGACATTGCATCCAATATTGCTTGTGAACCACGCACATAACAAGCTGTTCCAAGACATACGCTTATTACATGTTTTCCCTTAGGTTCAATTGAAAAATGAGAATAGAATGTTACTACTCCGTTAATTTTCGCAACACTTTCGCCTAATTCTTCAGCAATGATTTTTTGTACTTGCAAAGGAATACAACCGAATATTCTTTGAGCATCATGTAAAGTTGGCATTAATGGACCCGGTTTTTTCTTGTGCTCTGCTATTCTTTCTTTTAGCTCTTTAACCTGTTCCTCTTTTAAAACAAATTTAACTGCCATAATTTTTCACTCCTTTTTTCGCTATTATATATTTTAACACTTTTCACTTTAAAAATAAACATCTTTTTATACTTTTCTTCACTATTCAAGTTTCATTACTTTTGATGAGAATGTGTATATTTTCGTTACATTATCATAGGTTACTGCAACTTGATAATCTATTTGTTGCTCTTCGCCAGTTTTTACAACCACTTCTCCACGATTATTTAAAACTGTCGGTGTAAGACTCGTCCATTCGAAAGTCACTCCCGCTAAATTCACTTTTGCGAAGTATTCTAATTCTACCAAGAATAAGAATTCTTCCCAACGATTTGCATGACGCATTGCCATTGGACAATCTTTTCCTGAAAAAGCATTGTGTTGCTTAATTCGATCAAATCCTAAATCATATTGAAGCAATAATTCAGCAACTAATTTTGCTGTGTTTCTCATCGTATTGTTGTATTCTGAGCCTTCATCAACACAGGTTTCTATGCCAATACCATTTCTGTTTCCTCCGGTAATACTCGTTTTTTGATAACTAGTGTTGAAGTAGGTAGTACCATATTCGCGTGAGCCATCACCAGCATGCCATGCTACCTCATCTAAAGGAAGATTTTGAATAATGCTGCCTTCATCAATGGTAAAGTGCCACGATACTGAAGACGAATTAGGATCGTTGTTTAAATTGTTAATATATCTCCAGTGCATTTCTGCGTTTGCTCCATTATTATTGTTTCCTGTATCATGAACAACAATATATTGTGTACTATTTCGTACAATTCCTGTTCTTTGATTTCCATAAGTATAAGGTAATATTCTCACATCAATCGCTGCATTACTATGATTATAAAATGGTAAATATCCATAATTGATAACATCTAATGTTCGATTGCCATAGGTTTGATAATATTGTGTTTTTATTTCTTTGTAATTAATTGAATTTAAGAAGGTTTCAACTGCTTCCCATTTATTCGTATATGTAAAACCCGCCACTTCATAATTATAAACAACTTCCAAGGTATAAGTTCCAACTGTAATAGCTGCTACCAATGAAATGTTTGTTCCAGAAATAGGTTGTGTAAACTTTCCTGTTGAATCAACAATATTACTAAAACTAGAAGACCATTTAATAGTTGCCTGCATTGGGCTATATTCCACTGGTAGATCTAAATCCTGATCAATTTTAGTAAATTCAAGAAATGTTTCGTCAAGCCATTTTCTAGTTTCCGTACATTTATCGCGAGCTGCGAGTTCTAAAACAACGACTTCAAACGTATAGCTTTCTGTGGTTCCCTCATAAGTAATAAGACAAGTCAGATTAACAACAGCATCTCCTTCAATGGGGCGTATTACTTCTCCATTGTTAGAAATAATTTGCTCATTCCCAGAAGACCAGGTAAAAGTCGCATTATATTTTGGATACTCAGTTGGAAAGCGAAAACTATAAATGACTGGAGAACCTATTTGTTTCTTTACCCATTCTTTAATTGCATCCATTACAGTGCCACTTCCTTTTGCCACCATCTCAACAAACACATCTTGCTTTTTTCCATCAAAGGAAACTACACATAAAAATTCTATTTCTTGATCAAGAATAGGAGCGATATAGTGACCCTCATTATCGATGATTTCTTCATAAAAACTCATCCATGTTAATGTTGCTGGAATAGTAGGATGTTCGATTGGTAGAATAATATCTTTATCAACAATGATATTGGCATAATTTGTCATTAACCAATTAGAAACTTCAGCAATTTCTTCCCCAGAAGCGATTTTTGTAACAATCACATTAAAGTTGAAATTTTCTGTTTTTTCATGATAAGTTATCGTACAACTTAATGTAATCGTCTCATCTTTACCAAAAGGTTTATTTACTTTACCATCAACATTTAATATGTTTGGATTTGATGATTCCCAAGAAATGACGCAATCATAATCTGGATGTGTACTTGGTAAGACAAAATTGTTACTATCAAACGTTGTAAAATAAGTGTTTATCCATTCAGTAATATGGGCCATTTCATCAATTTTCCCTACTACCGTTACGATAATCTCGTGTTTTTGTATTTCTTCATTAATTTTTATTTCACATTCTAAAACAACATCAATATCTGTCTCGGATGCATGAACTTCTCCCGTGTTGGAAAGCACTTCATCATTACTACTTGTCCATTGTAGAGTTGCTGTTTGATATTCACTTGGTAAGGAAATATTTTCATTTACTTCTTTATTCTGATATTGTTCATCAATCCAATTGATGACTTCATCAAAGGTTAGGTTTTCTTCATTTTTTGGCTCTGGTTTACAGCCGACAAGAATAACCAATGCAAATAAACAAATCACTGTAACGATTGTTTTCTTCATAGTTTCCCCTTTATTTTTTTGCTAGTAATTGTGATGTAAAAGAATATGTTTTTTTAATTTTATTGTATTCAACATCAACTTGATAACCAATTGTTGTTTCTTTCCCTGGATGATTAAAAACTTTTCCCTCATTATCCATGATTTCTGGGGATAAGCTTTGCCAATGAAATACTACATCTTGTAATTCTGTTTGAGCAAACAATTCCAATTCAACAAGAAATAAAAATTCCTCCCAGCGGTTTGCTTCTCTGATAACTTGTGGGCAGTTTTTTCCTGAAAAATCATAATGTTGTTTTACATCTTGTATCGTTAGTTGATATTTGATTAACAACATCGCTGTTAATTTCGCTAATCGGCGTAAGACCATGTTGAAATCTACCCCTTGATAAACACAAGATTCGATTCCCACACTATTTTGATTGCCGCCCCCAATACATTCTTTATTATATGTTTTATTAAAATATTTTTCTTCCCATGTACGGCTACCATCACCAGCATGCCAGCCTACTTCATCTAAATTTAAATGTTGATAAGTTTCTTTATCGTCAATCGAAAAATGCCAAGAAGCCACTCTATCAGTTGTATGAATATAATCTGCTAATCCTTTTGCAGTCGCTGATGGATGAGCCATTCCTGTATTGTGTATTGTAATATACTTCGTTTCTTTTCGTTTTATATTCGGCTTTAAATTACTATTATCGGGTAATAAACTTTCTTTAATCTGCATTTCTAAGCCATTGTAAAAAGGTAAATAACCCAAATTTTCGCTTGGAACTTTTTCATAACCTTCTTCATAGCCATATAAGAAATAAGTCTGATTTTTGATTTCTTTTAAGTTGATTTTTTTAAGAAAGGTTTCTATCTTTTTCCATTTTTCCATTTTATCTTCTCCTTAATTTCAATCCTTGTAAATTATAACACAAAACATTTAAATAACCAAGGAAGTTTTCAAAAAATAAAAAGGAAACGTATTCTTTTTATGACGTTTCCTTTGTTTTTATTATTTTGCTCTTTCTTGTAAGGTAGAGGTGTATGTGAAAATCTTTGTTTCTCCAGCAAAAGTAACTTCAACTTGATAATTTAGTGTTGTTTCTACCCCTGGATGAGATATCACTTTCCCTTCATCATCCATAATTTCTGGTGTTAAACTTTTCCAAATAAACTCTACTCCTTGAAGTTCTGTTTGGGCGAAATATTCTAATTGAATTAAGTATAATAACTCGCTCCAACGATCTGCATGTCTAATTACTTGCGGACAATCTTTCCCTGAAAAGTCATAATGCTGCTTCATATCTGTTAAGTCAAGATTGTATAAAATCAACAATTTCGCCGATAATTTTGCCAATCGACGTAATACCATGTTGAAATCTACTCCTTCATATACACATGATTCGATTCCAATTCCATAGTTGTTGCCATTACTTTCCCCTGCATGCCATCCCACTTCGCCTAATTTTAATTGTTGATACGTTTCTTTATCATCAATCGAAAAATGCCAAGACGCTACTCTATCTGTTGAATGTATATATTCATCTAATCCTTTTGCTGTTGCTGTTGGATGCGCCATGCCCGTATTATGAATCACAACATATTTCGTTGCATTTCTCATCCTATTTGGTTTTAATGAGCTATTATCGGGTAAAATAGATTGAATAATTTCCATTTCCTTTTCATCATAAAACGGAATATAGCCAATATTTTCGCTAGGTACGTTTTGATATCCTACTTCATATCCGTATAGTGAAAACTTCTGCGTTTTAATTTGTGATAAATTAATTTTATCAAGAAAATCTTCTATTTTACTCCACACGTTTTCATATTCTTTTCCTTTAACATCAAAGATATAATTAAAACTTGTTGAACTTGACCCTATTCCAATCGACACACTAAAGCCAATTTTCGTATCATAAAGAGGTTGTATATATTCTAAATTTTTTGTGACGATACTTTCATTTTGAGAAGTCCAAATAATTTTAGAATCATAGACTTCATCAGTAATAGAAAATTCTGTGTTTTGATCGATATAATTAATAGCATACTTTTCATCAAGCCACTTCTTTACGATTTCAATTTTCTCTTTGTCTGTTCTTCCCAAGACGTATACATACTTTGTAAATAGCTTTACTTCACCACCTATTTCTATTTCGCAACTTAATAAGACACCTTGATCTTGGTCTGTATTTCTTGTTACTTTTCCTTTTGAAGTTATTGCTTCTTCATTAGAACTATTCCAAGTAAGATGAGCTCCTGTTTGTGAATAACTTTCAGGTAAGATGAGATCTTCTAATATTCTTTGAGGAATTTGATCTTCCAACCATATCATCGTTTCATCGAATTCATCACCATATCCTTGAAGAAGAAGCGTAACAAAAACATCATCTGTTTCTTCTCCTATATCTATTATAAACATTATTTCTACTTCTAAATCAAACATCGGCGCTATAAACTCACCTTGGTTTGTTAAGTATTTTCGTTCAAAAGATACGGTTTCAATCCTTGCAAGCCCACTATCATCCGTAGTTGGAAAAATTACATTAGATGTCACTAGATAGTGGTCATATTGACTCATTAGCCACGCTTTTACTTCATCCATTGTTACTACTGTTGGCTTTTCTTCAATCGGTTCTTCCTCAATAGGTTTTTCTTCTATAGGATTTTCGTTAGGGTCTATTTGTTTATCACACCCATATAAGATAGCACTTAAAATTAATAATATAAAAAATAAAGTTTTCTTATTCATACATTTTTCCTCATTCCAATTTTACCATATTTACTCTGGTTTTAAAACAAAAAAGGAAGATTATCTCTTCCTACGATAAATGATTCAAATATCCTGTAAAATGGTATTTTCTTTTTTCGTTGTTATATTCAACCTCTACTTCATAATCAACTTGTCCATTTCCTATGTGATTAATAACTTTACCTGTATTATCCATAAGCTCTGGTGTTAAACTTTTCCAATTGAATGCAACATCAACAAATTTTGTTTTTCCAAGATATTCAATCTTTACTAAATGTAAGAATTCTTGCCATCGATTTGCATGTCTCATTGTCATTGGACAATCTTTTCCTGAAAAGTCATTGTGTTGTTTAATCGCATGAATATCTAAATCAAATTCTATCATCAATTCTGCAACTAGTTTTGCTGTATTTCTCATTGTTCTAGTATAATCGGAACCAGAATTAACACATGTTTCTATACCTACACTATTTAAATTACCTCCTGTAATGCAAGTACGATTATATGTCGTATTGAAATAAGTACTTCCCCATTCACGGTAGCCATCTCCTGCGTGGTGAGCCACTTCGTTGGTTGGTAGATGTTGAAAAACACCTGTTTCATCAACTGTAAAATGCCAAGAAACTGAGTTTTGATTCTCTTTATCATTTGCCATGCTCATTAACCAACGCCTATGTGCTTGACCAACCGCTGTTGGAGCTCCGCTTGCAGTGTCGTGAATACAAACATATTTGGTACACTTTTTTATGATTGCAGGACGATTCTTCTTATATAAATCTGGTAAAATATCAATGTCTCTTACTGTTTCTTTTCCATCATAAAAAGGAATGTACCCTAGATTAACTACTTCCATTTTTTTATATGCTTCTTGATAACCAAACATGTAGTATTTTTGATTATCGATATGATCCTGATGGATTAATTTTAAAAATTGTTCTATTTCTTGCCACTTTTCCATTTTTTTCCCTTTCTATTTCACTTCAATTAATTCGTATTTTCTTTCACCAAGGCCTATTTTTTCTCCATGAATTAATCCTGCTTCCCATTTTGTATCAGGATGAAGCATTTTAAATTTGTCATGGTTGTGCTTTTTTTGCCCCAACGAACTTTTTTCTACTGCTGGAGCCGCATTTACCATGTCAACACTAGCTTGATCTAGCGCTACTGGATCAAATGATGCTAGAATTCCAATGTTTGGAACAATAGCTACATCATTATGGCTTTCACAATCGCAATCAGGAGAAACATCCATAATAAAATTAATATGGAAATTAGGTTTTCCTTTCACAACTGCCATTGAATACTCTGCAATTTTCTTAACCAATATTTCCTCTGATTCATTCCAAATTGGCCTGATGGCGTTAAAGGCACATGTTCCTATACAGCGTCCACAGCCGACACACAAATCTTCGTTAATGTGCGCTTTTTTAGTCTCTAGGTATGTGATTGCTTGATGTGCACATGCTTCTATACATTTCTTACAAAAACGGCAAGCGGCTTCATTTACACGTGGTTTTCCACTACTATGCATTTCCATTTTTCCTGCTCGTGAGCCACAACCCATTCCTAAGTTTTTCAATGCTCCACCAAATCCAGTACTTCCGTGCCCTTTAAAATGGTTCATGGAAATGATAATATCACTATCCGCAATTGCTCTTCCTATTTTTGCCTTCTTTACATATTCTAAGTTGATTGGAATCTCAATATCATCTGTTCCTTTAATTCCATCTCCAATAATCACATGAGCATTTGTTGAAAAAGGGGAAAATCCGTTCTCATAGGCTGCTTCCAAATGATTTAGCCCCTCATTACGGCGACCTACATATAAAGTATTACAATCAGTTAAAAATGGTTTTCCTCCCAAAGACTTTACTTTATCCACAATTACTTTTGCATAATTAGGGCGAATATAAGCAAGGTTGCCGGGTTCACCAAAATGAATTTTTATTGCAACGTGTCGCTTTTCAAAGTTTATTTCTTCTATTCCTGCTACTTCAATTAGTTTTTTAAGCTTTTGTAGCATGTTTTTTCCTGATTTGGTATGAAAATCAATATAATATACTTTTGCCATCGTTTTCCTCCATTTTTCTATTTATATAATACCATAAAAAGCTTTTGATAGAAAGAAAAACAAAAAAAATCATCCGTTTGGATGATTATTTTTAAATGGTGGCTAGGGGCGGAATCGAACCGCCGACACAAGGATTTTCAGTCCTTTGCTCTACCGACTGAGCTACCGAGCCAAAAATGGCGGTCTCAACGGGACTTGAACCCGCGATCTTCAGTGTGACAGACTGACATGTTAACCACTACACCATGAGACCAATGGTTGCGGAGGAAGGATTTGAACCAACGACCTTCGGGTTATGAGCCCGATGAGCTACCAGCTGCTCTACTCCGCGATATATTAAATGGCGGAGGAAGCAGGATTCGAACCCGCGCGCGCTTTCACGCCTGTCGGTTTTCAAGACCGATCCCTTCAGCCGGACTTGGGTATTCCTCCACTATTTAGCAAAATATTAAGTTTTAAACTGGTGGACCCGGTAGGACTCGAACCTACGACCGACCGGTTATGAGCCGGTAGCTCTAACCAACTGAGCTACGGGTCCAAAATGGTAGCGGTGGAGGGATTTGAACCCCCGACCTTACGGGTATGAACCGTACGCTCTAGCCAACTAAGCTACACCGCCAGCTATATATATATTAAATTTGAGTTTATACAAAAATGGTGGATCCTAACGGGATCGAACCGTCGACCTCCTGCGTGCAAAACAGGCGCTCTCCCAGCTGAGCTAAGGACCCACAAAAAAATGAAATAATAAATGTAATTGGTGCCTAAGGCGGGAATCGAACCCGCACGGTATTGCTACCACAGGATTTTAAGTCCTGCGCGTCTACCTATTCCGCCACTCAGGCAATAATGGTGTCTCCGGGACGATTTGAACGTCTGACCCACTGATTAAAAGTCAGTTGCTCTACCAACTGAGCTACGGAGACAAATGGTGCCGGCTGCAGGACTTGAACCCGCAACCTATTGATTACAAGTCAATTGCTCTACCAGTTGAGCTAAGCCGGCAAACAATGGTGGAGAATGTAGGGCTCGAACCTACGACCCTCTGCTTGTAAGGCAGATGCTCTCCCAACTGAGCTAATCCTCCACATTTAATAAAAATATTTAAATGTATTACTTAAATTTTTATTTATAATTTAATAGAAAGGAGTTTGGCGATTTCCTACTTTTGCAGGCTAAA
>CAYPLR010000007.1:0-50059 GCA_964411675.1 uncultured Bacteroidales bacterium
ATATCTCGATAAATATAATAACACCACTCGTTCCACTTTTTACTAAAAAGTGTAAACGATCATTGACAACCCGTCAAATTAAAACAAATAAAAAAGAAAACGAATTCTCGTTTTCTTTACCCACCAAGATAGGCTTTTTTTATTGCATCGTTTTCTAAAAGGCTTTTTGCTTCCCCTTCTAAGACAATTCTTCCTGTTTCAATAACATAGGCATAATCAGCAATTGATAATGCCATTTTAGCATTTTGTTCAACAAGCAAAACTGTAGTTCCCATTTTCTTAATTTCTTTTATAATTGTAAATATTTCATTTACAAGAATTGGGGATAAGCCCATAGAAGGTTCATCCATTAAAATTATTTTGGGATTAATCATTAATGCTCGTGCAGTTGCCAACATTTGTTGCTCTCCACCAGATAAAGTACCTGCTAATTGTTTGCGTCTTTCCTTTAATCGTGGAAATTTTTTATATGTTTCTTTTAGGTTTTCTTTAATGATTTTTTTGTCTTTTAATGGATAAGCTCCCATTTCTAAGTTTTCTTCTACTGTCATAGTCGAGAACACTTGTCTTCCTTCAGGGACATGAGTCATTCCCAAATCTATAATGGTATGGGCTTCTTTTGCCAACAAGTCAACACCATCAAGAGTGATACTTCCACTATCTGCTTTCTTTAACCGCGAAATTGTTCTTAGTATTGTTGTTTTCCCTGCTCCATTGGCACCGATAAAGGCTACGATAGTTCCCTTCGCAACTTTTAAGTTGACATCATGGATGGCATGAATCATTCCATAACTAACATTTAGTTTTTCAACAATCAATCCTTCCATCATTCCACCTCTTCTCCAAGATAGGCAGTGATTACATCCTTGTTGCTTTGAATTTCTTGAGGATTTCCAAAAGCAATAATTCTACCATAATTTAAAACAACAATTCTTTCACAAATACCCATAACCAGCTTCATATCATGTTCTATTAGTAATATTGAAACTTGATACTTTTCTTTTACCAGTTTGATGGTGTTCATTAATTCTTCTGTTTCGGTTGGATTCATTCCTGCTGCTGGTTCATCTAATAAAATGATTTGTGGGTTTGTAGCAATTGCCCTGGCAATTTCTAACTTTCTTTGTTTTCCATAAGGAAGGTTACAAGCATATTCCTCTTCAACATCATTGAGATTAAACACTTCTAAAATGTCTTTCGCTTTTCGATCGATTTCTAGTTCTTCTTGCCAGAATTTTGGTAATCGAAAGGTTGCTGTTAGTGGAGAATATTTCATGTTGCTATTAAAAGCTACCTTAACATTATCTAAAACCGATAGTTTCTTAAACAAGCGAATGTTTTGAAAGGTTCTAGCTATTCCTTTAGTAACGCGAAGATGAGGAGACATTCTAGTTACTTTTTCTCCATTTAAGTAGATATCACCAAAAGTAGGTTTATACACTCCTGTTAATAGATTAAAAGCAGTTGTTTTACCTGCACCGTTAGGGCCTATTAACCCTACCAATTCTCCTTTTTTAATACTAATGTTGAAGTCCTCTACAGCTTTTAGGCCTCCAAAAGTGATACCCAAGTTTTCTCCTCTTAAGACATACTCTTCTTGATTCATTGTTTTATTCATCAGAAGCACCTCCTCGTTTGAAGAAAGTTTTCACATTGTTCCCCATTTTTATAAAAATCTTTTTCATGTTTGGGCCAAAATGTTTAAAGAAGTCTTTTAACTTCATTGACAATTTTTTGATATTTTGAGGTAGATTTTTAATGTGTTGTGGAAGCTTTTTAAAAAATATAACTATTTTTTTATACGTTGAATAAGCAGAAAATTCATATCTGCCTAATAATCCATTTGGTTTTGTTAACATAATTATAATTAATAATGTTGAGTAAATAATTAATCGATAATCTTGAAGAAATCGTAGTACTTCTGGTAACAATAATAAAACAATGGTTGCTACAATGGAACCAGTAAATGATCCCAATCCCCCTAATACTACAATTACAAGAATTTCAATGGAATAATTGAATTCAAATTTCGCAGGTTGTAGGACACCAATATTTTGAGCAAACAAAACTCCTGCAACTCCTGCTAGTGCTGCTGAAAAAGTAAAGGTTCCTACTTTATATTTTGTTACTGGTATTCCACTTGCTTCTGCAGCAATTGCATCTTCCCGTATCGATAAGATTGCTCTACCATGCCGTGATTTCATGAACGTGAAAATCACTGTTACGATAATAATAACTACAACTGCATATAGCATAATGTTTCTATTTAATGGAATTCCTGTTAGTTTTCCTGATCCATCAAAGTTAAGTAGTTTGATAATGGTACTAATAATTTGACCAAAACCCAAGGTAATGATTGCTAAATAGTCCCCACGTAATCTTAAAACTGGGATTCCTACTAAAAAGCCAATAATTCCAGCAGAAACAAAACCGATTAGAAGTGCAATGATGGTAGCCATATTATCGTCTGCTGCTGCTCCAGAATATTTCAAGAATATACTTCCGGCATAAGCACCAACAGCCATAAATCCTGCATGTCCAAGGACCATTTCTCCAAGGCAACCTGTTGATAAATTCAACGAAACTGCAAGAATAATCGTATATAGAATAGAAATAAAGATCGATACAAACTGTCGATAATTCATTCCTAGTATTGTTTTAAAGATATCCTTTGAAAAAGAAGCTCCAAAAACAACATATATCAGTGCAAGTAATAATATCAATGAGACCAAATTAACTAACCAACGTTTTTTCTTTAAATTAGGATTAACCGTAGAACGATAGATGATTTGTTTTTCCATCATTACACCTTCTCTCCTACATTTTTACCTAGAATTCCTGTAGGTTTAAACAATAAAATTAAGATTAACGTTCCAAATAAAATAATATCTGAATATTCAGGAGCAATTCCCACCATATATGGTAATACTTCAATGATTCCTATCAAAAATCCTCCAAGCATCGCCCCTGGTATAATACCTATTCCACCAACAACAGCAGCAACAAAAGCATATAAGCCTAGTTTTCCTCCTAGTGTAGGAGTCAAATAGCCTGAATACGCATAATACATAATGGCAGCTATCCCAGCTAATAAAGTTCCAATAATAAAAGTAATCGTGATTGTTTTATTATTATTAATACCCATCAAACGAGCAGCATCTGGATTTTCACTAACGGCTCTCATCGCTTTTCCTGTTCTCGTTTTATTTACAAAAACCGCTAGTAATATCATGGATATAATGGAAACACTAATTGTGATAATGGCTATATTGTTAATTACGATATCGCCAAGATGATAAACTTGTAATTCTATGATTTCGCGAGCAATCTTTGGATTACTAGTAAATATTTTTTGTGATACATTTTGTAATAAAAGACTAACAGCAATCGCAGTGATTAATGCTGTTATACGTGGTGAATTTCTTAAAGGCTTGTATGCAACTTTTTCTGTAATAACACCCAGTAAAATAGTAAAAATCAAAGCAAAAATTAATGATAGCCATATTGGTAAGCCAAATAAAATAATCCCAGAATAAGTGATAAAACAGGCTACCATAATAAAATCACCATGAGCAAAGTTAATTAGCTTTATGATTCCATATACCATTGTATAACCAAGTGCTACCAAAGCATAAATACTGCCTTTTTGGATGCCATTTATTAGTTGATTAATGATATTACTCATTGTTCCCTCCTCATAACATTAGGAATCACTAAAAGTGATTCCTAATTCATCATCTAATTATTTTTATTTATTTGCTTTCTTTAAAGGTAATTTTACCATCAACATATTCACAAATAATAATTTTCTTAACAGGATTACCTGTTTCATTATAAGTAAATTCACCAGTAACACCAGAATAAGTTACTGTTGTAAGAGCTTCTGCTACTGCTGTTTTATCAGTAGTTCCAGCTTTTTCAATAGCAGCTTTTGCAAGGTAAGCAGCATCATATCCTAGAGCAGCAAATG
This sequence comes from uncultured Bacteroidales bacterium, assembly GCA_964411675.1. Classification (GTDB taxonomy): domain Bacteria; phylum Bacillota_I; class Bacilli_A; order ML615J-28; family CAG-698; genus JAAYBG01. Next base: position 3,971 of record CAYPLR010000007.1, read on the forward strand.
CGTTTGGAGTTTCATCATATTTTTCTTTATATGCAGCAACAAATGCTTTCGCATTTTCATCATCAGCAGCATAGTGATTAGAAAAGTAACAATTATTCAATGGTGTAACATCACCTTTTCCATCTTCACCTGCTAGAATTGTTGAAGCGCCATCCCAACCATCTGCACCTAATAATGGAAGTGTGTATCCTGCAGCTCTAACATCTTTTGTAAGTGTTGCTATGCTACCAGCATAGATAGGAACGAATACAGCTTCTGCGTCACTATTTTTAATTTTTGTTGCTAATGCTTTATAGTCTGCAGAGTCAGCAACAACTCCACCATCATAAAATACTACTGTTAATCCTTTGGCTTCTGCTTGTGCTTTAAATGCTGCAGCAACACCTTTTGAATAATCATCACTATTATCATAAGCAACTGCAACTTTAGTGACTTTTAAAGTTTCAGCAGCAAAATTTGCCATTGATACACCTTGATCAGGATCTAGAAAACAAACTCTAAAAACAAAACTTCTATTTAAAGTAACACCAGCAGCTGTTGCAGATGGAGTCAACATTGGTAATCCATCTTTTTGTGCTTCTACAGCAATTACTTCTGAAGTACCTGAAGTAATTTCACCAATTAAGAAATCAATGGAATCAACTAATTTGTTATAGGCATTTAATGCTTTTTGAGCATCTCCTTCATCATCTTCATCATGAAGAACTACTTGTTTTCCAAGAATTCCTCCTGCTGCATTGATTTCTTCAATTGCCAACTCTACTCCTTTACGAGCAGGCTCACCATATTGACTTAAAGATCCTGTAAAAGGGCCTAACATTCCAAGATCAACTGTTTCTTTTTCATCTTTATTGCCACAAGCAGTAAACACAAACGCAGCAACCAACAATACTAAAAAGCTAAATAATTTTTTCATAAATTCTCTCCTTTTTCTGTAATATAAGTATGCTAGAGAAAAATAAAAAGCCCTATCTGTATAAGAGACAAAGGCTTGAAGCTTCTGCGGTACCACTCTTTTTATTGTTCATCTTGAACAATCGGCTTGGCGATAGTGCAAACACACTATCGGTATTTTAACGCTTACCAAACGTCCCATCTTAGTAGAAATCTTTTCCTTTCAGACGACTGCTAACAGAATGATTTTCACAAATACTTAGTTATTATCTCACACCAATCGATAACTCTCTAGAAACTAACTCATTAGCTACTTGTTTCTGCTCATTGCATTTACTTATATTATTGTAAATATTATATCAAATAAAATCGAGTTGTCCACATGTAAACGTTTTATATTTAAATTTATTTTATACTTTCACTATATAAAACGCTTTCATTTAAAAAACAATAAAAATAATATTACTACTATTTTTTATAATCATTAAATATTCCATATTTTTCTTTGATTCTAGAAAACTTTTTTAAGAGAGGATTTCCTAATAAAACTAAGAAAATAGCATTAGATATCATATAAGTTAATGTAATAGGAAAACTACTAGCAATAATAGCAAGATAACGGGAAAAATTGAAACCATTGTCAATCAAGAACATCGTTTGAATATCTAAAATAAGGGAATAGATAGCTCCTGCTAAGACACCAAAAATAGTTAGAAGAACAATATTTTTCATTACAAACGTTTGACGAAGCATCCCTGCTATAAAACCCACAAACCCCCAACCAAACATTTGGAATGGAGTCCATGGCCCTTGACCAAAATAGATGTTTGACAATAATGCGGTCAATGCCCCTACCATAAAACCAATTTCCTTACCAAAGGCAATCGCAACAATGATAATAATAGCTGCTACTGGCTTGAAACTAGGCGCCCACGCGAAAATGATTCTTGAAGCAACAGCAATTGCAGTTAATACAGCAATTAACACAATTTCTCTTGCTTGAGGAAAGCGATTCTCAAATGCAAGAAAAAAAGGAAGTAAACTACAGAAGGCTATTGATAAATAAATGATATCATATTGTTGATCTTCAAAGACAAACACGCCAATCAACACCAAAGCTGGTACAATAACAAAAGTAATTAGATAAATCAGATACTTTTTCATAAGCTTTGATTCCTTCTAATGATATCGATGGCATCATCAATGGTAATGACATTATTGTATCTATCTCTTGTAATGCGGTTGGCTGCTGTGGTATAGAAACTATTATTCAAGAAAAACTCATTTCTTGTTGTTTTATTGATAATAGTATTATCAAACAGCAATGCACATTCATCACAAACCATCGCTGAAAACTCGATATCATGGGTAACAAGAACAATTGTGATTCCTTTTTTTTGCATGCTTTTAATAATTTCAGCTAGATGAATTTTAAATATTCCATCAATGCCTTTTGTTGGTTCATCTAAAAGAATAATTTTTGGATTTAATAATAGAATCTTTGCTAATGCTAATTTTTGTTTTTGTCCACCACTTAAATCAAAAGGATGCTTATCAAATAATTCCTCTAATTTTAAATCGCTAGTAATTTCTTGCAATCGTATAGAAAATTCTTCTGATAGGCTACTTTCTTTCATTTCTAGAAGTTCTTCTTTTACGGTATCAAAAACAAATAAATCATCAGGATTTTGAGGTAATAGAACCAAATTATTGTCATACAATTCATTATTTTTATACTTGTTGATATCTTTGCCCTGAATCAAAATTTGTCCTTGATATGGTTTTAAATTACCAGCCATTAAATGTAACAATGTTGACTTTCCTGCGCCATTACTGCCAACAATTGCCAGTACCTCTCCTTTATTAATATCAAGCGATAAATCATCAATGATATCAGAATCATTTTTACTATATCTAAAGGAAACATTTCTTAAAGAAATAATTTTTTCAGAAGATGATAAAGATACTTTTGATTCTGTATTTTTTATTTTGTTTGAAAAGTTATTTTCGATAAATTGTTTTCCTTGTCTTACATTTAGTGGACATTCTCCATCACAATCTAGAGCGTTATATAATTGTACAGAGGTTGGAAAGTTAGCAATTAGCGGAAATTGATTACGATTTTTTTTAATCAATTGGCATGTGTTTATGATAGTATCATGGGAAAAAATAGAATTTGAACCCATCACAATAACTTTATCAGCCAAAGTCAAGGAATCTTCTAAATGATGTTCGACAAGAACAATTGTTGTTCCTAATTCTTCATTGATTTTATGTAACAAGTGTAAAAAATTATCACGAGAAATAGGATCTAATTGGGCTGTAGGCTCGTCTAGTAATAATACTTTGGGTTCCATAACCATAATGGAAGCTAAGTTTAAAAGTTGTTTCTCACCACCCGATAAACTCGCAGTGTTTCTTCTAAACAAATCTTCTATATTAAAGAAACTTGCCATTTCTGCAATCTTCTTTCTTATTTGTGCAGTAGGAACTCCTAAATTCTCTAAACCAAAAGCCAATTCATTCCAGACTCTATCAGCAACAATTTGATTGTCTGGGTTTTGAAAAACAAAACCTATTTCTCGTGCTGATTTTTTCTTATCGATATCAATGAGTGGTTTTCCTTCATAAAGAATTTCTCCTTCTAGTTTGCCAAAAGGGCGTAATTCATTTTTCAACATTCTTAATAAGGTGGTCTTACCACATCCCGTTTCCCCACATAAGATAGTAAAAGACCCTTTTTCAATCGATAGATTAATATCTTTAATTGCTGGATGTTTTTCATTAGGATAGAAAAATGTTAAATTTTTGATTTGAAAAAGTTCCATTTTAGGTCCTCCTTTACTTCAATAATAGTAGGTATCAACATCAATAAACTGAAAGCTAGATAAAGTAAAATATTCATGAAACTAAAATTTAACGATGTTAAGTTAGGATAATACTGATAATCTAGGTATTTGAATATACTCCCCACAATAATGAAGATCATTAATAATACCATGATGATTGTTACTAGGAAATCATTTATTTTATATTTAAAAATAGAAAAATTTGTTCTTTCTTTTGATCCATAACCTCGCGCATTCATAGAATCCGCCGTATCTAAAGAGTTTTCTAAAGCCCAAGTTATCAGTGAGGAAAAAACACGTAAATTTAATTTAATTCTATCCAATAATTTCTTTTTATATAATCCTAAATTTTTTTGTGCTAAATTGATTGCTTTTCCTTTTTCAATAAACCGAGGAACAAAGGAAATTCCCATCGAGATGGTTGTTGAAACATTGGGGAGCATTTTACCAAATAGGTAAATGAACTTATCTGATGTCATAATTTTATTGTAACACTTAAACCAGGTTATCACAGCAGCTAACATCATAGACATCACCGCTCCATATACCAAACTTTCTTTCGTTATGTTTTTCTTCCCTATGGTAAACAAAATTGTTTCTCCTCGTGAAACAAAAATTGGATTTGTTACTGTAATAATAGTAAAGATGAGTAGTACAAATAAAAGGTGTTTAAGAAATAGCTTATTTTTTTCGAGTACTAAATAAAACAACAAAGAGCAAAATAAAGATAATGCGATAACTAAAGGATTATTTGTATACATGGTATAAACTATCGAGCAAACAAAAAATATAATAATCACAACTGGATGAAATTTGTTCATTCTTCGCATTGACATTATCTCCTTTCACTAATAAAAAATATCTACCTAACGGTAGATATCGTGCATTTGCCTGTCAACCGTCATTTCCCACCGAAATGAGTTCATTCATCACTATCGGCAGGTCTCCTGGCTTGAGGGTCATCGCATACAATCTCATCTTCCCAAAAATATGGTGACTTTATTCTTGATTTATGCTCTTCTCTTACAGTAGCGGGGGCTGCTATGGTCTTTAACCATATTCTCTATTAATGCATTAAATGCAACCGATAGCTATAAATTTTCTTATACTTCTATTTTATCATACAAAAATGGCTTTTACCATATAAATATTAAAAAAGCTGCTCTTTAAAAAGCAGCTTTTGGTCCATTAAATCCCATTTTAATAAAATCAATACAACTATTATAATATGATTTTATTTCATTCTCACTAGCTTGATTAGCTAGATATTTTTGTAAACAGAAAAAACCAATCATTTTTATGATTTCAGCAAAGCTATTCATAGTTTTAGACTTTTGCTGTGCTTCTGGAAAATTAATGATTCCTACGGGATTTTGTTTTTCCATCATGCCGGGATGCATTCTGGATTTCTTAGAATCGTTGAATAATGTTGAGAAAACATTAATTCTAAATTGACGATTTTCTTCACTAGTTAGTTTGTCAATTTCCATAGAAAATTTTAATTTTAAAGCTTCGTAAACGTCACCATTTTTTTCTTCTACGTATTTAATAAATCTCTTTTGATCAATACCATACATATAATTAATTAGATATATGAATAGATCATCAACATTTTCAAAGTACTGATAAAAACTACCACGGGGAATTTCAGCATCTTTTACAATGTTGGCAATAACAGCTTTTTCTAGAGGAACTCTAGAAAATTCTTTTTTTGCGGCACGCAAAATTCTCACCCTTTTTTCTTTGGGTAAGTTTGTAAATGTTCTTGTAGGCATTTTGTTCCTCCTTTACAATAAATTGGATTGCTCCATTTGATTCCACTGTTACTAATATATATTATCACAATTCACTTGAATTGTCAATAATCATTTTGTATTTTTTTGTATTTATTTATATTTTGGAATATTATCACTTATAATCTTATTATACAGTTTAACCTTAATTGTTTCTTAAAAAAAGCGAATTGCTTCGCTTTTTAATATCCTGGTTTTCCTAATAATTCGAACATCTTCTTTTTGTATGCTTCTACTCCCTCTTGATTGAAAGGATTAACTCCTAATAGGTACCCACTAATTCCACAAGCAAACATAAAGAAATATAATAAAAAGCCGATATCATACTGCTCAATTTTATTTAGATTGATCACAATGTTAGGAACCTCTCCTTCAACATGAGCTTGAATTGTTCCTTCCATTGCTTTTTTTGCAATATAATCTAGTGACTTGTCAGCGATAAAATTAAGACCATCATAGTTGTTGTTATCGCGGTTTAAAACAACATTTTTTTCTGGATTTACTATATTGATGACTGTTTCAAATAGTTTTCTTTGTCCATCTTGTACATATTGTCCAAGCGAATGAAGATCGGTTGAATAGATGACACTTGCGGGGAATAACCCTTTATGATCTTTTCCTTCACTTTCTCCATACAATTGTTTCCACCACTCAGCGAAATATTTTAATTTAGGTTCGTGAGATACAAGGAGTTCGATGTCCTTACCACTTTTATAAAGAATATTTCTAATCGTTGCATATAGCAATGCATCATTATCCCAAAATAAAGCATTACTATAGGTTTGACGTGCATCCATAGCTCCTTTTAAAATCTCGTAGATATCGTATCCTGCACAAGCAATCGGTAACAATCCAACTGCTGTTAGTACCGAATAACGACCACCAATATCTTTAGGGATGAAAAATTCTTTATAACTACTTGTTTTTGCAATGCTATGTAAAACACTATTCTCTTCTGATGTAGTAACAAAAATTCGTTTGTTCGCTTCATCACCATATTTTTCTTCTAATAATTCCTTTGCTAGACGAAAAGCAATCGCCGGTTCTGTTGTTGTTCCTGACTTAGAAATAACATTAATTGAAAAATCACGATGTTTTAAATATTCCAATAATTCAGCCGTATAGGTAGAAGAAAGAGTATGACCAGCAAAAATGATTTCTAGTCCCTTCATAGTCGGGTAATAATCATTGAGCATGGAGATGACCGCTTTGGCTCCTAGATAAGATCCACCAATACCAATAACCAACAAGCATTCACTTTGTTCCTTAATGATTTCTGCTGTTTCACGAATATCTTCGATTTCACCAGGACTAATTAAAACTGGCCAGTCAACCCAACCAATATAATCGTTTCCTACTCCTGTTTTATTTACTAATTTATTTAGTGCTAATAAGGCATCTTCTTGATACTCATTAATTTTTTCTTTATTGACAAACTTTAACACATTTGTATAATCAACTTTTAAAATACTCATATTATTCGTTTTTCCTAAACTGTTCCGATATAAATTTCGGCATTACTTTCTCTAATGATGTAAAGCCAATTGTATATTTAGGAATTTCTCCTTTCACTCCACGTGATTTATTCAGCGCTTTATAACTTAGTCTCAACTTTTTACCTTCTTCATCAACATCTAAAACTTTGAGCTTCACTTGTTGACCAATAGTTACATAGTCATTGATGCTTCTTACAAAATTATCGGAAAATTCAGATATATGAATTAATCCATCATAACTATCAACAGTAACAAAAGCACCATAGCCTAAAATGTTCGTTATTTTGCCGTAAACAATTTCTCCTTTTTTAATCATTTTGCTCACCTATTATCCTAATTGTATTATAGCATAAAAGATTTTCTTTGTTAAGTCAATTTTTTCCGAAGCGAAGACGATAACTACACTTCTGGCAAAGTTCTTCAACGACTTTTCTGTTTTCAAATCCATTTTTCATTTCTAAAAAGCGAGGTTTGGCAAGAATCTCTGTTAGATTTTCCTCAAATATATTGCCCAGCTTTACAATTCCTTCTGCATCTAAGCAGCATGGAACAACATCTCCATTTGCAAGAACTGCAATTTGATCTCTTGTTCCCAAACAACTTCCTGTATCAGAAACAAAGGGTGAAGCTAAATTAGGCCAAGAAAATTCCTCATCGCAAGAAATATAAACCTGCTCAATAATACTTTTATTACCTATTATTATTTTTTGATTTAACTTGCTTTCGAAGTAATTCAAAATGGTTTTATTCAATTCTTCATTTTTAATCCAAAGTCTTAATGAAACAAAGAAACTTCTTTTTTGGGAGACATTATTAATAAAGTCATAAATATGATCTAAATATATTTCTCTCTCCTCATCATGAAAGCACACTAGAGAATGAAGAGAAATATTAACCTGATGAATTGCCTTACTTGCAAATAAAGTTTCCTTGACTTTATTGATCATGACTCCATTTGTTGTTATATTTACTTTTATATTGTTTGCTTCTGCAATAGATAAAATCTCCATAAATTGGGGATGAATCAATGGTTCCCCCTTCACATGGAGATAAATATAATCGCTATATTCTTTTATCTGTTTTACAGTTTCATCAAACTTTTGGGCTGTCATAATCGTTTTAGGCTTGTTTGTTTGTGAACAAAACGGACATTTCAAGTTGCATACATTGGAAATTTCTATATAAACTTTTTTGAATTGCTTTTTCATGCTTATTTTTTTAATGGTGTCGATGTTTTTGTTGAAGGGGCTAAAATATAAACAGCACTAAGCATTGCTCCTAACATACATATTTGAGCAGTACTTAAATTCCATGTAACAAGAATTAAAACTGTTCCTACCACAAGGACAGCAACACCAACAATAATTTTTATCTTCATTTTTTTTGCTACATATGCGCCGCTTGTGTATTCTCTAACAAGTGAAGCTAATGGTATTAAGAAAGTAAACATATAAAAAGAAACTAAATATCTGAAAATCCATGTTTGAATTAGTTCTTCTTCAGGTAATACATTTCCTGAAGAATCTTTTGTTTTAAATATTAAAAATGCAGCTAATAAAATAACTACACAAATAATCAAACAAGTATTATAAAATGTTTTACCAAATTTTACTTTGTACATACTTTTTTTCCTATTTCTTTCTTATTCGGCAATATTTTCTACGCCGATGATACCTGGCACTTCTTCTAATAAAAATGCTTCTATACCGTCTTTAAGTGTATTGTCAATACTAGAACATCCAACACATGCACCTAACATTTTCACATATACAATTCCTTCTTCAATCCTAATAAATTCAACATCACCACCATCACGTTGTAAATAAGGACGAATTTTATCTAAAATTGTTTTTACTTTATTTTCTATTTCTACTTTGTTCATAATAGGTTCCTTTCTAAATCTATCATATATTATACTCATTATGCATAAAAATGTAAAGTGATATGCAAACCAAACAAAAAAAAGGGCTTTTGCCCTAAAGTCTTTTCAATTCCTTTTTCTTTGCAATTAGAACAACTGCTTCTGCGGCTACTCCTTCACTACGGCCAATATAACCTAATTTTTCACCTCTAGTTGCTTTAATATTAACTTGCGATTCTTCAATATCTAATAGTGTGCTAATATTTTTCTTCATATCGGCTATGTATGGACGTAGCATTGGTTCTTCAATGAAAACTGTAGCATCAATATTAACCAAAGAATAATGGTGTTGAAGTAACATTTTTTTAACTTCAACAATAAAATAACTAGATTGCTTGTCTTTATATTGGGGATCCTTATCAGAAAAGTGTGTTCCTAAATCTCCTAATCCCAAAGCTCCGATAATCGCTTCCGCAATTGCATGCAATAAACAATCTGCATCAGAGTGTCCTAACAACCCTTTTATATAGGCGATTTCAATTCCTCCTAAAATCAGTTTTCGATTGCTTTCTAAGCGATGAATATCATAAGAATGCCCTATTCTATAGTTCATTATCTTCACCTAAAATTTTTGTAATATACTTGATATCTTCAAGTGTAGTTACTTTTAGATTATAAGGACTTCCAGATACAATTACAGGACTTACATTATCATATTTTTCTAAAAGGCTCACATCATCATAAGCAATAAAATCTTCTTTCGTTGCTTTTATCAGCGCATCAATCATGCTTTGACGATAAACTCCTTGTGGTGTTTGTACTAGATATAATTTTTGGCGATCTAGGGTTATCAATTGTCCTTTTTCCATTTCCTTAATGGTGTCTTGTGCTTTATATCCCAAACAACATGGATTGCCTTTTTTTAGCTCTTGATAGACCGCTTGAATGTCGATTTGTTTTATCATCGGGCGTGCTCCATCATGAATTAACACCAAATCCTTTGTAACTGCAAGTAATCCTTGATAAACACTCTCTTGTCGAGTTGTTCCACCCATCACTAATTTCAGTTTTGTTTGAGGAATATCATAGGTATAACTATCCACTAATTCTCTTTCGCTTTCTCGATAAACAAGAATAATTTTATCACATTGTGGTACTTTTAAAAATTCATCTAGTGAATAGCGAAAGATAGGTTTTCCATTGATAATATGAAAGTTTTTATTATAAGAAAGCTGGGAACGAGAACTACTTCCTGCGATTAAAATAATCGCTTCAAATTTTTCGCTTATCATATAAAAACTCGTTATTAATATCTACACGATATTTATCAAATTGATAATTGGGGCGCTCTTCTCGCTTTTCTCGATATATACTGAATGGTCTACCATAATCAGGATTTGTTGCATAAGATAATGCTTCATAACCAGCAACAATAAACCTCTCTGGACTTGGATTAAGGATACTTTCACTCTTTACAATTCCCAATGCATTACTCATTTGATATTTATTTCCATTAAAGACAATTTGCATGTTCAACAAATCAGAAACATTGCTATTAATTTCGCTAACGATTCTTTCATAATCTGCAGTTCCTGCAAACAACAAACAATAATCAACATTAGAAAGTTTATAAACCCGTGTTTGATTTAGTTTCGTCGATGTCAGTTGAGCAAAGTAGCGATCAGTTAATATATTAGCTACATCTTTACCCAATTTTTCAGCGTAACTAGCAATCTTTTTTAATGTCATAAACACTAGAACAAAACTACGATTATTATCTTGATTGGCCTTAATTTCATTTTCCAAAGCTTCTTTTGGCAAGTATTTCATTTGGCGTGGTGAAAATTTTGCCCAATGAATGATGTTATAAACGTACATTCCTTCAAAGGTTCTCGTTTCTTCAAACCATTCAATTCCGTTTATTGTTTTTAAACGATAATAATATTTATTGCTTCCTTCTTTTTGAGTTGACATTCGCTTATAACTACCCACGTCTTCTTCAACAATATAATTCAACAAGCCATCCGCAGTAATAACATCCTCATTGATACCTATGGCTTTTTTCATCGCATCGGTAAGAATGTAATGATTATTTACACTATCAAAATAGGCTAATGGCTCATTTAAAGAATCAAAGAAATTAAACATATGAGAAGCATATTCTTTCATAACAGTATCTTTATATAATTGAGTTGGTGTTAACTTTTGATTATATAGTAAATATCCTCGTAGTTTCCCATTCTCATTGATCATTGATTTCACCATTTCTTCTTTTACTGAAGCAAAATCATTGAATATGATTTCAATATTAAATGTTTTTTCACCAAACTCTCGTAAATGGTTCATAAATTTCTTATATGACATTGTTTCCCCATCACAAACAATGTTCTTTACAAGACGATACCATCTTTTCTTATTGTGATAATCTTTTGGTAAGATATCGTAAAATTGATTAGTAAACATCAATAGTTTTGATCTTTTATCAAAATAAGCATAGATATTACTTTCAATATTGGATGGTGTAAGTTCATAAAATTTCATTTTATTCTTATATTTTAATGCTCTTATTAAAATGATAACATATAGTAATAAGCAAGCGAAAACCAATTCAACCACTGCCCAAGCAATCAAATTAATTCCCAGTAATAATATGATTAACTCCCGGGTTAAATACTTTGTGAAAAAAGCTAGACCTAGTGACAATAAAATAACCAATGTCTCAAGAATTGGAATTCTTTTAAAAAGCACAATCGTTGATATATATAATAGGCCTAAAATTATAAATGCTAAAATAGCAATATCATTTTGCTTTTGAATGATAAAATTTATGATATTTTCTAGCATAGTTATCCCTCCTATCTAACTAATAAAGTAGCTGTTTTTTTGTTTGTTGCCAAAGGAATTTCATAAACATCACATAGTCGTAATAAAGCAGACACATCAGGCTCGTGTGGTTGTGCTGTCAGTGGATCACGAAAGAAAAAAACAAGATCCACTTCTCCATTAGCAACACGTGCACCGATTTCTTGATCACCACCAAGCGGTCCTGACTTGTGACAATGTATTTTTAGATTAGTGTGTTCCATAATTAGTTTTCCTGTTGTTCCAGTTGCATAAAGAATGTGATGACTTAAATATTCCTCATTTTCTTTTGCAAAAGCAAGCATATCTGGTTTTTTCTTGTCATGAGCAATCAAAGCTATTCTCATAGATTTCCTCTTCCTTTTATATTATTATATCATGTTTTTCTAATAAAACAAATGTTGTTTATGGAAATAGCCATATATTTTTCTATTCTTAATAAAAAAGATTTAAGGTTTCCCCTAAATCTATGTTTATTTGATTACCAAATACTGGTCTAGTATTTCTCTCAACCTTTCATTTGTCAATTCTAAATTGATAACTCCTGAAATTGTAACTGACACATTTCCTGTTTCTTCAGAAACAACAATGGTTAAAGCATCATATTTTTCACTAATACCAATCGCTGCACGATGACGAGTTCCAAAAGATTTTGGTATATCGTATTTATCTGTAGATGGAAAATATGCTCCAGCACACATAATCCTGTTTTTACGGATTATGATTGCACCATCATGGCAAGCTGTTCCGGGAGTAAATATCGTCGTTAAGATTTCTTGAGTAATGACAGCATTAATGGGAATTGCTTTTTCAATAAAAGTATTTAAACTATCTTCTCTTTCAAATGTTATTAATGCTCCGATGTGACGTTTTGATAAGTAATCTGCCGTTTGAGTGATTGTATTAATAATGATTTGTTTTTCTTGAGCAGATGAAAATGCATTATCTACTTTCGACTTCACAAAAACTTCTTCCCATAGGTTCCTGATTTCTTGACTATAAATAATAATAAAGACTCCAATCATCCAAAAAGCGAAAACTCTAATGATTGTCTTAATTATTTTTAAATCAAATAAAAAAGTTAATAGGTAAATCAATAAGAAAATAACAAGAGCAAGAAGAAATTTTTTTGGTTTTATTCTTTTCTTAATTAAAAAATATAACCCAATAAACACACTCGTTACTAACAATAAATCGATTATTGCCTTAACAATCCCTAAAAAACTAAATTTGTCAGTATATTCTGATAAAATATCAATAAAACTATCAAACATCTTTTTCACCTTCTCTACTTAACATTAAATCTATTTGATTTTTTCTTTCTTGATCTAATTCTTGTTTACTCATAAGATATTGAATCATCTTTTCGTCTTTTTCTTCAATTGCATAATCAATTGGTAAGCAATTAACCTCATCTAACATATCAACATCAGCTCCATGCTCTACTAAATACTTAACTATTTCAATATTACCATTTAAAGCTGCTAAATGAAGTGGCGTTTGTTCTTGAGATGCACCGATATTCAAATCACATCCACTATTTACCAGACTCCTAATAAATTTTAGTTTCCCTTCGTTAACTGCTTTATGAAGTGGTGTATCACCATATTCATTTGCAATGTTTGTATTTACTCCAGCTTTAATAAATAAATTGAAAAGTTTAATATCATTTAGTTTCAAAGCAACATGAAGTAATGTTTGACCTAAGTATCCTTGTGTACTGATATCGATATCTTCTTCTTTTAATTTGGATAGTGTACTTTTGATATAAAAATAGCGATGGGGATCTTGCTTAACCGTATCAACAAATTCTTTGAATTTCTTTTTATCACCACGTTTAATCATTTCTAATAGCCTCAACAATTTTTTTCGCTGTATAATCCAGCCCATGGAGCAATGTAGTTTTTTCAATAACTACTATTTCCCAACCATTTTTAATGCTTGCACAATATTTTTCACGATAAATGTTCATTATCTCTATTCGGTTAAACTCATCGAATAAAACGATAACCCCATATAAAATATCATCCTTTTTCAAGATTAAATTCATACTATCATTATTTTCATAAACCTCATAGCCATATTTTTTTATTTCTTGTGCTAGTAATTCTTTACTAGTTACGTTGAAGTTTTGTGAGAAAATTTGGTTGTATCCATCTAGAATATCTCTTAAACCAGCAGCAAACTTAAAATCTTGCTCTTCTTGCAAAATTTTATTATTGTCATAGATAATAACTTTTTTCTTGCATAACAACAAATTATCTAACATATTATCATAAATATAATCAATATCAACCATATAGTAATCTTCATAATCAATGATGTTGTAATCAGCATCAATAAGATATCCATTAGCAAGATCACAAATATTAATATTGTTTTTGAAGAAATGATTGATTTGTATGAAATTGTAGTTCTTTTTATTAAGCATTTTAGATAATTCTTGATAAGTAGATTGTTGTTTTGTTAAATTCTTAATAAAATAATTAATCTTTACATTCTCGTCGTTTACCAACAATTCTAAAATATAGTCATTGATGTTTTTCTCAATGATTACAAGGCCAATATTTGCTGAGTAACTATTATGGAATATTCCTCTTTGGCCTTTCATAAAATGAATTAGTCCCTTAGGAGTTAAAGAGTATCGATAATCAAGATAGAACTTTTGGGTGTTTTTAATGATAGAAATTAGATTATTGGAAATAGATTCATGTAATTGGTACTCTCCCGAAATAATAACCTGTGCCTTTGTTTGTGATAAAAACTGAAGATTAGAGCTTGGAATATGAGCATCATCAACGATAATCAAATCAAAATCATCTACATTAATATATTTTTCAACTAGTTTAGTGTTTCCAAGGAAAATATGTTTTATTCCTTTTGTTCGACGAATGTAGTTTTGATAATCTAGATTCTTTAAACCATTTAAATTCACACGATGAAGACTAAATTTTCGGATGTCGTTTAAAACATTTTTAGCTTCTTGTTCAATAATACTTGTTTCAAGCAAATTAAGCTCTTGTAAATAAGTATTAATATCACTAATTTCCAATAAAATTTGATTGTTAGATAAATATCTATTATTTAATTCATTTAAATACATAAAGCAAAAATCAGCAACAATTTTATCTTTTCTCTTTGTTGTAATCACATATTTAATCAATTTCCCAAGTTTATGCTTATTTAAAACACCAAATCCCTCTGTTATTATTAAATAATTTAATAATTCATCTTTTGAGTTTAATAGTTTATTGGTATACTCCAGTGTTTCTTCAAAGCCATTGTAGTAGTAACGAGAAATTCCATCTTTAAAAATCTTACAATACATTTTAAATATCTCTGTCAAAGCATTACCAATCTCTTTACATGTAGTAATATGTGTTACGAGTAAATCGTGGCGTTTCAAATGAACACTATTGACAAAAAAGTTAAGGTTTTCAAAGCAATTCACATAATCTTCAAAATTTTGTATTATTTTTGAAATTAATTGAATTTCTGTTTTTTCATTATTGTATAAGATGCCAAAAAGCCTTTTATATTTCTCATTATCTTTTAAATCATTAATTTTTTTGTTTTTCTCACGCATCATGTCACGAATATCCAAGTATGTTTCTGCTTTAATATAATCTTGTTCACTTGCTCTGATGACAAATAACATGCGGTCATTTGAAAAATATAAATTTTGAATGTATTTGAAGATATTATCTAGACTAAGTATTTTTTCGTATGTATTATTCCCTTGTATAATCAAATCATATTTTGATATATCTGTGATTAAATCAAACAATTCTAAATATGCTTTCTTATACATTAATAATGTCTTTAAAAGTTTCTCATACTCTTCTGTTGCCATGACTTCTTTTTCTGTCAAGTGATAAAGCATCTTGGTAATAATTCCTCGATATTCATAGCGAGTGATATTAGAAAAATACTCTTTTAGTGTATCAAGTTCTCCTAATAAATCATTATTAACATCATATTTCACTTTTGTTAGATTGAAATATTGCTCTTTTAACTCTTTTAAGTGATGAGAAGCTTCAATATTTTTTTCCATTTCAAAAACAAAATCATCAATCTTGACATTATTATATTTTTTACGTATGCCACCCAATGCTTTATTTCTAGTTACATTCGACTCGATTTTTTTTATTTCTTCGATGTTCTTTAAAACTATGAAACTTTCCTTTATCGTTAGCCCTGGATATTTTTCCCGAAAACTGTTTACAATTACCATAAGTTCATCGATTTCTACCGTGACTTTATTTAACTTATTAGTAAAAGAATCCTGTTGATTGTTTACTACTATATTTACTAATTTACGATTAATCTTATGCGTACTAACATAATTAATAAATTTAATGATTTCTTCTAAACCTTCATTTGTTTTCCAAAACTCCCAATTAGAAAAATCAAAGATTTTTTCAAGAGTCTTTAAAAAAATCTCTTTTTGGATTGCCCCTTTATTGATCTTAATTGTCACATTTTTACGATCAGCATTTAAACTATCGATATGATACAAATCATTTTGTTTAAAACATTTCTGAAAAACCACAGCAATTTCATTATCTATGTTGATTGAATCTAGATTAATGTAACGCTGATTGCTATAATTATTGATTTCTTGTATTTTGTTAATTTCATTTTTTAGATTTTTATATTCTACTTGTGCTTCTTTAAATCCTTTTAATGTTTCTTCCAACCAACTATTTGGTACCAATGTGATATCTAAATTTTCTAAGTGGTATAAAACATTCTTCAGCATTGCATAATTTTCAATCTTTTTTATTCCAAAATTGGTTTCAAAATAATTCTTCTCTTCTAAGAAAGTTTTAAAGCATCGATCTATTTGGTATATTAAAGTAATAATTTGATTGGGATACTTAACATTATTTAAAAATGGAATTTCTTTCCATATACTTTCTTTAAAGTTATCTATTTTTAATAATGCTCCTTGAATTTTTTCTAGACTTGCTTTAATAGCAAAATATTCGTGTTTATACAAATCTTCAAGTTTGTCTATTTCTATCTTTTCAGTTGATAAATCAGAGAATTTTAACAGTTCTTCCACTACTTCTGAATACTGAAAATTAGCTATTCTTCCATTCATAGCTGTTTCATATTGATTTAATTTTTCATAACGTTTAAATAAATCATCCTTTAATTCTTTTGTTGAAAAATAATTGCGCGGAGTAACCTCTATAGCATTAGTTTGTAAGTTTGTAAATGGTATTGATAAATCTGCAATATAATTTTCCATATTTATTTGCTTCATATAATCAAGAATATCTGCTAACGTTTCTATCATATCAGAAATAAATAAAACTCGCTTTTCCTGATTTACTGCATTAATCATCACATCTTTTAGAACTGTTGTTTTTCCTGTACCAAGTCGGCCAACAATAGAAAAACTTTTTCCTAGAATTGCATTGATTAAAATCTCTCGTTGTTTTTTATTAAGTGGCAAGGAATAATAATAATCTTCTAAGTCAGTTGAATATAATCGATCAGCCAGTTTATTTTCTATTTCCTTGTTTCTTTCCAGTTTTGAAAAATCAATTAATACATCTTTTTTTCTAATATCTCCATAGGTTAGATAGTTCTCTAAACTGATGCTAAATTCTTCATTGCGAGCGAAACTCATGCAGAATTGATCAATTGCATAAACACTATCTAATTTGTTTACCCATAAAATACTACTCTTTGTAACTTCGGTTAAGGTAGATAATAATAATGGGTTTTCAATTGGAGAATTAACCAATTGAAAATAGATGCTTTCAGAAATGACGACCATATCAACAGGAATTAAAACAATTGGCATAAACACTTCTTTGTTGTCATTGTTTGTATATTTTAGAATTCCGTAGCTAATAAATAATTGCTTTAGTTTGTCCTTATCAACAATATTTTTTAAATAGAGGTATGGTACCTTATTGTTTAAATCCTTATTTTGAATGTTCATTCGCCCAATACCAATATTCTGAATAGAAAAATCAACAATATCATTGATGTTAATCATTTCATAATTAAGCAATTTTTCTAGAGCTTCATAATCAACATTTCCTAATTCAAGATAAGCGTCTGTACTAAATATACTTTTTAGATGTAAATTTTTAGATGATAGTTTCAAGTTAGTAGTAGTATCTCTAGTCATATTCCTTACCTCATTATTATTATATCAAAAAAAACGAAAAAGTAATATAGTATTTTAAATTTTTAAGAGTAAGTTTTTCAGTTTTTTTAATGAATATTTTCACTGAATAAGTGAAAAAACATCGCAAATATTTTCATGTTTTTTCTTCTTTTATTTTGCTTTTTTTCATAGTATAATTAGATATCGATTTTTTTAGAAAGGATTTTTGCTATGAACAATGTAGATAGGGTTTTCTATACTGACCACATTATCGAGAAACTAAATAATGACATTCGAAACTTTTTTCCCCATTTATTTTTAATTGATAAAGAGAAAATGCATATGACCTTTACTGGTGTATCTCGTCTAGTTTTACTAGATCGTTATGCACAAAAAGATATCAATCATAGTACAATAGGAATTGGCGATGTTGTTGTTTGCATCGTAAAAGACGATCCAAAATTTCCAACTAGAGGAATTGGTTATATTCGAGAAATCGATTTTGAATCTGGTTTTTTGTACATAGAAGTTGAAAAAGAATATGCAGCAATGAGTCTTGATATTGATGCAAGAGGAATT
Source organism: uncultured Bacteroidales bacterium (assembly GCA_964411675.1). Lineage (GTDB taxonomy): Bacteria > Bacillota_I > Bacilli_A > ML615J-28 > CAG-698 > JAAYBG01. The sequence goes on from CAYPLR010000007.1 coordinate 22,435, forward strand.
ATTAAACGTCACCTAAATGAAGTAGATAAACCTCTAGAGTTGTTTTTTGAGCAAATCTGTCATCGATTAGCAAACAACTTGGGCCAAGGCGAAAAATTAGAAGTCGTAACTGACTTTTATCATGAACTTTCTGAATTAAACCTTGTTCCAGCAGGAAGAGTTTTATTTGGTGCTGGTTCAAATAGTGCCGTTACCTATTTTAATTGTTTTGTTATGCCTTTTATTCATGATTCACGAGGAGGAATTAGTATTCATCGCCAACAAGTTATGGAAATCATGTCTCGTGGAGGTGGAGTAGGTACAAATGGTTCTACACTAAGACCTAAAAATTCGCTTGCAAAAGGAGTAAATGGTAAATCAAGTGGTTCTGTAAGTTGGTTACATGATCTGTCTGAATTAACTCATCTAGTAGAACAAGGGGGTTCTCGTCGGGGAGCTCAAATGATTATGCTTGCAGATTGGCATCCAGATATTATTGAATTTATCATTAGTAAAATGCAAAATCCTAAAATTTTACAATTTTTAATCAACAATCTTACCGATGAAGATATTATCCGTGAAGCAAAAAATAAACTTAAATTTATACCTCTTACAAATGAAGAAACAGAAATATATGAAGCCTTAATCGATATAGAAGGAACACATCCTGGTACTGTAAGTAAGGCAACCTTAGAAAGAGCACGAGAAATTTTATCTATCGGTGGAAAATACCAAGTAAATAACCCTGATTTTCTTTCTGGTGCTAATATCTCAGTTGCGATTACAAAAGAATTTATGTATGCTGTTGAAAACGACTTAGAATACCAATTAAAATTCCCTGATATTGATAACTATAGCCCTGGTCAAAAAGAAGCTTATAATCAAAAATGGTCAGATCTTGGCGATGTTCGGGTATGGGAAAAAATGGGATATGGTGTTAAGGTATATAAAACCTTTAAAGCTCGAGAATTGTGGAACTTGATTAACATTTGTGCCACCTATTCAGCGGAACCCGGGATTTTCTTTATTGACAACGCTAACGATATGACCAACGCAAAAGCGTATGGCCAACAAGTAGTATGTACGAATCCTTGTGGAGAACAACCTCTTGCACCATACTCTGTTTGTAACTTAGCAGCAATCAATCTGGCGAATATGGCTAATTACGAAACAAACGATGTCGATTGGGAGAAATTAAAGAAGACGATTGATGTGGCAATAAGGCTACAAGATAATGTTATCGATCGTACTACTTACTTCTTAGAAGAAAATAAAACGCAAGCCCTAGGAGAACGAAGAATTGGTCTCGGTGTTATGGGATTACACGATTTAATAATTTACTGTAATCTACGTTATGGTAGTAAAAAAGCGAATCGCTTTGTTGATAAATTATTTGAATTTGTGGCAACCAATGCCTATAATGCTTCCATTAATCTTGCAAAAGAAAAAGGAAGTTTCCCTTTCCTTGACCAATATGGCTCACGTGCAAAATTTGTTGAAAGTGGCTATATGAAGAAAATGCCTGCTCAAATCAGAGAAGACATTCTAAAATATGGTATTAGAAATTCACACTTATTGACAATTGCTCCAACGGGTTCTACCGGAACTATGGTTGGCGTATCTACTGGTCTTGAACCATACTTTGCTTTCAAATATTATCGTAGCGGTCGTTTAGGTAAATTCATGGAAGTGAATGCTCCAATTGTTGACAATTACATTAATCTTCATCCTGAATATGATATGAATCATCTACCAGATATCTTTGTCTCAGCAATGGAACTATCTGCTGATGAGCATGCTGATGTACAATGTATCATTCAACGTTGGGTTGACTCTTCTATTTCTAAAACGGTTAATGCACCAAAGGGTTATACAGTGGAAGATGTTGAAAAATTGTATATGCGCTTATATAAAGGCAAAGCGAAAGGTGGGACTGTTTATGTGGATGGCAGTCGTGACACTCAAGTTTTAACATTGAAGAAAGAGGACAATCTTCCAAAACAAGTTGAACTTTCTGATTTGGGTATCGAGATTCAAGAAAATAAAGTGGAAAGAGAAAAGGATGAAATTAATCCTACTAACACGAAAGCCAATCGTAACATCGGTGTTGAAGTGGGAGATACTTGTCCGATTTGCCTTCAAGGAGTTGTTGAAGACATTGGTGGTTGTAATACATGCACTAACTGCAACGCTCAATTAAAATGTGGTTTATAAAGATCTCAATTCGAGATCTTTTTTCTTTACTATAAGGCATAATTTTGGTATAATCATTAACTAGGTGATTAACTATGAATAGTAATGTAAAAAGCATTAAAATGCGAACAATGCCAATGGGAAAATTATTAGCAACGATGAGTTTGCCTGCCATCTTCTCCATGTTTGTACAAGCGATGTATAATGTTGTTGATACCATGTATATTTCTCGTTATGATGTTGGTGAAGATAATATGATCACTGCTCTAGGTTATGCTTTCCCAATGCAAATGATTATGCTAGCATTATCACTAGGAATTGGAATTGGTTGCAACATTCTTATCTCAAGAAAATTAGGAGAGAAACGCTCTATAGAAGCAGCAAATATTGCTCGTACAGGAATCATTATGGCTGTTGTGGCAGGGTTAGTTTTCTTTTTGCTTTCTTTTTTCTTACCTAAAATATTTTTAAATTTAATGTCTAACATTGAAATTATAAAAACATATGGCACTCAATACTTATCTATTGTAATGATGTTTAGTATTTTTAATTTTCTTGAGATTGGTATTACTAAAATGTTACAAGGAATGGGAAGAATGCTCATCCCAATGTTAGCACAATTAATTGGAGCAATTACTAACCTTATCCTTGATCCTATCTTTATTTTCACTCTTGATATGGGAGTAAGTGGAGCTGCTATTGCAACCATAATTGGTCAAGTTGTCGCCATGCTTTTTACTGTAAACTATATTAGTTTTAAGAAAGTTGACATTAGTTTTAATTTTAAAAGCTATAAATTTAAAGGCGAATATGTGAAAGAAATTACCAGAGCAGGAATTCCCTCTATGGTAATGAATTCAATTGCTGCTTTTACAAATATTATTTTAAATAACATATTAAAAATGTTGAATCCAGAAGAAATTGCTAATGCAGTATTAACTATCTATTTTAAACTTCAAAGTTTCGTTTTTATGCCTATTTTTGGCTTAACTCAGGGAGGGTTACCTATTCTATCCTATAATTATGGAGCCAATATTAAATCGCGCTTTGTTACATGTGCTAAAATTTTAATTTCAGTCTCATTAACTCTAATGACAATTGGCTTTCTTTTATTCCAAATATTCCCGAAAAACTTATTGGATATCCTTGGTCCAGAACCACAAACAATCGCCTTAGGTATTCCTGCTTTACGAATCATTAGTTTTGTTTTCTTTCCAGCTGCTTTTGGTATTATTATGGTTTCTATCTTTCAGTCAATCGATCAAGGCTCAAAGGCATTGATTATGTCGCTATTAAGACAAGCTGCTTTTTTAATTCCTTTTGCCTTCATTCTAGGAAAAATCATAGGAGTAAATGGAGTGTGGCTTGCATTCCCAATTTCAGAAACTCTATGTTTAATTATATTTGCAGTTCCTTTAATAACACTGATTAAACAAAGTTTCGCAAGAAAAGATACTGAATTAATAAACACAATTGCTTAGTCTTTTGTGTTTTTTTACTTGTTGGTTGATGGAACGATATTAATTGACTATTTTCTCTACGAATTGTATAATACTAATAGAAAAGAGGTTGACTATCATGGAAAAAGCGATAATCATTGGCGTTAACACTTTAAGTGAAGATTATGTTTTCCTTGATGAGATTGAAGAATTAAAGAACTTATGTTTGGCTTGTGATATTGAGGTTGTTGATGTTATAACGCAAAATCTAAATTATATAAATTCCTCAACTTATGTTGGTAAAGGAAAAATCGAAGAAATAAAAATAGCTATTCAAAGTTTAGATATAGAGGCTTTAGTATTCAATGATGAATTAACCCCTTTGCAAATCAGCAATCTACAAGAAGCTTTAGAAATCGCTATTTATGATCGTACATTCATCATTTTAGAAATTTTTAAGCGTCGGGCAAAAACAAAAGAAGCCATGATGCAGGTTGAAATAGCAACATTAAAATATAGCCTTCCTCGTCTTATGGGACTTAGAGCAGGCCTTTCACGTCAAAGAGGTGCTGGTGGTGGCTTCGCACATGGAAGAGGGGCTGGTGAAACTAAACTAGAACTTGATCGCCGCATTACTACTGACCGAATTACTGCATTGAAAAGAGAACTTGAAGAAGCTACTCTTTTAAGAAAACAACAAAGAAAAACACGAAAAGCAAATAACATGCAAACAGTATGTTTAGTGGGATATACAAATAGTGGTAAATCAAGTACCTTGAATGCTCTTTTAGATCACTCAAAAGGGATAAAAAAAGAAGTGTTTCAAAAAGACATGCTTTTTGCAACACTCGAAACTTCAACAAGGGCAATCCAAACAGAAACAAATTTTCGCTTTTTAGTAACTGACACCGTCGGATTTGTCAATAAATTACCTCATCACTTAGTAGAAGCATTTAAATCTACCCTAGAAGAAATCAAAGAAGCGGATCTAATTGTTCATGTTGTTGATGCTACCAACCATAATTATAAATTGCAAATTGAAACTACTGAACAAGTATTACGAAGTATTGGAGTAGAAAACATCCCTATCCTTTACGCTTTTAATAAAATCGATTTGGTTGAGGATTACTTATACATTCAACCTCAATATGCAAAAGCAATTAGAATCAGTGCTACTACCGATAAAAATATTGACAAACTCATTGATATGATACAAATAGAATTAGAGCATGACTTTGTAACAATTCAACTTCATGTTCCTTATCACGAGCAAGAAATCATTGAGTTTCTAAAAGGATTGGGTTATACAAAAACCATCAATTACCAAGAGACTCAAATTGAAGTTTTGGGTAAAATACCAAAACGTTTATTAAGCAAAGTAGAAAAATACTTATAAAAAAGCGAAAGCCACTAGGAAATAAAATTCTAGTGGTTTTTTATTATAAAAAATGGGCTGATTCGCCCATTCTATAAAACAACATTAAATTCTTCTTCTAGCATTAATCTGAAAATGATTTGTTTATCTAAATAATCAAAATCCATATGAACTAATTCATATTTATTATAATCAGTAAAACCAAAATCCTTTAAATCTGTAGGAACATCAATGACATAACAATGATAGACTTCCTTTTTTTTGCTTGTTATTGTTACGATACCATATTTCTTAATCAATTCTTCTGGTATCGTTAATTTATATTTTTGATTACACTTTTCAATCATTTGATCCACAAATGACGTTTTCTTTATTTTCAGTACAATTCCTTTTTTATTCTTGAGAAATACTTGTGTACCCTGTTTATAAACCAAGTATAAAAATTCATTTTTATTGGTTGTATAGATAAGTTTCTTTCTTTTAAAACTGAATCCTTCACGATTTCCCTTCACAAATAATGTAGTGGGAATGATAATGGTATATAGTAAAGAACTCCCTGCGAACATGATATAGATTCGAAGCGGATAATATGGAGTTGTATAAATGTAATTATCGAGAAAATACGCTAAAACGAATAATATGGTAAGTACTAAGCCAATCGTTAAATGAATGGCCCCTCTAATTTTTGGATTGATTGTTGTAATTATCCCATTCACTATAAAAAATAATAATCCCAATCCTAAAACAGCACTCGCTGCTTCACGTAAATAAATCATATTCTATCATCCTATCATTTCATATATTGAAGAATGGCTTTTAAATATACCTCTACTCCTATTATAAAAACATCTTCATCAACATTAAAGCGAGAATTGTGAAGTGGATAAATGCAGTCTTTTTCCTCATTACGGATTCCTAAGTTCATCATTGCCCCTTTTGCTTTATCGACATAGTAAGCAAAATCATCAACTCCCATAGAAACAGTGTCTAGTTCTACATAGTTATCCAATCCAATGGTATCAATAACCACCTTTTTAAGTACTTCACAGACTTCTGGTGTATTGATTGTTGGTATAACTCCATCACGGTATTCTAGTTCGTAGTCTCCTTGATGAAGATTTGCCACATTCTTAACAATCTCTTCTATTTGTTTCTTAATTTTCTCTTTAATTTCTTTATTATACGTTCTTACTGTTCCTTTTAAATAAGCATAATCAGGAATGATATTGAATGCTTTTCCTGCTTCCATAACACAAATTGAAATTACTGCTTTTTGTGTTTGATCTAATTGCCTATTTTTCATGTTTTGAATCATTTGATATACTTCTACAGCCATTTGAATTGGATCAATTGATAGGTGAGGATAAGCTGCATGCCCTGATTTTCCTATCAATTTAATAGAAAAGTCATCACAGCTAGCATTAAATTCACCAGATTTGATGCCTATTTTTCCTGCTTTAATTGATGGACTGACATGAAACGCAAGAAACACATCAACATCATCCATTAATTTGTCTTGGCAAACCAATTCGCCACCAGCTGTTGGTCCTTCTTCTGCTGCTTGAAAGACAAACTTCAGTTGTCCTTCTAGTTCAACATTTTCTTCCACTAAATATTTAATCAAGGTTAAAAGAATCGCTCCATGAACATCATGTCCACAAGCATGCATTCTTCCTAGAATCTTTGATCGATATTCTAGCTGATTCATTTCTTCAATTTCTAATGCATCTACATCAGCACGAAAACCTATTGTTGGTTTTTCTGTCTTTTCACCAAGAATAGCAACAACACTACTTCGTCCTATTCCTGTAAAATATTTTACCTGTAGTTTGTCAAGTTCCTCAGAAATGAATTTTACTGTATTATCAATTTCATATCCTATTTCAGGATACATATGCAATTGTCTTCTAACCCTAACTGCATATTCTTGATATCTATCTTGATTTCTCAACATTTGTTTCTCCTTAATAGATCGAATTATAAATGATATTTCCTTTGCTAATCGTCATATAGACATTTAGGTCTTTATCAATAACTGTTAAGTCAGCATGCTTTCCTAAAGCAATAGAACCTTTGATATTGTCAATTCGCAAGTTTTTTGCTGGATTGATGGTTGCCAAATCGATAGCTTTCTCTAAACTAATTCCTAAGGCATTAATCATATTCTTAATTGCTTGGTTCATTTTTAATGTGCTTCCCGCCAATGTTCCATCTGCTAGGCGAGCTTCTCTTCCTTTAACCATTACTTCTTGACCACCTAAACTATAAATACCATCTGGTAAATGTTTTGATTCGATAGCATCTGTTACTAAAACGATTTTATCTAAGCCTTTGATTTTACACAAAACTTTAATGGCTTCTGGACTAACATGAACTAAATCGGCAATCAATTCCGCGTAAATCGTGTCCGCTAGCATGATACCACCTACTGTACCTGCTTCACGATGATGAAGAGGTTTCATAGCATTGTATGTATGTGTCGCTGAAGTAACTCCATTTTTTGCTGCTTCTAATACGTCTAAAGCAGTAGCATTTGTGTGCCCAATACTAGCAACAATTCCTTGTGAGAATAAATAATTACACAAATCTTTTCCATTTTCTTCATATGCTAAAGTAACTTGTTTAATATTATTTCCACTTACTGCTTGATAATGCATAAACTCTTCAACACTACAAGGAACGATATATCGTTCTGGTTGAGCACCTTTAAATTTCGGAGAAATGAAAGGTCCTTCTAGGTGTGTACCTAAAACAAAAGCTCCTTCTTTATTCTCTTTTTCGATGTATTCCTTGATGTTTTTTAATGCCTTGTCGATGTTTTCTTCGCTTTGTGTCATCGTTGTTGGCATGTATGATGTCACACCTTCACTAGCGATTGTTTTTGAAATATTTTTAATATCCTCTAAACTAGGATACATAGAATCTGAATGGTTCGCTCCATGAATATGCTTATCAATAAAGCCAGGAACAACAATAAGATCTTCTCTTAGAGTCATTAAATCTTTTTTTTCATCAAAAGAAGTTATTTTGCCATTTTCAATAACCAAAGAACTTTTTACAATTCCTTTTCCCTCAATATAAATATTTGCATTTTTAAAACCTTTCATAAAGCCCTCCATTTTTTATAGTTTAAAGTTCATTGACATCATTTCAGAGAAAGTAATTTCTTTTGTGATGTTTTCTTTAATATCTTTAAATTCAAAGATTCCTTCACTAGCTTTACGACCAACAACAATTCTATTTCTAACACCAATCAAGTCAGCATCTTTAAATTTAACTCCTGGGCTCTCTTGACGATCATCGAATAGGCAATCGTATCCAGCTTTGCTTAGTTTATCATAAACTTCTAAAGCAATGTCATAATTTGCTGTTTGTTCCTTATCTAAAGGTAAAATATGGACATCAAATGGACGAACTTCTTGTGGCCAAATTGCCTTTTCATCACAATAGTGTTGCTCTAAAATGGCCATTAATAAACGGCTGATTCCCATACCATAGCAACCCATAATGATTGGTTTTGTAATTCCATCTTTATCGATAAAATTTGCTTTCATTGGCAAGGAATATTTGGTTCCAAGTTTAAAGATATGACCAGCTTCAATTCCTTTTGCGTGTAAAATATGACCTTTCCCATCTGGTGATAAATCGCCAATTTGGAGATTATGCAATTCCAAATTACTAGCAAATTCACTCTCATCGCTATAGACAATTGTGTCTTCACCTATATCACATAAAATCATGAACTCTTCACTAGAAGATCCACCAATATTTCCGCTATCAGCACTAACGATACGATAATGTAATTCCATTCGATCGAGAATGTTTTGATAGGCTTTTCTAACCTTTAAATACCATTCATCCAAATCTTCAGGTGTAGCATGAAAGGTATATAAATCTTTCATAATAAATTCACGACCGCGCATTAAGCCGAATCTTGGTCTAAATTCATCTCTAAACTTTGTTTGGATTTGATATAAAGCCAAAGGAAGTTTCTTGTAACTATTGATAAAATCACGAACAATACTAGTTACAACCTCTTCATGAGTTGGTCCTAAACAAAAGCCTCGTTCATGACGATCTTCAAGACGCATTAACTCTTTGCCATAGGCTTCCCAACGCCCACTTTCAACCCATAAATCTTTAGATTGCAATGCAGGCATTAATAATTCACTACAGCCTATTTTATCTAATTCTTCACGGATAATATTTTCAATTTTTTTAATAATTTTATATCCCAAAGGTAAATAAGAATACACCCCTGCAGCACTTTGTTTTACATAGCCACCACGAAGCAAAATTTTATGACTAACAACTTCTGCTTCTTTAGGCATATCCCTTAATGTGGGAACAAATAATAACGATTGTTTCATATGCTAACCTCTTATTCCTAATAATCTTAATATATCACCAAAGGTTACTACTATCATTAATCCAAATAATAGGAGCATGGTAATGGTAATCAACGCTGTTTCAATTTTTTGATTTGGTTTTTTCTTTGTAATTGCTTCATAAGCTAAAAAGACAAGTCTTCCACCATCAAGGGCAGGAATTGGCAACAAATTAAGTAATCCTATATTAACACTTAATAAACCTGTTAAATTTAAAATGGGAGCTATTCCTTGTGAAGCTACATCTTTTGTTAGACTAAAGATTCCAACAGGACCTGACAAGTTTTGAATACCAACATCACCACTAAATAATAAATCAAACGTATCGATAATTGCAGTAAATGATGATAAGGTTCTTTGACCACTATAGCCAAAGCTCTTAATGAAAGAAAATTTATAGGTTGGAGAAATTCCCATTGCTACTTTTACTGCTGGAATTGGCTCACCAGAAGTAGTTGTTTGCTTTTGTAATAAAGTCTTACTATATGGCTTAATTTTTATTTCTTTTTCCTCACCATCACGTATTACTTTTAAACTCAACCAATTCTCTTCTTCACCACTATAATTTTCAAAGACATGGTAAACATCTCCCCAAGAAGCTACTATTTGTCCCTCAATTTCAATAATTTGATCACCAGCTAACAATTCTACGTTATTCGCCAGATTATTTTCTACAGTTGATACTACTAGTACAACAACTTTATCAGTAATCGTATAATCTCCAACAAACCCACCACTGTATACATATACAGCAGGTGTCAAAGTTGTTATGAACTCTACACCCTCTCGAAGATAGGTTACTTCTATCAATTCTAATTCGCCTAAAGCTTGGTAATCATCCATAAACTGAGAAATATCATCCCATACTTTAACTTCTTGAATTAGGGTACTACTTTCAAGTTTGATGATTTCATCGCCATCTCGAAGTCCCGCGATATATGCTGGTGTTTCTTCTGTTACATCATCCACCATAGAAGAATCGTAATTTGCATATCCTTGGATTAAACCCGCCAAAAAGAACACAACAAGAGCTAGTAGAAAATTCATTAATGGTCCGCCAAACATAACCATTGCTCTTGCTCTTTTTGTTTTTGCGTTAATGGTTCTGTTATAGGGGGCGATTTGATACTCTATTTTCTTTTCGTAAAGCATTGCTTGTGGATCGACTGGATACTTTGTAATCATTTCTCCATCGACAACTTCCATATATAGATTTCCAGTTTGTTCTGCATCAAAAATGTCATAACTAATAATTTTATAGATTGGATAGTTTACCTTTTCATCTTCTACATCTAGGTAAAATCCAGTAATCTTTCCATTTTCAATTTTTAATTTGATTGTCTCTCGATTTTTAAAAGGATCATTTTCTAACTCCTCACCCGCAATCGCACAAAGACCACCTATAGGAAATGCTCTAATTGTATATAGAGTTTCTCCTTTTTTCTTTTTCCATATAATAGGTCCCATACCAAAAGCAAATTCGCGGCATAAAATATTTGCTCTTTTAGTGAAGAAATAATGCCCACCTTCATGAACTAAAACAATGACACCTAAAACAAAAATAAATGCAATTAAACCAATAATATAATCCATTAATTCACCCCGTATGTTTCATAAATACTTTTTTTCACTTCTTTATCTATCTTTAGAATGTTATCTAAAGTAATTGCTAGTTCGTTGTTTCCTTGATATCTTTCAATCATTTCAAAAATGATTTTCTCAATATCAAGAAACTTTATTTTCTTGTTTATAAATAAATCAACTGCAGCTTCGTTGGCTGCATTATATACTGTTGGTAATAATCCACCACTTTTTCCTACTTGATAAGCTAGACCTAACATCGGAAATCTTGAAAAATCCATTTCCTGGAAGGACAAATTCTTTATACTAGATAAATTCAACTTTTTCAAGTTTTCATTTTCTATATGACGAGGATAAGTGAATGCATACTGAATGGGTAACATCATATTGGGATATGACATTTGTGCCATGATTGATCCATCATTATATTCCACCATCGAATGAATAATACTTTCTGGATGAAGAATTGTTTTGATTTTTTCATATGGCATTTGAAACAAGTGATGAGCTTCAATTACTTCTAATCCTTTATTGACCATAGTTGCGGAATCGATAGTGATTTTCTTTCCCATGGACCAATTTGGATGCTTTAAAGTTTCTTCAACCGTAATATCAACTAGTTCTGCTCTATTTTTATTGCGCAAAGCTCCTCCGCTTGCAGTAATAATTAAATTAGCAACATCTTTTTTATCTCCTGATAGTAGGCATTGATAAATAGCACTATGTTCGCTATCAATTGGAAAAATATTCACATGATACTGTTTTGCAAGCGTCATGACCACTTCTCCACCTGTTACTAATGTTTCCTTATTTGCTAGTAAAATATCTCTTTTCTTCATAATAGCAGCAATTGTTGGTGCCAAACCCATGATTCCAACAACAGCATTTACAAGTAAACCTTCACTCTCACCATAAGTGGCAACATCAATTAACCCTTGATCTCCATAGGAAAAATGAATCTCTGGATATTTTACTTGTAAATATTCCTTGTCTTTCTGGTAAGCAACACTAACCATTTCTGGTTTGAATTCGTTGATGATAGCAATAGCAGCATCCACGTTATACCCTACCGATATTGCTTTTAAAGAGTATTCTTTACTATTTCTAATGATAGCAATGGTTTGTTGTCCGATTGATCCACTTGCTCCTAGCAAAAATATATTTTTCATTTTAAGCTCCTATTAGCAATAATTCAGTTATTTGAACAATGATGTAAAACCAAATACCTGCATATAATAAACTATCAAAGCGATCAAGAACACCGCCATGTCCTGGAAACAAATTAGAAAAATCTTTTATTTCATAACCTCTTTTTATTTTTGAAGCAATCAAATCTCCTAATTGAACAGTAATAGATAAAAATGCTGATAATCCTAAAACTACTAATATAGTTGGGAAAATTTCATTTGACTCTGGATTTATTATTTTCAGTAAAAAGGCTGTCGCAGTTCCGACTATAATACCTGCAATAAAACCAGCAATTGCTCCTTCTGTTGATTTTTTAGGACTTATTTCTGGACATAATTTATGCTTCCCAAATTTGATACCGATGATATAGGCAAACAAATCAGTAGCAACCACGATGGAGTAAACATAAACAAAACTTTTTACACCATTGAGTTCAACCAATGTTTGATTCAAATTGATTGGTTTTAAATACCTAATACTCATTGCATAACCAAAAATCAAACCAGCATAAACTAAACTAGCAAGACATCCAAAAACCTCTTTCGTAGTTGTATGAGGTTTAAAGATTAATAATCCTAATGTGATAGCACTACATGCTAGGAAAGCTATTAGTACATAGAAATGATAAATAAAATATTCATTTAAAAACTCTATCTCTCCTGATTTTTTAGTTGCTAGACAAGCAAGCGCTGTGATCACGCCTGAAAATAGAGGAACAAAATAGCGAAATGCTTTCATTGATGATGATTTTTGGTACATCATATGAATCAACTCGTAAGTTGCTATGATACTTAATAGAATTGCTACAGTAAAAAATCCCCACTCTGCAATTGGATGGTCAATTACCGCTAAAGGCAATAAGATAATAATCATGAAAAAAGCGGTTATTGTTCTTTGTTTCATTGAAGTCCTCCAAAGCGGCGATTACGCCTTTGATACTCATCGACAGCTTTATCTAAATCTCTTCTTTTAAAATCTGGCCATAAAGTATCCGTAAAATACAGTTCGCTATAGGCAATCTGCCAAAGCATAAAATTACTAATTCTTATTTGGTTACTTGTTCTAATCAACAAATCAACCATTGGTAAATCCTTTGTGTATAAATAATGATAAAACAAATTTTCGTCGAGATCATCAATCTTAATCTTGTCTTCTTTGATATCTGTTGCTATCATTTTAGCTGCATTAACAATTTCGTCTTTCCCACCATAATTAAAAGCAAGTGTAAAATGAATGTTATTATTTTCTTCTGTTTCTATTTCAACTTCTTTAATTTTCTTTAGAAGGTCTTCATTAAGATTGTCTTTACGACCAATTACTCGAAATCTTACACCATTATCACGCATTGTCTTACGATAAGTTTCCAAAAACTGATTGGGTAATTTCATCAAGTAGTCAACTTCTTCTTTTGGCCTTGACCAATTCTCTGTACTAAAGGCAAAAACAGTTAAATACTCGACACCGATTTGTTGGCAATATTTAACCATATTAATCAAGGTTTGAACACCTTTTCGATGTCCTAGATTTCGCGGTAATCCCCGTTTTTTTGCCCAAGTACCATTACCATCCATGATTATGGCAATATGTTTTGGGTTTTTTTCTTTTGTGTTATCCATCAACTTCACCTTCTATATATTATACATTATATTCCTCTTTTTTTCTAGATATATTACATTTTTATTCAGCAAAAACTAGTAAAAATGTCATAAAAAGAGCGCTTAATTTAATGAGCGCTCTAAATCTATTTCTATTTTTTTATACAAGCTCCAAGAAATCCTAAAAATAAAGGATGGGCTCGTTGTGGTCGTGATAAAAATTCAGGATGGAACTGACAAGCAACAAACCAAGGATGATCCACAATTTCCACTATTTCTACAAGGTTTGTTTGTGGGTTTATTCCAGAAGCAATCATACCTGATTTTTCTAAAACTTCCAAGTATTGATTATTGAATTCATAACGATGACGATGGCGTTCTTTGATTTCTGTTTTTTGATACATTTGATAAGCAAGAGTTTCTTTCTTAATCATGCAATCATATAAACCTAGACGCAAAGTCCCTCCCAATGAAATACCTTTATATTGCTCAGGTAAGTAATCAATGACTGGATGTTTCGTGTTTTCATCGAACTCAGTTGAATTGGCATCTTTCAAGCCAACGACATTTTGCATATATTCAACAACAGCAATTTGCATTCCTAAACAAATACCAAAATAAGGGATTTTATGATTACGAGCATAGTTACATGCTAATATTTTACCTTCAACTCCACGAGGGCCAAAGCCTCCAGGGACTAAAATTCCTTGTGCGTTTTGCAATAATTCATTCACATTTTCGGAATTTACTTTTTCAGAATTAATCCAGTCAATGTTTATTTTTTTACCAAAATGGTAACCAGCATGTTTCAATGCTTCACTAATGGATAAATAAGCATCATGTAAATCCGCGTATTTCCCTACTAATGCAATTTTAATTTCCCCAGATAGTTTTTTAACTCTTTTAATTAATTCGTTCCATTCTTTCATATCGATAGGAGCGGTTTCAAATTTAAAATGATTACAAATATATTGATCCACTTTTTGCTTTTCAAATTCGCAAACCATTTCATAGAGAATACTAACATCCTTTGCAACAACAACAGCATCTCTATCAACATCGCAGAATAAAGAAACCTTATCGCGATAACTATCATCAATATCAACTTCTGAACGTAAGACAATCATATCTGGTTGAATTCCAAGTGATCTTAACTCTTTTACACTATGTTGAGTCGGTTTCGTTTTTATTTCATTCGCAGAACGTAAGAAAGGAACTAGTGTAGTATGAATATAAAATGTGTTTTCATAACCAACTTCACGACGCCATTGCCTGATTGCTTCTAAAAATGGTTGTGATTCAATATCACCAACAGTTCCACCAATTTCTGTAATGATAACATCCGCTTGTGAATGTTGAGCAGCACTGCGTATTTTATTTTTAATCTCATTCGTAATATGAGGAATTACCTGTACTGTTCCACCATTATAGTCGCCACGTCGTTCTTTTTCGATAACCGATTTATAGATTTTTCCAGAAGTAATATTGGAATCTTTTGATAAGTTTTCATCGATAAAACGCTCATAGTGACCCAAATCTAGATCGGTTTCTGCTCCATCATCGGTTACAAAAACTTCTCCATGTTGGTAAGGACTCATTGTTCCTGGATCAACATTGATGTATGGATCAAATTTTTGCATGAAAACCTTCAAGCCTCTATTTTTTAATAATCTTCCTATACAAGATGCTGTAATTCCTTTTCCTAAACTGGAAACAACACCTCCAGTAACAAAAATGTACTTTGCCATATAATTCCTCCTCATTATATAAAAAAATCTCCCATAGGGGAGATTTATTTTCTTATTGCGCATTCTTTAGCGCCCTTATTATTATAGCAAAATTTTTCTTACAAATCAAGATATTTTTCTATTTTTAATCAGTTTCGCTATTTCGCTAGCTAGTATCATAACAAATGCCAAACCAAAGCATAATCCTAATTGAGTGATAGATAATGCTTCCAGTTTAAAAATTTGCGATAATGGATTGATGTAGATAATTAATAATTGAAGTCCTAATCCCAATAGAAATGCTAATAGTAAGTACTTATTATTAAACGTTTGTTTTGAAAATATTGTTCTGTCGTTTTTCACATTAAATGCATGGAATAATTGAACTGTTGCAAGAGTAAGAAATGCCATTGTTTGTCCTAAATAATTATTAGGATTCCATGTATGACCAATAATATAAGCTACTAGTGTCAATATTCCAATTAAGAAGCCTTGCCATGCAATAGATAAACCCATTTTGTTGGCAAAGAAGCTTTCTTTTTTATCGCGAGGTTGTTGTTTCATTACCTTTTCATCTGGTTTTTCTAAGCCAATTGCAAAAGCAGGAAGACTATCCGTGATTAAATTAACCCACAATAAGTGCATTGGTAGTAGAGGAACTCCAAGACTTAAGCTAGTAAAAGCAGTAATTAGTGAAGCAAATAAAATTGTAATAATTTCACCTATGTTGCTAGATAGCAAGTACTTCACTGTCTTTTTAATATTTTCATAGATTCCTCTGCCTTCGCGGACAGCATTAATGATCGTCGCGAAATTATCATCAACAAGAATCATAGCTGCTGCTTCTTTCGAAACATCAGTTCCAGTAATTCCCATGGCACAACCAATATCCGCTGTTTTTAAAGCTGGAGAATCATTGACACCATCGCCTGTCATCGCTACTACTTTATTCTTTTTCTGCCACATATCAACGATTCGCACTTTATCTTCTGGTGCTACACGAGCATAGACAGAATATTTTTCAATATTTGCAAACAACTCTTCGTTCGTTAATTTATGAAGTTCTTTACTAGTAATCGAATATTCTCCGTCTCGTAAGATTCCTAATTCTCTAGCTATTGCAGAAGCAGTGATTACATGGTCTCCAGTAATCATAATGGTTCGCATGCCCGCTGTTCTAGCTACTTGAATGGCTTCCTTTACTTCTGGTCGAGCAGGATCAATCATTCCTACCAAACCGACAAAATGATAATTATTTTCTAAATATTCACTATTTAATTGATCTTCGCTAGGAATTTCATCCAAATATTTTACCGCAACCGCCAACACACGTAAGGCCTCAATTCCCATTTCTTTGTTTGCTTCCAGTGCTTTTTGCTTGTTGAAGTCATCGAGAGATCGATTAATAATAATATCTGGTGCTCCTTTTGTAATCGATAAAATTTCTCCATTATATCTAACTATTACTGTCATCATTTTACGTTCTGAATCAAATGATAATTCTTCCAATCGTGGGAAAGATTCATTTATTTCATTGCTATATAACCCAAATTTATTATTTGCTTCGATTAATGCAGTTTCAGTAGGATCACCAATTCTTTTCTCAACACCATCTATCATTGATATTTTTGCATCGCTACATAAAGCAAAGTAAGTTAACATTTCCTTTTCTTCTGATGTTAAGTCACTATCAATATTTTTAGTTTCTCGATAATATGTCTTAAGTACAGTCATTTTGTTTTGAGTTAATGTCCCTGTTTTATCACTACAAATAATTGAAGTACATCCCAAGGTTTCTACTGCTGGTAATCTCTTAACAATTGCTTTTTGCTTAGCCATTTTCTCTACACCAATGGCGAGTACAACAGTTACTACTGTTGATAGTCCTTCTGGAATTGCTGCTACCGCTAAAGCAATACTGGTTTTAAAGGCCTTCAACATTCCTTCATTACTTCCCAACCACTCTAGTAAAAAAACAATCAAACAAATAAATATCGCTACCAAACCAATTGTTTTTCCTATTTGATTTAATTTTAGTTGTAGTGGAGTTGGTTCTGTTTTAGTTTCGATTAGGATAGAAGCAATTTTACCAATTTCTGTATTCATTCCTGTCTTGACTACTACAGCTACACCTCTTCCATAAGTAACAAATGTTGATGAAAAAAGCATATTTTTTCGATCTCCAAGAGGAATATTTTCTCCTTGAATGGCATGAATCGTTTTGTTTACAGGGACGCTTTCTCCTGTTAGAGCACTTTCATCTACTTGTAATTTTGCTTGTTCAATAATTCTAGCATCAGCAGGAATAAAGTCCCCTGCATCTAAATGGATAATATCACCAGGAACTAACTCAGAGGCTGCTACATTTTGTACTTCTGAATTACGCAGTACTTTTGCATTGGGACTGGATAGTTTTTTTAATGCTTCCAGTGATTTCTCAGCTTTACTCTCTTGAACAACTCCTAAAATAGCATTGATTAAAACGACAACAAAAATAATTAAACTTTCAATCCATTCATGAGAATCAACAATAATTGAAATAACAGCAGCGATTAACAGTATAATGATTAAAATATCATTAAATTGTCTTAAAAAACGTAAAATCCATGGCGTTTTTTTGGCTTCTTTTAACGCATTTAAACCATATTTTTCTCGTCTTTTTATAACTTCTTCCTTAGTTAATCCTCTTTGAGAATCAACCTGTAATTCTTGTAATACTTCACCGAATTCTTTCTCTACGAACATTTTTCTCACTCCTCCAAATAAGAAATAAAAAAGCAAAACCTTGCTTATAAGGTCTTGCTTATCATCTAAATGACTACTATATCCGGGATTATCCGTGATGTCGAATATAGTATCTTAGCTACTCCCCTTGATAAAATTTATAATTAAATATTATCATAATGAGTTTTTTTTGTCAATTGAGAAGTTCAAACTCTTAGAATAATTGTTTCAAACCAATCTTTACATTTTCTCCATTGATATTAAATTCTTTTGTTGATTCAATCTCTTGATCAAAATGTACTTCGTTTGCTAGAACATCTCGCTTAATACTATCGATATTCTTTTCTATGATTTCTTTAATTTTGTTATTATCAGAAACATAAATTTCAATGTGGTCCATCACGTTAAAATTAGATTCTTTTCGTGTTGTTTGAATTTTACTGATAATTTCTCGAACAAAACCTTCTTCAATTAATTCTGGTGTCAATGTTGTATCCATAACAACTGCTGTATAATTATCAGCTAATGATGAGAATCCTTCTTGTTGAATCACTTCTATTTGTACATCTTCACTGACTAATTCAACATCAACATCTCTCACTTTTAGCTTTAAACTACCTGTAGAATCAAGTTCTCTTTTTGCTGCTACTCCATCTATTTCAAGTAATGCATTCTTTATATCGTTGATATATTTTCCATACTTAGGACCAACTGTCTTAAAATTTGGTTTAAAACTATACGATATAAATGAACTGATACTATCGGTAAATAAAACTTCCTTGACATTCAATTCTTCTTCAATAATCTCTATATAGAATTTATCTAATGGCTTCGCAGCTTTCACATACATTTTACTGATTGGTTGACGATTCTTTATATTACAATTATTTCGAACTGCTCGTCCCATCACGACAACGTCCAATACTAATTCCATATTATTCTCTAGATCCTTGTCAATCCACTCTAAAACTGGGGATGGATAATTGCATAGATGAACACTTTCTTTTGCTTTTTCATCTACACTTCTTACCACGTTTTGATAAATATCTTCAGTCATAAATGGAATCATTGGTGCAGCTACCTTGGCAATGGTTACGAGTGCAGTATACAAAGTCATATAAGCATTAATCTTATCTTGTGCCATTCCTTGAGCCCAGAAGCGTTCACGAGAACGACGAACATACCAATTACTCATCTCATCAACAAAATCTTGTAAAACTCTTGCTGTCTCAATAATCTTATAATTAGCAAGATTGTTGTCTGCTTCCTTCACAACTGTATTTAACTTAGATAATAACCATTTATCCATCACTGGAAGTAAGTCATATTTTAATTCATACTTCGTTGGATCAAATTGATCAATTTCTGCATATAGTACATAAAAGGCATATGTATTCCATAATGTTCTTAAGAATTTTCTTTGCCCTTCAACAACTGCATCTTTATGGAAACGATTAGGAAGCCATGGAGCACTATTCTCATAAAAATACCAACGAATAGAATCCGCACCAAATTCAGCCAATGCTTCCATAGGATCCACTGCATTTCCTCTTGATTTACTCATTTTTTGTCCATTCTCATCTTGAACATGTCCTAAGACTATTACATTACGATATGGCGCTTTATTAAAAATAAGTGTTGATATTGCTAATAATGAATAGAACCATCCTCTTGTTTGGTCAACAGCTTCAGATATGAAATCAGCAGGGAACTGCTCTTGAAATCTTTCTTGATTTTCAAATGGATAATGCCATTGAGCAAAAGGCATCGCTCCTGAATCATACCAACAATCAATTACTTCTTCTACTCGATGCATTTCTTGTCCACATTTAGGACAGGTAATAGTAACAGCATCAATATATGGACGATGAAGTTCAATATCTTCAGGGCAATTTTTAGACATTTCTTTTAATTCACTAATAGAACCAATTACGTGTTTATGACCACACTGGCATTCCCAAACTGGAAGTGGAGTTCCCCAATAACGGTTACGACTAATACCCCAGTCTTGAATATTTTCTAACCAATCACCAAATCTTCCTTTACCAATACTTTCTGGAATCCAGTTTATGGTATTATTATTTCTAATCAAATCTTCTTTTACATCCGTCATCTTAATGAACCAAGACTCACGGGCATAATAAATTAGTGGTGAATCGCAACGCCAACAATGAGGGTAACTATGTTCAAACTTATAGACTTTAAATAATAGTCCACGTTCTTTTAAATCTTTTAAGATTGGTTTATCCGCTTTCTTACAGAACATTCCTGCCCAATCGGTTTCTTCCGTTAATTCTCCACGAGCATTGACATATTGCACCATTTTTAAACCGTATTTTTTCCCAACATTATAGTCATCTTCACCAAATGCTGGAGCCATATGAACAATTCCAGTTCCATCTTCTAGGGTAACAAAATCACCGCAGGTAACAAAGAAAGCATTTTTTGCTTTTTCACTGAAGTGAAATAAAGGCTCATAATATTTATACTCTAGGTCTTTTCCCAACATTTTTTCTAATACGACATAGTCGCTTTCTAGTACTTTCTCTAGCAAAGCTTCTGCCATATAATAGACTTCATCATTCTTTTTCACTTTTACATAAGTCATTTTCGGATTTACACAAAGCGCCACATTCGATGGTAATGTCCAAGGAGTTGTTGTCCATGCAAGAAAATAAGCATCTTCACTCTCTAATTTGAATTTTGCAATAGCTGATTCTTCCTTGACATCTTTATATCCTTGGGCTACTTCATGAGAT
The DNA here is from genome assembly GCA_964411675.1 of uncultured Bacteroidales bacterium. GTDB lineage: Bacteria > Bacillota_I > Bacilli_A > ML615J-28 > CAG-698 > JAAYBG01. Next base: position 43,383 of record CAYPLR010000007.1, read on the forward strand.
GAAAGTGGAGTTCCACAACGAGGGCAATAAGGAATAATCTTATACCCTTTGTATAATAATTTTCGATCCCAAACCTTTTTTAAGCTCCACCAAACTGATTCAATATATTCATTGTGATAAGTTACATAAGGATTTTCAGTATCTACCCAATAACCTACGGTATCAGAAAAATCTTCCCACATGGCTTTGTATTTCCATACACTTTCCTTACATTTTGCAATAAATGGTGCTAGTCCGTATTCTTCAATTTGCTCTTTGCCATCTATTCCTAAACTTTTTTCTACTTCAATTTCTACTGGTAAGCCATGAGTATCCCATCCAGCTTTTCTTAATACATGAGCTCCTTTCATAACATGGTATCGAGGTATCATATCCTTGATTACTCTTGTTAGAACATGCCCTATATGTGGTTTTCCATTTGCTGTTGGTGGACCATCATAAAATGTATAGTTTCTATTTCCTTCTTTTTCAGAAATACTCTTCTCAAAAATCTTGTTTTCTTTCCAAAAATCACGCACTGCTTTTTCTCTTTCAACAAAATTCAAATTTGTTGGCACTTTTTTATACATATTTTCCTCCTATTAAATAAAAAAACTTCCAACCTAAAAAGGATGAAAGTTTGGGTTCCATTATACCACCTTTTTACATACTAACATATGCTATCCTAATAACGGGGGATACCGGCACAGCTTACTATTTTCAGCTTGCAACTCCAGAGTGATCTTTATAAAGGCATACTTTTACTAGTTTTCCACCATCACTAGCTCTCTAAAAATTTTTGCGATTACTACTTTCTCTATCTTTGTTTTTGTTTTTACTATACTATGATACTCTAAATCATGAATTTTGTCAAGTGAATATTTCAGTGATAAATAGAATATACTTGGCATGAAACACTATTTTTGATATAATGAAATAAGTAAAAAGGATATTCAAAATGGATGAAAAAAGATTCTTAGACATTGCTGCTTCTTTAGTTAGTGGTAATGATGTCACAAAAAAGATTGGAACCTTACAGGAAAAATTATTACATCGAATCATTAAATATTATTTTGAAAATGATGTAATCTATCATGAAATGAAAGTAGGTCCTTTTTATGTTGACATTTTAAAGGGACAAGAAATTATTGAGGTCCAAACACGTTCTTTTAATAAACTTAGAAAAAAGCTTGATTTCTTTTTACCCAATTATCAAGTTACTATTGCCTATCCCATTCCTTATATTAAATGGCTTTATTGGATCGATGAAAATACTGGTGAAGTTTCCAGTAAAAGAAAAAGCCCAAAAAAGGGGACGATTTACGATGCTATCTTTGAGTTATATAAAATTAAGCCTTATCTAAACCACTCCAATTTAAGAATATGCTTGTTGTTAATGAATATGGAAGAGTATCGTACCTTAAATGGTTGGAGTATCAATAAAAAAAGAGGCTCTAGTCGATATAATCGTATCCCGATCGAACTAGTCAATGAAGTTTATATCAATTCGCCTTTTGATTATCAGTTGTTTCTTCCTAGTAATCTTCCTCTCAACTTTACTTCAAAAGATTATCAAAAGCTTTCACCGCTAAATCAACACAATGCACAAATAGCTTTAAAGATTCTAACCGATTTAGAATGTGTAAAAAGAATAGGGAAACAAAAAAATTTAATCGTTTATCAAAAAAATAAGCAAGACTGATTAGTCTTGCTTTCTTTTCTATTAATTATTAAATTCTTGATAAATGGCACTTAGTAGTGTTCCTGTTAAATCATGTCCATAATCCCAATACATGACTCCTGCTAAGCCTTGATTTTCTGCGTATTGGCATTTTAATTTCACTGATTGTTGATTATCATAAGAAGCATAAGTCGTTCCATCAAACCAATAATAAGAACTAGTATTGGAATCAAAATATTGATATTGTTGATTTGCATTAAAGTAATTTGATAAGAATGATGCATAACCGATAGAGCGAGCACTTGTCATTGGTAAACCAAATGGATTCGTTGGATTGCCACTCACTGTTCCCATTCTTACATAAAACTGAATTCCAAAAGTTATTTTGTTTTTTGGAAAACCTTGGCTAGAATATTTATTCACAGCATAGTCTACAGAATAAGTTACTCCCGATCCTGAATATAAAGCTGTTTCATGAGTTACTCTAGAAGTACTGCCCATGCCATAGGTCATAATATGTAAATAATCAAGATAGTTTGCCAATGTTTTTGCATCGAAGGCACTTGTTGCAACACCGACTGCAGCACTTAAAATCAATTTTCGCTCATACTTATCAAAAGCTGCTCGTAATTCTTGACATAGAAGATTAAAGTTAGTTGTATTAACATTAAGTTCCCAGTCTAAGTCAAGACCATCTAGTTGATACAAATCAATGACTTCCATAACAGAATCAATAAAGACTTTACGGCTGATTGGAGATGCTGACATAATACTGAATGCATTAGCGGTATCACTAGATACACCATCAACTACAATTACAACTCGTACTCCTTGTTGTCTTAATGTTAAAACATTATTTAGATTTGTTAATCCCGATACACTTAACTTACCTCCAGAAATCCTTGCAAATGAGTAATTAATTACATCAAGCATATTATAATCACGATTATAGAGTACATCTTGGTTTCCGTCTTTGTTACGCATATAAGCGAAAGTAATTTTCTTTCCTGGTTCAAAATCTGGCATCACTATTTCTCCAATCCCTTTCACAATCACATTTTTACTATATGTATCTGAATAAAGTCCTCTAGTAATTCTTACCGTGATGGTAACATCGCGATCTTTGGCTGGTTGTACTACTTCACCAAGATAGTTAATAGAACTATCTCCTGTTGACCAAAATAGTGTTAAATCAACACCATTCATGGTATAACTTGTAAAGAAGTTAATACTCTCTGTTATTTGAGCAGGAATATACCCCTCTAAATATACTTTCAGATCCTCCATAGCTTGTGGAGTTCTTTGGTTCAAATCCTCTTTGATTAATTCTTGAATTGCTAATTCATAATCTTCAAGTAATAATAAATCATCAAATTCGATTGCATTTTTTTGCCATGTTGCTAATTCATTGAATTGATTACGTAATGAAACAACTTTACTCTCATCTGTCAGTGTTAATTGATCGATTGTTGGTAGTGCATACAATTCTTCAACAAAATTTTCAATTTCCAAAAGTCCTTCTAAACGATTTTGATACTCCATTAATGTTTGCAAATAAGAAGAATCAATCATTAACTTAACATCATTGGGTAGAGCATCATACTCATCAATAATGCCTTCTATTAAGTCATACTCAGCAAGAGTTAATGACTCCAATGTTGGTAATCCTAAAATATCGTCTATAATTTTTTGTGCTAATACTTGTTTATTTTGTTCATGAAGTAGAATCAATTGCTCTTCTGCTTTTTCTAAAATCATCAGTGCTTCTTCCACTAACGCCTTAATATCGCTAGCTAAACTATTATAATAACTACGAGTGGCAACGATATACTCCTCATCATTAAGAGAAATGTTATTAAGAGAAGGTATTTTTGCTACTGCTAGTCGAAAATCTTCCGCTTCAACCTCTTTAGCCTGTTCTAGTTTCAATTCCTCTATTTTCGTTTCCAAATTAACTAGTTTTTCTAAATTTTGAATTGTTACTTTGCTTTTATCTTCTGAAGATAGTGCTTCATATTGATTACGAACTTCAATAATTTTTTCTTCTTTTTCTAATGTTAATCCCTCTAAACTTGGTAAATCTATAAACACATCATTGGGATCGTTTGGTTCCTCTATGGGTTTACAACCGCCGATACTGAATAATAAAACAATAAATAATCCTAGTGTGAATATTTTTTTCATAAGAAACTCCTCAGCTATTATAGTTTTTGTACTAGTTTATAACAAATTTGTACTAATTCTTCCCTGATACTGGCGCGTGAATGCCACTCCCTACCATCCCATTTTGCTTTCGATAAATCATCTCCACAATAAATGATTGCTCCATAAGTTACTCCACGAAACTGACTAACCGCAAGCAATCCTGCTTGTTCCATTTCAACAATGATTGCTCCTTCTTGCTTTCGTAACGCGATTTTATCCCGTGTTTCGCGATAAAAAGCATCGGTTGTCCATGTTTTACCTACAATATAATCATAATTATTTTCTATAAAATATTTACTTATGATATCAACAACTCTTTGATTTGCCCTAATTTCTCGTGATGGTGCTTGATAGTGATAACTCATTCCATCATCGCGAATTGCGGAATTAATAATAACAAATTTACCACAAGTTCCTTCTTGTGTGAGAGAACCTGCTCCCCCACAAAACATAATCTTATTAACCCCTAACGCTATAGCTTCTTCTAAAATAGCACCACAAGCAGGACCTCCAATGATGCCATGAATGATTAGAATATCTTCATCTTTAAATTTATAGTACTGACAATCATTTTCTCCCTTAATTAATATGAAGGAGGTAATGGTTTGTTCGAGAAGTAATTTTTCTATCACTTCTTTAAAAAAACAAATGATTAACATAGAAGGTACTTTCTCTACGTTTACTAATACTTTTCTAACGTTGTTGGGATTGATAAATGCGTCTTTACTTTCATCAAATTCCAATATCGGAAATTCTTTTACAACCATTCTTTTCTCCTTTTTTTACACATAGGTGTATTATATCAAATTTTATTTAAAAAACCTATAGCTTTATATAAATAAAACCTTTTGCTCGTGCTTTTTTTTATGTTTTATATTTTTTTCATAAAAAAACTACTGCTTTCAAGCAGTAGTTCAATCATGATTACTTAATTTTGTCTTTTTGTTCAAAGCCTAAGCGTTTCAATGTTTCAATAACGTAAGATTCACGATATTCATCTTCAGGCTTACGATTGTAATAAGAATAGAAGAATTCTTCATTTGCTTTTTCATATGGAAGTCCTGAAACGAAAGAAATAATTCTTGTACTACGATCGATTAATTTTTTATTTGTTGGTAGAACTTGAACCATCCAATTTCCCCATACTCTTCCCATTTTTGCCATTGTTGCAGTACTTAATAAATTGAATGCTAACTTAGCCATCAAATGTGGAAGTAAATCCATTATGGTATTAGGTAATTCAACTGGAATATGAATTTCATGTTCTGCAATTTTATTGCTTGGAATATGACCTAATCGAAGTGCTACGCCTTCACTAAACTTTGGAGCATTTGCTTTAAACCATTCCACTGATTTTTCATTTGCGGAACCATTGATATCAACACAAATCAATCTTGATGGTTTACGTGAATAACGAGATGGATCATCTTCATTACCAATAGCATAATCTGTTACTTCTGTTGCTCCAACTTTTGGTGGTTTATTTACGATATCTTGAGCTGCCTTCATTCTAATATAGTCTTCAGCTGTCCACTCTAAACCTTTGATTGGTCGGCGGAAAACATGTTGCCAAGCAACTTCGTTTGGATATAAAGGATTCTTAATATATGCCCAACTAATTGGACTTACTTTATCATTGAATTTTCTAAATGGTGGTAATGTAAATGTTGGTTGACGTTCTGTTGTATCTGTCATGATGTCGATGAAGTACTCTGGAGTAACATAAGTAACTAGACCATTTTGATTATATGTTTCTGTTTCTAAATCAACGGCAGAAGCCAAACCTTTTAGGGCTTTTCCTTTAGATAGTTTATCTAACAACTTTTGGTATTCATCTGAATATTCACTTAATTCTAATGCTTTTGAACCAATTGCTTCTAATTCTTTTTCGCTTAAATTTTCTTTTAACCAACGCCAGCTAGCAACTTCCATTGCTGCTCCAGCTGCCAATAATTCAACTGTAGTAACTTGCATTCTTGTTGAACCAGAAACAGCCATATTACCTACGAATAGAGGTATTTTAATAATGTCTTTTCTTTCAAAAACAACTCTTACTCGATCAAGATGTTTACATAGAATTTCTTCTGGATTACAGAATAGGTAATATGTTGTACATCCTCTTTCAATTGCTTCTAGAACAGATCCATTGATACTAGCTGATAAACCACACTCTGCCAAGCCAACAACAACGTCACCAGGTCCTACACCCGCTTCAACAACTTGTTGACGACCGAAAGTCATATAATCTTCAAAGTTTTCAACTGCTCTTACAAGCGCTCTATCTCCACCAGTCATCAAGCTATCAGATATTTCACTTATTTCAACCAATTGTGATCTTCTAACTGGTAATTTTAAACCTAATTCTGTCCAGAATTTTCGCCAAGTAGCATCTAGTTGTAGCGCCATTCTTCCACTAGCACCAACGCTCGAGAAAAGTATTTTTTTCTTGTTTACGATAGCTTTATATATATCATCAACAAATCCTTTAAATTCTGGTGTTTCAAATGCTTTTTTAGTTACAGATGGAATATTCACATCAGCTGATAAAATTGTTTTAATTCCTTCAGCAGTATCTTGAGCAATAATATAACTCATATTTTTTGTTAATGGGTTCGACTGTTCAGTAGGAATTACCCCCAAATGAAACTGCTTTTCGTTTTCTAAAAAGTCTTTGCTCGCCTCTTTATAATTTGTAATCGTTTTGTAGATCATGCTAGACGCTCCTTTTATATTTATATTTACTAACACAAATTATTATAACATATTCACTTTTAATTTACAATAAAAATCAATCTTACTTTACCTAACTAAT